>NZ_BORF01000003.1:0-353906 GCF_018333035.1 Bacillus sp. J41TS8
GCGAAGCTAGGCTAGGGGTGTGGGAGGACTTTTTCTATTTCTTTTATAAAGATGACAAAACACATCAAAACCATTTAAAACAAAAAAGCTTGTAGAAAAACATAGGTTTCTCTACAAGCTGAGAGCCGAACGGCTCTTTTTTTATTTTTAAAATGACAAAACACTTCGTACATATTAAAATAAGTGACAGATTTGCAGATTTTTTTATTGTCAGGTAAGCTTACTATAAAAACAACAGTAAGGAGTTATATCATGAGTAAAGTACTTATTTTTGGCCACAAAAATCCGGATACGGATACGATTTGTTCAGCGATTGCATATGCCGAATTAAAAAAGGAGCTCGGCATCGACGCAGAACCCGTCCGTCTCGGCGAAATCAACGGCGAAACCGAATTCGCGCTTGAGAAATTCAATGCAGAAGTACCCCGCCTTGTGAACACTGTTGCGAATGAAACTGACAGCGTGATTCTGGTTGACCATAATGAGCGCCAGCAGAGCGTCGATGACCTGGATCAAGTTCGCGTGCTTGAAGTCATCGATCACCACCGGATCGCCAATTTTGAAACGAGCGACCCTCTGTATTATCGCGCAGAGCCTGTAGGCTGCACGGCAACGATCTTAAACAAGCTCTATAAAGAAAACGGCGTCGAAATTAAAAAAGATATCGCAGGATTGATGCTGTCGGCGATCATCTCAGATTCCCTCTTATTCAAATCTCCGACTTGCACGGACGAAGATGTCAAAGCTGCAAAAGAATTGGCTGCGATTGCCGGCGTTGATGCCGACAGCTATGGACTCGATATGCTGAAGGCCGGAGCTGATTTGAGCGCAAAAACGATTCCTCAGCTTCTCTCTCTTGACGCAAAAGAGTTTACGATGGGAAGCCATAAAGTAGAGATCGCGCAAGTTAACACTGTCGATACAAACGACGTGCTCTCCCGCAAAGAGGAAGTTGACGCAGAACTTGCAAAAGTGGTGTCTGAAAAAGGATTGGATTTATTTGTGTTTGTGGTAACCGACATTTTAACAAACGACTCGGTTGTTGTGGCTTCAGGACAAGCTGCACAAGCAGTGGAAAAAGCGTTCAATGTCACATTGTCAGACAACACAGCGACACTGAAAGGCGTTGTATCCCGCAAAAAACAAATTGTTCCGCCGTTAACCGAAGCTTTAAAAGGTTAAGGAAATGAAAAACACCCGAATCATGAGATTCGGGTGTTTTCTTATGCCGTTCTGGATACGGCTTTCCGCAATTTCCGCAAGATCGATTCGTAGAGTGAGATGATCCGTTCAAAAAGCGGCTGCACATACGCTGAGAATCTAAACATAACGAGTGATACAAATAAAGCGACCAAAATGCTGCCTAAAACGTCAACAGGGTAGTGGTGTCCGACCCAAATACGGGAAAAGCCCGTCAATAACCCGAAAGCAATCAGGCAGGTTCCAATTTTCCGATGATAAAGCCAAAATGCGATCGAAATGGCTAACGCCCCGGTTGTATGATCGCTGGGAAATGAAGCGTCGGCAGCATGATGAATCAATACGTCCACATGATGAGCGACAAACGGCCTTGGCTCATAGTAAACCAATGACAGCAAATAATTTGCCGCCAATCCGAGAATACCCGTCACACCTGCCTGAAGAACGGTCATTTTATAAGAACGGTTTCCGAAGATCCAGATTAAAAGCAAAATGAGCGCATACATGTAAATTGCTTTTTCTGTAATCAAAATCATAGCGCTGTCCAGGATGTGGTTGTGGTTTGCTAATTGATGAATGCGTGTAAATAGCCAATAGTTCAAAAAATCACCTTTTTAATAGAGTAGTAGTTTTTGGTCAGACAGTTAGGAGACGTATTTGATTTTGCAAAAGTTTCATTAAATGACAGATCGGCCTGTATCAGCTTGCATGAAAAAAGCCGGGCAATCCCGGCCCGGCGAGGTTGAACGGCTTATTCAGCCATCGATATATCCCGCTTCTCCTTTGCGAGTGCGGGTTTTTGGCTCCACGTATACAGAAACAGATTGATGAGCACAAAAACGCCTGAGAATAAATAGATGTTTGAAAAACCGGCTTGTGCCACAACCAACCCAAAAACATAGGATCCGACTGCGATCCCGGTATCAAACAGCGTAAAATAAGTCGCCGTTGCATAGCCGCTCCGGTGAGGCGGCGAAGCCTGAATCGCCAAGGTCTGAAGGCACGGTGTGATAGATCCGTAGCCGATGCCGATGACAGCTCCGGATAGTAAAAGCATCCCGCTGCTGTTTGTAAAAGCAAGCAGGAAAAGCCCGGCGCAAAAAATGATAATGGACGGATAAATGACGACTCCAGGGCCGACTTTATCATACAGTTTTCCCGTAAACGGCCGCGTGATCATCATTGTCACCGCGAACACCATAAAGAAATAGCTGCTTGCTTCAATAAGGCCGAGAGATTTGGCATAAACAGAGATGAAGGAAATGACGCTTGAATAACAAAACGACACGAACAATCCGACCGTGGCAATCCGAATCGCGCCCTTTTCAAACATGTTGGAAAAAGACAACCTGAACACGGCCGAACGGATGTCGCTTCCTTTAGGAATCCGGACCAGTGCCGTGCAGAGGATGGCCACAGTGACGATTCCTGAAAATAAAATAAACAGATCGGAAAAACTCATTTTATCCAGCAGGTTCAACGCGATAAACGGACCGATGACAACCGCCAAATTCATCGACATGGCAAAGTAGCCCAAACCTTCTCCGCGGCGGGCCGGCGGAATTAAATCGGCTGCAATTGCACTCGTCACCGTCGTGATGATGCTGAACCAAATGCCTTGGAAAAAGCGAATGCCGAGCAGCAGGTAGATATCATGAATGAAGATATAAAGAAATGATGCCAAAGTAAACAGCACGACGCTGATGAGCGCCATTCTTTTTTTGCCAAAACGTTCAATAACGGCTCCCGAAAACGGTCTCGCAAAAATCGCGGACAGCATGAAGCCGCTGATCAAAAGGCCGCCCTCTGACTCGGAGCCGCCGAGCTCCTGCATTGCATAGACCGGAAGCACGGTCAACAGTGCGTAAAAATAGACGAATATAAATAAATTGATCAAAACGACCATGATAAAATCCCTGGTCCAAATGGGTTCAGCTTGCTTCATAGGCTACAACTCCTCCTGATGTCCTTCTAATAATTGATTTAACAGCCTTTGAAGTGTTTTTTTATCCCGTTCTTCAAATACGGAAAGCATTTCCTCTTCAAATTCTTTCATTTTTAATTGAATGTCATCATATTTAATTTTGGCTTCTTCTGTCATTTTGACGACTTTTTCCCGTTTGTCATCGCCTTGTATCCGTTCAACCCAGCCGTTTTTTTCGAGGCGGCTGACGGTTCTCGTCACGGTCGGCGCCTCGACGTGCAAGTAAGTCCATATGTCTTTTTGCGTCATCGGTCCGTAAGTGTGAAGACAGTATAGGATCGACCATTGTGAACCGTAAAGGCCGTACGCTTCGAGCTGTTCATTCGTTTTTTTCGCAACCATCCGCGTGCTTTGATTGAGCTGGTGAATAATCTTTCGATTGATGTGTTCCATTCCCGGACTCCTTCAAAATAGTTACCTAGGTAAATAATAAACTTTACTCATTTTATCGGAAGTCAGGATTAGTGTAAAGTTAAAATTTTTGAAGCCCGAAATAAAATTATCAGAGAAGGCCCTTGTCCTCCTTGAGTTTTTAGCATAATCCCATTTAAATGCTAATACACTGATACAAACCTAACAAAGAGAGTGTTTGAGGTGAGGGATCGTGGGAGTATTTCAAAATTCTACTTGGAAAAGCATAAAACGAAGAAGCTGCGCAAATAGCGAATTTTTTCACAAGACGGATCTCATTTCACACTTCTCACATCCATTTTAGGGAGGTCGAGTGGTGTGCACGATTACATCAAAGAGCGAACAATCAAGATAGGGAAGTACATCGTGGAGACGAAAAAAACGGTTCGTGTGATAGCGAAGGAGTTTGGTGTTTCCAAAAGTACCGTTCACAAAGATTTGACAGAAAGGCTGCCTGAAATTAATCCTGACCTGGCCAATGAAGTAAAAGAAATTCTTGATTATCATAAATCAATCAGACATTTGCGGGGCGGAGAAGCGACAAAACTAAAATACAAGAAAGAGGAAATCTTTGAAAGAGAACCCGTGCAATAAGGAATAATGGCTCAGAAACGAACAGCGTTTATCAGAATTTCCCGGTATCCTCCGTAAAAAGCCACAAAAATTTTATGAAGAACTTTAATAAGCTCTCTTTTTTTTCTAATATTTATGATAAAATATATAATTAGGGCAGAATGTGGACATTGCTGTGAAACAGATTTCGAGGAGGATATAGATAGATGTTTGCAAGGGATATTGGTATTGACCTTGGTACAGCGAATGTGCTGATCCATGTCAAAGGAAAAGGTATTGTCTTAAATGAACCATCAGTCGTTGCTCTTGACAAAAACAATGGGAAAGTGCTCGCTGTCGGTGAAGAAGCAAGGAGAATGGTAGGACGTACACCTGGGAATATTGTTGCGATACGTCCATTAAAAGACGGCGTCATTGCCGATTTTGAAGTAACGGAAGCCATGCTGAAGCATTTCATTAACAAGCTGAATGTAAAAGGTCTTTTCTCAAAGCCGCGCATGCTGATTTGCTGCCCTACAAATATTACTTCTGTGGAGCAGAAGGCTATCAGAGAAGCTGCCGAAAAAAGCGGCGGAAAGCATGTCTATTTGGAGGAAGAACCTAAGGTGGCCGCAATCGGAGCGGGAATGGATATTTTCCAGCCAAGCGGAAACATGGTAGTTGATATCGGCGGTGGAACGACAGATATCGCAGTCATCTCAATGGGCGATATTGTCACCGCCTCTTCTATTAAAATGGCTGGGGACAAGTTTGATCTTGAAATCTTGAACTACATCAAACGCGAGTACAAGCTGCTCATAGGCGAACGGACAGCCGAAGACATTAAGATTAAAGTCGCAACTGTTTTCCCAGACGCACGTCACGAGGAAATTTCCATCCGCGGCCGCGACATGGTCACAGGATTGCCGAGAACCATTACGGTAACGAGCAAAGAGGTGGAAGAAGCGCTGCGCGAATCTGTATCTGTCATTGTACAGGCTGCCAAGCAGGTGCTCGAAAGAACGCCGCCTGAGCTGTCAGCCGACATTATCGACAGAGGCGTTATCATTACAGGAGGCGGCGCATTGTTAAACGGTCTTGACCAGCTTCTTGCCGAAGAACTGAAAGTGCCGGTTCTCGTTGCCGAAAATCCGATGGATTGTGTGGCAGTCGGTACGGGTGTCATGCTTGATAACATGGACAAGCTTCCTAAGCGCAAACTGAGCTGATCAGAAGCCTCATTCTTTTTTAGAATGAGGTTTTTTATGTGAAATGCTTTAAAGGAACCGAATGGCTGCCGATAAAAAGAGTAGTATGTTTGAATACCATTATAGAACAAATGTTCTGTATTAGCAAATATAAATTGCAAGCCTTTCGCAAAAGAGGTTTTTTCGAGAGAAACTCTGGAGCATGACACTTATTTGAGGTGAAATGATGTTAAAAGGACTTTATACAGCGACTTCAGCAATGATCACCCAGCAGCGCCGCACAGAGATGCTGACGAATAATATCGCGAACGCAAATACGCCGGGATATAAAGAAGACCAAGGGTCAATCCGTTCTTTTCCGGAAATGCTTTTGAGCCGGATTGAATCCGATTCTGTCAAGGCCGGCAGCGCTTCGCGTTCGTTTTCAACACAGACGCCGATCGGTTCTATCAATACAGGGGTATACATGCAGGAACTGAAGCCTCAATTCTCGCAAGGCGATCTGCAAAGCACGAATGCGCCGACAGATATTGCAATCAGCGAAACCGAAGTTCCGGTCAACGGGGAAACAAACGATAAAGCAGCGCTTTTCTACACGGTCCGGCTTGAAAATGGGGATGTACGCTATTCAAGAAGCAGCCGTTTTTCTTTAAATGAAAACAATCAATTGACAATAAACGGCCGACTCGTCCTTTCAACGGAAAACCGGCCGATTACGGTGGGAAGCGAGAATTTTCAAGTCGCTGAGGACGGAACGGTGACTGAAAACGGCCAAAATCTCGGAAGGATCGATGTCAGGATCGCGCTCGATACGAGAAATTTAGCAAGAGAAGGCGATGATCTGTATCGTACTGAAAACGGTGAGGCGCTGCCAAGCGCAGTCGGCAATCCCGAAGTCACTTATTCTGTCAAGCAGGGAATGACGGAACGGTCGAATGTCGACGTAACGAGAGCCTATACGGAAATGACCGCTGCCTACCGCTCGTTTGAAGCCAACCAAAAAGTTCTACAGGCTTATGATAAAAGCATGGAAAAGGCGGCCAATGAGATTGGAAGGATCGGATAATGACCGATCGCGATCAGCGTAAATGGAGGATGTGGAAAAACGATGCTTAGGTCCATGATCACGGCTTCAAACACAATGTTTGAACTGCAAAAACAAATTGATAATATCAGCCATAATCTTGCAAATACCGATACAACGGGATATAAGGCGAAAAACACAAGCTTTTCGGAGCTGATCAGGCAGCAGATTGAACAGGTAAACGAGAAAAATAATGAAGTTGCGGCAAGCAGAAAGACGCCGCCCGGACTTCGGCTCGGCGTCGGAGCCGTCATGACCGACCGGCTGACACATAAACAGGGAAGCCTTAAGGAGACGGGCCGCGATCTTGATATCGCACTGACTTCTCCTTATCAGTACTTCCAGGTCAATGTCGACGGGGAAGTGCAATATACAAGAGACGGAGCATTTTACCTGACGCCTGCGGCGGGAAACGCCAACCAGATGCAGCTGGTGACGAAAGAAGGGCATGCCGTTCTTGACGAAAACGGAAATCCCATCCGCTTCAACCAGCGCTATAAACACATCAAAGTCGACGATTCGGGAAGTGTCACCGTTTCCTCAGACAATCAGGGTGAAGCGCCGTTGCGTTTTAACCTGGGAATCGTCCGGGCTGTCAAACCTCAAGCTCTAACAGAGGAAGGAAGCAATCTTTTTTCTGTCAGCGATGAATTGAGAGCAACGGCTCTTATCAATCTGAACGGAGCCGGGCGGCAGGACATTTCTCTAAAACAAGGATTCCTCGAATCATCAAATGTCGATGTATCGAAGGAAATGACCGACCTGATCTCTTCGCAGCGGTCTTATCAAATGAATTCCCGCGCCATCACGATGGGCGATCAAATGATGGGGCTGATCAATTCAGTTCGCTAGCACAGCAAAACAGGAGCCGGCCAAACGACGTTTGGTTCAGGCTCTTTTTTATTTTCAGCGTTGTCTCTCATCTTTTGTTGAAAAAGATTCCGTTTCATAATATACTTCCAGATGTACAGAATAAGGCACTGACATATCATTCTATACATATTTTTCGAAAAAGGAGATGTCAAGGCGATGCTTGATGCTCAGCAAATTAAAGAAATCATTCCCCACCGCTATCCCTTTCTGCTGGTAGACCGTGTGACAGAAGTAGAGGAAGGAAAACGGGCCGCGGGTTATAAAAATGTGACAGTAAATGAAGAATTCTTTAACGGACACTTTCCGGATTATCCGGTGATGCCTGGCGTTTTGATTGTTGAAGCGCTTGCGCAAGTGGGTGCCGTGGCGCTTTTGATGAAGGAAGAAAACCGCGGAAGGCTCGCGTTTTTTGCGGGAATTGACAGCTGCCGCTTCAAAAAGCAGGTCAAACCGGGCGATCAGCTTCATCTTGAGCTTGAAGTGCTTCGTTTCCGCGGGTCCATCGGCAAAGGAAAAGGAGTCGCGAAAGTGGACGGAGAAGTGGTCTGTGAAGCCGAATTGATGTTTTCTCTTGGCGAAAAACAGGAATAATGTAGCAAAATGGGTTTTCGTAAAAGCCCATTTTGTTTTTTTATCATAAAAGCGAAAAGGTGATCATACATGTGGAAAGAATTTAAAAGCTTTGCGATTCGGGGAAATGTAATCGATCTTGCAATCGGGGTCATCATAGGAGGCGCCTTTGGAAAAATCGTGACTTCGCTTGTCAATGATTTAATGATGCCGCTCCTCGGTCTTCTGCTAGGAGGCCTGGATTTTTCAGCGCTGTCGTTCACATTTGTTGATGCCGAAATTAAATACGGGCTGTTCATTCAGTCGATCGTCAATTTCTTTATTATTTCGTTTTCCATTTTTCTATTTATCCGTTATATCTCTAAGCTGAAGAAGAAGGATGCCGAAGAAGAAAAAGCTGCTCCTGATCCGCAGGAAGAATTGCTTAAGGAAATACGGGATTTGTTAAAAGAGCAGACGAAACGCTCTTAAAGCTATAGCGAAAAGGCTGTCCGGCGAAGACAGCCTTTTCTATATATTTTGTTTAAATGCTTCAAGAAGCCGGTCTCCGGAATATCCTTCTTTCATTAAATCTTCCAAAATCTTGTCGGAGCCTTTCCTCAGCTTTGAGCTGACCATTTTGCCGTCCAACAAGACGGAAACATGCTCGCCTAGTACCGTGATCTTTTTGACCTTCGCTAACAGCTGTGCGGGGCGGTTGCTTTTTTTCGTGATCGTTACATATGTTTTCACTTCTTTGCCTTCCTGAAGGAGGTATTCGAAAAAATACCGGTATTCTTTCGAAACCAGCCCCTCAACCATCCAGTGGTTTTCTCCGTCTTCTTTATTAATGATAAGGCCGTCGATCAGCGGGAACTCCTCGAGCCGCTTTGATGTTTCATCCTGGCGGACAATTTTTAAATCAATAAGCCTAAAGGTTTTCACTAGTATCACCTCACAAGCTTCCATAGTTGTATAACCATTATAGCACATTCGCTTGGAAGAACTCTTGACCCTGGTTTGTTTATGCAATAGGAGCATATTCGTATTTTAAATTTTGCAAAAAGTATTTTATAATGCTTTATTTTTATTTATACTTTAGGTGATATTGAGCGGGAGGTGACTTATGAACCATTTTTACTTAAAAGAAGTATTTGTGATCGCAAGCAATCCAGCTGCTGACTGCCGTCAATATATGCCTATGATTTGCTTTTCAGCCGGGAACAAAAAGCACGAAATCAGCACGTATGCCAATGAAGGCATCGTGTTTCGCTATGAAACAAAAGACAGAATGGAAATATACGAATTTCAAGTAACGATTAAACAGAAAGAGTTGTCATTCCGTTTGTATGCTTGGGACGGGGGCTCATATGTCCGCGTATACTCAGAGCGGTGGCTGGCATCTCCTGTTTTTTTTCAGTTTCTGAAAAATACGTATTTCTCAAATAACAATGAGATGATTTTTTTAATTAATGGCAGAAAGAAACAAAAATTATGACGTGAACCCGGGTTTTTTCCGGGTTATTTTTCTTTTATGAGGATTTTGCTTAAATACCGATCTCTTATAAACTGGGGATACCCGAACAGGAAGGGAGGGACGAAATGTTTAATGAGATCATGCTGGTCGGGCGTTTGACTAAAGATCCCGAACTTCGGTACACTTCTGACGGTGTCCCTGTTGCAAATGTGACACTGGCTGTCAACAGGCCTTTCAAAAATGCAGCAGGCGAAATTGAAGCGGACTTTGTCAATTGCACCCTCTGGCGCAAAACTGCCGTGAACACAGCCGAATATTGCGAAAAAGGCTCCATCATCGGGCTGAGCGGAAGAATCCAGACCCGCCAATACGTCAATTCAGAAGGCGAACGCGTCTTTACTACAGAAGTTGTCGCCCGATCAGTCAGATTTTTGGGAGAAAGCCGAAAAGCCCATGAGCCGGCGGAAGCTTAAACCGTAAAACTCCTTCTGCAAACGCCTTTCTTTAAAAAGAATCAATCAATATCCTCTATTATATCCCCCTGTATAACCGGTTTTGAATGACCGGTTTTTTTATTTTAGACAAAAAATAGACAAATTTAAATTGACGCCCAAAAATTCCGTATGTATAATGTAAGCGAATACAACAACAAATGATCAATGTTTGCACAAATGTGCAAAGGTAAAGGGTGATCTTATGGAAATGAAGGATGATAAACGCCTTCTGATCAAAGTCTGCAAAATGTACTACGAAGAGGATATGACACAGAGCCAGATTGCAAACGCAACAGGGATATACAGAACAACCGTCGGACGCATGCTGAAAAAAGCGCGCGAGGAAGGAATCGTTAAAATCACGATCGATGACCATATCGGGACACACTATGATTTGGAACGGGAGCTCGAACAGCTGCTCGGGCTTAAAGAAGTGTACATATGCGACGCAAAACCGGAACAAACAGCTGAAGACAAGAAGAAACTCGTCGGCAAAGCCGGTGCAGAAATCTTAAAACGCGTCGTGAAAGACGGAGATACGGTAGGCTTCGCATGGGGGACGACGATGGCGGGAATGATCGGGGAGTTTCACGGCGTCAAAAAACGGAGCGCTTCATTCGTGCCGCTTGTCGGCGGTCCGGGCGCCATGGATACGAAATATCACGTGAACAGCATCGTCTACAGCATTGCCGGTGACTTTGGAGGTACGCCCTACTTTATAGACGCGGCAGCCGTTGTCGAAAAAAAAGAAACGAAAGAGGAAATCGTCAAGTCCCACTATTTCAAAAAAATAGAAAGTCTGTGGAACGGCCTTACCGTGGCAGCCGTCGGGATCGGAGCGCCGCTTAGTTCTTCAAATATGATCTGGACCGGATTTTACGGCGATCAGGATATCGAGCGCCTTGAAGAAAAACAGGCGGTCGGAGATATATGCTCGCGTTTCTTTGATCATTCGGGTGCATTGGTAGAAACAGAGATTCATGACAGAACCATCGCGATAGACATCAACCGGTTAAAGAATTTGGAGTATTCCATCGGTCTTGCCGAATCCCATGAAAAAGTCCCTTCTATTATCGGGGCTGCAAAAGGCCGCTATATTAATATTTTGGTGACAACTGCCGAAACAGCAAGAGAAATTGCCGAGGAGGTAAGAAACCAATCATGATCATTTACTTTATCATCGCCCTTGGAGCTGCATGGCTTCTCCAAAGCGTTTTTGGTTTTTTGCAAATCAGGCATTTCAACCGAACATTCGCCGCATACAGACGTATGGGAAGAGTCGCGGTCGGAAGGAAGACCGGCTTATTCAGAGCCGGAACGGTCGTCCTGTTTGTCATTGACAAGCGCAATAAAATTTTGAAGGCGTCAAAAATGCAAGGCGTCACCGTCTTTTCAAGAATCAGGCCTTTAAAAGGGTTTGAAGGAAAGTATTTGCTGAAAATCGGACAAGCGGAGCTTGCCCGGCACGACCGCCTCACACGGCTCGCAATTGAAGATGCCTTGAAAACATTCGACATCATCACGAAAGGGGGTGATGTCCCGCAGAAGAAAACACGGCTTCAAAAACTGATGAGCTTTCAAATCAAAAAAAGAGGTGAATTATGAAAAACGTAACATGGCTTGCGGAAAAGTTTATGGACTTATTCAGACATGGCGGAGAAGTGTTTGTCAGTATGCTTACAGACATTGTTCCTTTATTGATTATGCTGCTTGTCGCCATGAATGCCCTCATACGCCTGATAGGAGAAAAGCGCGTTGAAGCGCTCGCGAGAAAGTCGGGAAAAAATCCATTAACGAGATACATGCTTTTGCCTGTCATTGGTACGTTCATGCTTGCAAATCCAATGACGCTGTCGCTTGGCAGGTTCTTGCCTGAAAAATACAAACCGAGCTATTATGCGGCTGCATCCTATTCCTGTCATACGCATAACGGACTTTTCCCGCACGTGAATCCGGGCGAGCTATTTGTTTTCCTCGGGATTGCCGCAGGAATTACGACGCTGGGGCATGAAACGACCGAGCTTGCTCTCCGCTATCTTCTGGTCGGGATTGTGACAAACTTTCTCAGGGGCTGGGTAACGGATATGACAACGGCTTATGTCGCGAAACAGCAGGGCATAGCCTTGAAAGATTCGATTGATCTTAAATAAGAAAGGCGGTTTACAGATGAGTTCCTATCGTTCGGTTGAAGTTTCAAAAGGGCCGGGAGGGTTTGGCGGGCCTTTGGTGATCACGCCTGATGAAGAGAGAAATAAAATCGTGTACGTCACCGGCGGAAACAAACCCGATTTTGCGGATCATTTAGCTGAGCTGACGGGGTGCACCCTGGTCGACGGCTTTAAAACGACAGTACCCGAAAGCGAAATGGCCGCTGTGATCATCGACTGCGGAGGGACGCTGCGCTGCGGACTTTATCCGCAAAAGCGAATTCCGACGATCAATGTGATGGCGACCGGGAAAAGCGGGCCGCTTGCCGCCCATATTACAGAAGATATATATGTTTCCGGAGTAAAAAAAGAGAATATTAAACTGCTGGGAGCTGTGGAGGAGCCTAAACAGTCTAATATTCCAGAAGAAAAACAAATGCAAAATAAACAAAACCATTATAGCACAGAGAAAAAAATTAGTGAACAGCAGTCGCCGAAAGGGATGATGGCGACAATCGGGATGGCCATGGGATCGGTCGTCAGCACGTTTTATCAAGCGGGACGGGAAGCAATTGAAACCGTTATCAAAACAATTCTTCCGTTCATGGCTTTTGTGGCGCTGTTGATCGGCATCATTAAAGAGTCAGGCATCGGAGACATTTTTGCCAAATATTTATCACCATTTGCAGGGTCACTGCCCGGATTGCTATTAATCTCGCTTGTTTGTTCATTTCCGCTGCTTTCCCCGTTCCTTGGACCCGGGGCGGTGATTGCACAAGTTGTCGGTTCGCTGATCGGTGTCGAGATCGGCAAAGGAAACATTCCGCCGAATTTGGCGCTGCCGGCGTTATTTGCGATCAATTCGCAAGCGGCTGCCGACTTTGTTCCGGTCGGCCTGGGTCTTGCGGAAGCGGAAGTCGAAACGGTTGAAGTCGGAGTGCCGTCGGTGCTGTATTCGCGTTTTCTGACGGGGGCGCCAACCGTTTTCATTGCTTGGCTGGCCAGCTTTGGCATGTATGACAGCTGAGGTTTTCTTAAGGAGGGAGAATGATGGTCATGCTGTATGAAACAAAAATAAACAAAATCGGAGCTCACGCAGCGGCATTTTCAGATGAAAAGATGCTCATCTTATTTGGCGAAGGTGCTCCGGATGAATTGAAAGATTATTGTTTATCAATTGATATAAATCCTGTAGAAGGCGACTTCAATGAAGGCGATGAGCTCATACTGGGCGGCGAGTCATACAAAATCACAGCCGTTGGCGGAGCCGTTCGGCAGAACCTGACGAATCTCGGGCATATTACGCTGAAATTTGACGGATCGGCTTCAGCCGAGCTGCCGGGAACGCTGTACCTTGAACGAAAAGAACAACTGCCGGAGGTTTCAGCAGGAGACTGTATTCAAGTTAAAAGATTCTCATAAGGAGCGGGTGCAATATGGAGATGAATAAAGGAAAAGTGGCATTGATATGCGGTGGCGGCCAAAGTCTCGGAGAAGCGCTGTCCTACCGCATGGCAGAGGCGGGATATGACATCGCGGTCGCAGACATCAACGGCGAGAACGCCGAAAGAACGGCTGAACATGCAGCCGGTCAATACGGGGTCAAATCGCTGTGGATTCAAGCGGATTTTACAAAGGAAGCCGATGTGGAAAAAATGATCGGCAGGGTCACGGAGGAATTTAATAAAATCGATGTGATGGTATATAGTGCGGGAATCGCCAAAAGCAATAAAATCACAGATTTTGAGCTTGAAGACTGGGAACGGACAATCGAAGTCAATTTGACCGGGTATTTTCTTTGCGCGAGGGAAACGTCGAAGGTCATGATTGAGCAGGGAAGCGGGTCAATCATTCAAATTAACTCCAAATCGGGAAAAGTCGGCAGCAAACATAATACAGCTTATTCAGCTTCCAAATTTGGAGGCGTCGGTCTCACTCAAAGCCTAGCGCTTGATCTTGCCGAACATAACATTCGCGTGAACAGCATTATGCCGGGGAATTTGTTAAAATCGCCGATGTTCCAAAGCTTGATCCCGCAATACGCGAAAAAGCTCGGCATTCCGGAGAGCGAAGTTGAGCGCGTGTACACCGAAAAAGTGCCGCTCGGACGGGGCTGTACGTATGATGACATCGCCAATGCCATCCTATTTTACGCTTCTGACCAGGCATCCTATATGACGGGTCAATCGATCAATGTAACCGGAGGGCAGGTCATGCATTAAAATACGAGGGGAAAGCGATGATGAACATGCTGATTGATTCAGCGCATATACCGGAGATTGAAAGATTGCTGGATTCATTTCCCGCTGGCGGCGTCACAACAAACCCGGCGCTGATCGCGAGGGAAAAGCAACCCTTTAAACAGCAGATTCAAGATATTCGGCGGCTCCTTCCCGAGCATCTGTCTCTCCATGCCCAGGTGATCGCCGACCAATGGCGGGATATGGTCGATCAGGCGAAGGCGCTCTATAACTGGCTGGATGGAAACGTGTCGGTGAAAATTCCGGTGACGGCTCAAGGACTTTACGCGATCAGAAAGCTTGCGGCTGAAAACATCCAGACCACAGGGACAACGGTTTATACCGCTGCACAGGCTGTACTGGCGGCAAAAGCCGGCGCCTCCTATGTCGCGCCGTATGTCAATCGTATTGATCAAGAGTATGGTAATGGGGCGGGCGTTGTCAAAACGATTGTCGGCTTATTGAACACATACCGTTTAAATTGCAAAGTGCTTGCGGCAAGCTTTAAACATAACCGTCAAATTCTTGCCGTCATGGAAGCGGGAAGCCATGAGGCGACAATCAGCCCTGAACTTTTAAGCCATTTGGCTGATCATCCGGCTGCAGACCGTGATATCCATGCGTTTCGTGAAATTTGGCACTCTCAATATGGAACATTTTCAATTTAGCGTGCGAGCCTGAGGGCCGGGAAACCGGACTCAGGCTTTATGTTTACTTATAATTACTTATGTGTTCTTGATTTATTCGGTTAAATAACTTATAATCACTTATAAATAATGAATTTTACTTGGGTAAAGAAGGAATGATCGAGTGTATCAAGAGGAAAGGTTAATTTCCATCATCGACTATTTAAAAGAGCGTAAACGAATTTCCGTTGAACAAATATGTTCTTTATTCGGAGTTTCAAGAGATACGGCAAGGCGGGATCTGGTCAAACTGCAGGAGCAAGGCGCTATTATCAGAACAAGGGGCGGGGCGATTCTGCCTACCGTTCATGATGAGGTCAAAGACTATTCGGGCAGGCTGGGCATGGTTTCCGAAGAGAAAAGCATGATCGGAAAAGCAGCCGCTTCTTTAATCAGAGAAGGCGACCATATGATTTTGGATGCTTCCACGACAGTCCAATCGTGCGCCGAGCATTTGCCGGATGTCAATTGCACGATCATCACCAATTCGATTAACCTTGCGGATGTTCTTTCCTCAAGAAAAGGTGCTGATATCCACCTGCTTGGAGGGAAGCTTCAAAAAGAGCACCGCTTTTTGTACGGCGCCTCCGTCATTGAAAAGCTGTCATGCTATCATGTTGATAAAGCGCTGATCGGCGTGGTGGGGATTTCCGAACACGGGCTTACAATCGCCCATGAGGAGGATGGCATGGTGAAACGGAAAATGATTTCCCAAGCGAAACAAGTCATAGCGCTTGCCGACCATTCGAAAATCGGGAGAACGGATTTTTACCGGTATGCTGAACTCAGTGACATCGACCTTCTCATTACAGACCGGCTGCCGCCGAAACCGTTTCAGAAACTGCTTGATGAACATGATGTGGAGCTGCTCGTGGCTGAACATCACGATACTTAAGGGGGAAAACAGCAGATGAAAATGATTGCGGGCGATTTAGACGGGACTTTGTTAAACAGTGAAAGCAAGATCTCAAATGAAAACATCGATGCGATTAAAAAAGCGCGGGAACACGGGATTGAAGTAGTGGTTGCCACGGGGAGAGCATCCTTTGATGTGCAAGCGATTTTTGAGCCGACAGGTATTAAAACATGGATTATCAGTGCCAACGGAGCGGTAATTCATGATCCTGAAGGCCGCCTTTACCACTCGGTGCCGCTTGACCGGAAACGGGCGGAAGGAATTCTTCAATGGCTTGAAGAAAAGAATTACTATTATGAGGTATTCAGCGATGAAGCGATCTTCACGCCACAAAACGGCCGCGAGCTGCTTGACATTGAGCTGGACCGCTTGAAAAGCGCAAATCCGGGGGCCGATCTTTCAAGGCTGGAACTCGCGGCTGAACAGCAGCTCAGCCAAAACGGATATGCATACATCAGCTCCTATACCGACCTGTTTTTAGCGGGAAAAGATGTCAATGTATATAACATATTAGCTTTTTCTTTTCATAAAGAAAAACTGGAAACTGGCTGGAAGCGATTTAAAGATGCGCAAGATATTACGCTTGTCACTTCAGCCGAGCATAACTTTGAAATTGAGCATCTTCAGGCGTCAAAAGGGCTGGCGTTGGAAAAGCTTTCACGCAAACTTGGCATTTCCCTTCAGGAAACAGCTGCCGTCGGAGACAGCCTCAATGATTTTTCGATGCTGAAGATCGCGGGGAAAAGCTTTGCCATGGGCAATGCGCGCGAAGACATTAAAGAGATGGCTGATGAGGTGACGCTCACTAATGATGAAAATGGCGTCGCTCACATCCTGAATCAGCTGATTGAACAGCAAGTCAAACCGGTTTAATTCGTACATCCTTTCAAATCGGCGTGATGCCGGTACACGGCAGCGTAACGATTGAAGGAGTGCGGTTAAGCAGCGGATGTTATTGATCCGCGGGCCGCCGACAATGTCGGAGGCCTTTATTAATGTGGTTGACCCGGCGATTATGACTTTTGATTCATTGTTGGCAATGGTTAATTTTGTTACTATTTAACTATTGATTGTATTTGAAATGAAGAGTCACCTGATCAAAAGGAGAATGACAAAAATGAAAAAGCCGTTTCAATTACCCGAAAAAATGGCCCGATACCGCGGGCAATTCGAACAATCAGCGCGGGATTTTTTGAAGCTTGACACGACAAAAGGAAAAACAGGCCGATATGACAGCAAATTGGCCGGCGATCCTTATTTTCCAAAGTCAGAACAGTATCCTGTCGATTCGCAGGGCAAGCCGATGAAACTGCTTGCGCAACTCAATTTTTCAGACATGCCCCGCCTTGAGAATTTCCCGGAATCGGGAATTCTGCTTTTTTTCATTTCAGTAAGTGATGATGTTTACGGTTTAAATTTTGACGATCCGTGTGAACAGTCGAGTTTTTGCATTAAGTATTTTGAGAATATCACCCAAAATGAAGACGAGCTTGTCGACGATTTTTCGTTTGTGAAGCTTGAGGATGAGCTGGCATTTCCGATTGGCTGCGAAGCTTCAATCACGCCTGACATAGGGTCTGAACTTGTCTCCGCGTCTGACTTTCAATTTGAGCGATACGCGGGAACAGATGCTTGGACATTCTTTGAGCAATTCGGCGATCAAGAGGAAACGGTGTTCGAAGAATACCATGAAATGTACGGCGGCTTCTCCCATAAGATCGGGGGCTACGCAGCCTTCACGCAAGATGACCCGCGGGAAGGCGATTTTCCGGATCATACCGTTCTGCTATTGCAAATTGATTCTGATGAGGACATTGATGCGATGTGGGGAGATGTCGGGATTGCCAATTTTTTTATACGGCCTGATGATTTAAAGAATAAGGACTTTTCAAACGTATTGTATAATTGGGACTGTCATTAACACAAAAAACAGCTGTCTATAGCAGACAGCTGTTCAGCGTGTCGACAAACCCTCGCATTCGTTGTCAGGCCTGCGCGTCGGTGCTCACGAATAGAGGAAGGATCGGCGGCTAACCGCCCAGGCGTCCTGCCTGAACGCCGCCGTCATCACCTCCTGTGAAAGTCCGCTCCGATGCTCGGCCTTCCTAGACTGCAAGGGTTTTCAATCACGCTGAAGGGATGACAAAATCCCAAAACAAAAAGTCGTTTTGGGATTTTGTCAATAATCTAAACAGCTGTCTATAGCAGACAGCTGTTTTATTTAACCCGTAATAGCCGAAGCGTTCAGGGTAAATAGCTCCTCGAGTTCATGCTCGGAAAGCTCGGTGATCCAATTTTCGCTTTGGATGATTTGATCGTTGAGCGATTGCTTCGATTCGAGCATGTGGTCGATTTTTTCTTCAATTGTGCCGGTGGTGATCAGTTTATGAACGTGGACGAACCGTTTCTGTCCAATTCTGTAGGCGCGGTCTGTCGCCTGATTTTCAACCGCGGGATTCCACCATCTGTCATAATGGATGACGTGATTGGCGGCCGTCAAATTGAGGCCTGTGCCCCCGGCTTTTAATGATAAGATCAGAATCGGAAATTCCTTGTTCTGAAACTGCTCCACCATTTTGTCCCGTTCAAGCTTGGATAAACTGCCGTTCAGAAACTTGACCGGTTCGCCGAAAGACTTTTCGAGCAGGCGCTTCATCATATCTCCCATCCCGAGATATTGGGTGAAAATCAGGCAGCTTTCATCGCTTTCGCGAATCGTCTTCGTCAGCTCCAGCAGTTTTTCGAGCTTAACTGACCTTCCGTTCAGGAGCTCGCTCCCGGTCTCTTTTAAGTAAAGGGCAGGGTGGCCGCAGATTTGTTTGAGCTTGCCGAGCATGCTTAAGATGAGAGCTTTACGCTGCATTCCGGCGAGGCTTGACATATGTTCAAACGTATCTTTGACAAGCTGTTCATATAGTGAAGCCTGTTCTGCGGAGAGCGGGATGAACTCTTTTTCTTCCTGTTTTTCAGGCAGGTTGAGCGCGACTTCCTTGTCCTGCTTTGTCCGTCTTAATAAAAACGGTTTGATCAGCTGCTGGAGCTGTTCGATCCGTTTTTCGTCGCGATCTTTTTCAATCGGCAGGACAAAGCGCTTATGGAAGCTGCCGAGGCTTCCGAGATAGCTTTTGTTCATGAAATCGTAGATCGACCACAGCTCCGTCAGGCGGTTTTCCATCGGAGTCCCGCTGAGCGCGATATGATGCAGGCCTTTCAGCTTTCTGATTGAACGGGATTGCTTCGTGTGCGCATTTTTAATATTCTGGGCTTCGTCAAGGCAGATGCAGTTCCAGGCGACGCTGCTGAGATCGTCAAAGTCGGATTGGGCGAGGCCGTATGACGTCAAGACGATATCTGCATCTTTGTAAGATTCCTGAAACGTTTCACCTTTAGGGCGTTTTGGCCCGTAATGGAGCGCTGCCGTCAGGCCGGGCGCGAAGGTCTCGAGTTCGCGCTGCCAGTTCCCGAGGACGGAAGTCGGCGCAATGATGAGAGACGGCGTTTGTTGTCCCTGTTCTTTTAAATAGGCGAAATAGGCGATCATCTGGATGGTTTTTCCGAGTCCCATATCATCTGCCAGGCAGGCGCCGAAGCCGCAGTTTCTGAGAAAGATCAGCCAGTTCAAACCGTCTTCCTGATAAGCCCTGAGCGTTCCGTGAAAATATTTGCTGACCGGGTATGACGGGAGATCATCGCGCTGGCTCAGCTTTCTGATCATGTTTTTCAGCTGATAAGACAGTTCAAACCGCACATCGCTGAATGCGGAAGCATCGAACAGATCATCATCCTCGCGGGTTTCGCTCCGCTCCGTCAGCTCGCGCGCCAGGATGTCAGACATATGAAGTCCCTCTGTTTCTGCTCGTTCCATCAGCTTTTTCATTTGTTTAATAAAATTCGGATCGATTTTAATCCACTGTCCGCGTATGTTGACAAGCCGTCTTTTATTGGCGACAAGCTGCTCGAATTCTTCTTCTGTAAGTTCGATTCCGTTCGTAGCAAAACGCCAGTTGAAGTCCATCAATGCATTCATTCCGACAAAAGACTCGCCGCGGGGAGCCGATGACACTTTCGCTTTCAGGAGCATGTTGCTGTCTCTGACGATTTGCCACCATGACGGCAGCAAAATTTCAATCCCCATGCTGACAAGAGTTTCGCTTGCTTCGGAGAGGAAGATCCATGCTTCCTCTTCCGTTAAAAGCGTCGTCCCCGAGTCGATCGTCAGCCACGGCACGATTTGGCGGAATCTGTCTTGTTCGCGGGCGATTTTATCAGCGTATGCCTGCCACGATTTTTTCAGCCTGTTCAAGCCTTCAAAGAACTGAATGGCGCCGCTTTTTTTGTCGCGCAAAAACAGTTCGATTTTCCAATCGTCTCCGTCAAAGTCAGGTTCATTTAAGCGGAGTCCGACGGTAAACGGCATAGGGTTTTCATGCCAGCCGATCGTTTCAAGAAAATCGTCTTCATCGAGAAAGTGTCCCTGAAATGTGGTGACAGCGGGAGAATGTGCGATAATCGATTCCCATTTTGCTTTTAACTCGTCATTGTAGTTGATGTAGTCTTCGACAGCGTGTGAAAACCATTCAGCTGTATAGCCTTCCAAAATCCCTTCTTTATCTTTCCAGCGCAGCGCCTCTTGCTTCCATGCTTCATAGTCGGGAAGGAAGTCTTCATCTGCGATAAACTCATAAATGGTGGAAGCCGTTTTCATTAAAGGTTCGGTTTCCTCGGTGAGGATGATGTCGCTGTATGAATTAAATGAGTTTTTGCCGAGAAATTCGACCGCCATCCACGGGGACAGCAGAACCGCCGGAGTCTCTAAACCGGCATCTTCGAGAAACGTTCCGTAAAAAGACGATTCGTGCCACTGAAACAAATGCCTTTCCATTTCATTTCGCGTGAGAAACTGATGATCCCCGTCATGACAAGATAAAATGAATGTATAGTCATCGGATTGTTCGACATGTATCACGATTTCCTTAAGACTCGCCATCGATCAACTTTCCTTTCTTAAGCTCCTCCTGGAAGGCTCTCAGCCGTTTATAGCGGGCTGAAAACTGCTCCATAAACCGGTTCCAGACATCCTGTTTTTTCGATTTCTTATAAAGGGTGCGCAGCTTTTTTAATTGTTTGACGGCTTCTTTGTAGCTTGAGCGGTTTTTTTGTTCAACCAGCCCGGAAATTTCTCTGTGATAGGAAGGAATCAATGCATCAGGAGCCGCTGCTGCGATATCTTTCAAGGCGTTCTGCCCGATCTCAGAGATTGAAAAACCGACAAGGCTGTGGATCTCCATCCACTCCGTAAAGCGGTTTTTGTTATATAAAAAATGGCTGTATTCAGTAAACGTATAAGGAAGGCACTTTTTGCAATACCGTTCATATACATGCTCTTCTTTTGCGTTTTTGCTGTAATCGCTCAGAAACAAGAAGAATTCGCTTAAAACATCGCGTATTTCCCGGTACGGCTTATCCAGTCTGCAGAAGCCGGCTGCAAGCTGCTCAAGGTGTTCATACCATTTTTTCAGGCGCTTCCAGTCTTTTTTGGCGGTCATGACGCTGAGCCATTGAAATGTATAAGGAAGAATCTCAGGTGAAAACGATCCGGCTTGATCAAGAATCACATCGTCGTTTTTCAGCAGAAATTCAAGATGCAGCCTGCCGAATTGTATTTCAGGCGACGGCTCCAGGTCGTTCAGCACATCGAGCTCCCGCTTCAGCCAGGTTGGCCGCGACAGAAGCGCACTCCAGATTTCCCCGAAAATCCGCAGCCTTTCATATTGAAAAATGTCTTTCTTGAGCAGCAGTTCCCGGATCACGCCGGGGGTTTTTTCTAAAAACGGGTCAAGTGAGAACGATAGCGCATATGTTTTCAGTTCATCGATCGAGCTGTAGATCGTATCCATCAGCTGTTCGATATAAGGATTCAGCGAGTAAAAATCCTTTTCAGGATCAATGCGCCCTTTCTCGACGAGCGAATGCATGGCAAGCCATGTCGCAAGAGCCGCGTGGATTTGATACATTTTTTTCAGCTCCGGCTCCGCAGGCGTCCGCTTTTTTAAAGCTGAAAAATACCCGTAGTAAAGGTATTGCATCGTTTGCTGGTTTTTAGGCGTATGCTCTTCCCACCGTCTGAACTCCGTTTTGAAAAACGATATCCATTGATCGAGCGTGTGGCTGCGGGGCTTCATTCCGCGCTGAAGCTGTTCGAGAATGTCCCTGTTTTCGCGGCGTTTTTGCGCTTCTTTCCAAAACTCCGTAAACGTTCCCAATCGATCATATTGTGCATACAGATATAAGTAAACGGCAAGCACATGCCGGCAGATGTTTTGAGCAGGGCAGGAACAGCTGCTTTTTTTAACGTCGGCGAGGTCGATGAAGACCTTCACCGGGACCACATCCTGAACGTAAGCGCTGACCGTATGCCCGCTCATCGGCTTGACCCGATAGACGGAATCCTGTCTGTATAAAATAAGGGCTTTCTTCATGAGCTGAATGTTAGCTTCTGTGCACGGCAGTACATGCTTAAACTGTTCAGCTGCATCCATCACAACCGTTTTTGAAATCATGTCTTGAAGCATGTCTATCGCTCCTAACCGAATGGCTTTTAAAAAGTTTCCAATCTCTCTATTATAGCTTAATCAATCCGTCCAAAAAAGATTTTCTCAGGAAAAGGACATAAAAACGGATGGCTGTCGAATAATGTAATAGACTATGGCAAATTGATTCTTTACATCATATAATTTGAAATATAATCAGAAATGTTTTAATTTATGGAATCTGAAAGGAAAAGGATATGGATGACAAGGAATTGAATCAGGAAGAATTTTTGAGAATTCTTATGCATGCGTATGACGTTGGTGAAAAATCAAAAGACATAACGACGAAAGAACTTCTTGAAGATCTCATTCTTCATATCAAAAATGGATATACGACGTAAAAGGTGTGCAAACTGCGGTTTGCACACTTTTTCGTTCAGCAAAAAGCGCGCAGGTCCTGCAAAAGTCGATATTTAATACCATATAAAGACGCGATTTCCCCGGTATCTCCCGTTATTTGTCAGGATTCATTTCTTTCGGAAACGAAATAACCATGTATAATCAAAGGGAGGTATTTAATGTGCTGAAAATTTAAATAAATACGCGAATCCTAAAGGGAGGCTTTTATGAGAGATCATATCGGCTTTAAAGATGTATTCATCATTTTGAAAAAAAGATTCGTTCTGATCGCACTGATTACCATTGCGGCCGCTCTGTCCAGCGCTGCCGTCAGCTTTTATTGGCTTACACCCGTCTACCAGGCATCCGCCCAAATCCTCATCAACGGCCGTCAAACGTCGAACTTCACCGATATTCAGACCAACCTTGAGCTTATCAACACTTATAACGTCATTATGAAAAGCCCGATCATCTTAAATAGGGTTAAAGACGAACTGAACCTGCCGGAAACGGCTGAAGACCTGAAGGGAAAAATTACGGTTATCAGCGAAAATGAATCACAGATTGTCAGTATCTCCGCGACTGACAAGGATTATTCCAAGGCGGCGGACATCGCGAACACGGTCGTCGCCGTATTCCAAAGGGACATTGACGGCATTATGGGTGAAAATACCGAAGTCAGCCTTGTTGCGAAAGCAAACCCCGAACATTCGCCTGCTCCCGTCAGCCCGAACAAGAAGTTCAACATCGCCGTTTCTACAGGGTTCGGCCTGCTGTTTGGCGCAGGGCTTGCATTTTTGCTCGAGCTTTTGAAAAATACCGTTCGAAATGAAGAAGACATCGAAAAAGAGCTGAACATTCACGTGTTGGGAAATATTCTGTATGTAAAACCGAAAAAAGGACAAGCCCGGAAGCTGGAAAGCTTTGTCGGTAAAGACCATACGCTCTAAAACGGGAAAACACGGGGAGGTCGCCTATGATCGATATTCATTGCCACATTCTTGCGGACATTGATGATGGGGCAGCATGTATGAATGACAGTGTAGAAATGGCTAAACAAGCCGCCCGTCAAGGGATTCATACGATTATCGCCACACCTCACCACCGAAACGGTGTATACGAACACCAAAAAGAGGCCATTCTTGCAGCTGTTTCGGGTTTAAAGACGCGGGTGCAAAAGGAAAACATCCCGGTGCTCATTGCTCCCGGACAGGAAATCCGCCTGTACGGTGAATTGAAGCGTGATCTTGAACGCGGCAGACTGCTCAGCCTCGCCGGCACAAAGTATTTGCTGATTGAACTTCCTTACCACCATGTTCCGCGGTATGCCGAAAAGCTGCTGTTCGATCTTCAGTTAAATGGTTACATTCCGATTATCGCACACCCCGAGCGGAACCTTGAATTGATGGAGAATCCCGATCTGCTGTACCGCCTTGTCAAGAACGGTGCGTGCGTCCAGCTGACATGTTCAAGTCTTACAGGCCGCTTTGGCAGAAGCGTCAAACGGCTCGCCCGCCGCTTTCTTGAAGCGAACCTTGTCCATTTTATCGCATCAGACGCCCACAACCTCACGACCCGATCTTTCTTTTTTGATGCAGTGGAAAACGATTACGGCCGCGATTTCTTAAACGTGTTTATAAAAAACGCGGGCCTTCTCTTGGAAAACCGGGAGATTCATAAAGATACACCCCGTCCCGTCAAAAAGAAAAAGCTGATGGGCCTGCTGTGAAAGGTTGTTCACAAAAGCCCGTCAGCCAAAATGTCAGCGCCGGTTATGCGGCGCTGATTTTTTATATCATCGATAGAAAGCGGCCGGACGTCGCTTTCTACAAAAGCGGAATGACAAGCCCGCCGTATGCGAAGGCGGCCACGATCAGGAAAGCCGGATGGACGCGGAACTTCGTCAAGGCCGCCAAAGAGATCAGCGCGATGACAAGTGATTGAACCATGCCGATCGACCGGATTGCGTCACCGCCGATTTCCCATGTCAAAAGAAGCATCATCACAGCGATAACCGGCTGAACCGCCAAAGTCATTCCTTTGACGACCGGCGACTGGCGGTAGCGGCCGATCAGTTTGAGCAGCAAAACGAGCGCGATGGCCGAAGGCAGTACAGTTGCGGCAAGAGCAATGAAGACACCGGGCCATCCGAGCACACTGTAGCCGACATAAGCGGCGATTTTTGTCGCGATCGGTCCGGGCAGTGCGTTTGCGAGCGCAAGCATGTTTGAAAATTCCTCTTTTGACAGCCAGTGAAAATGCTGAACAACTTCTTCAAAATTAAGCGGAATTGAAGCCGGACCGCCCCCGTAGCCCAATAAATTTGCAATAAAGAAAGCCCAAAACAAATAAAAAATGATCATGAAGCGGACACTCCCTTATCCTTTTCCCGGGCCGTTTTTCTTTTTAATTTAAAGTGGAACGCGCCATATGTTAAAAACAGGATGACAATGATGCCGGGATGGATGGAAAACACCTGAAGACCCAAAAACGCAAGAATAAAGAAAAGCACGCCGGCAAGCAAGCCGAAGCCTTTCAATGCTTTTTGCCCAAATTCGTAAGCCATGATGCCGAGCATGACAGCGATGACAGGGGTAACAGCGCCGATCATGCCGCTTACGATTTTGGAGTGGCTGAGCACATTAACGGCTGCGAACAAGGCGGCCATCGCAGCGCACGTCGGCAAGATATGAGCCGCTGTGGCCACGACAGCGCCCGGAACACCTTTGACTTTATGACCTAAATATGCCGACATTTTTGTCGCGATCGGTCCGGGCAGCGCATTGGCGATCGCCAAAATTTCCCCGAATTCATCATCATCGATCCATTTGAACTTCGAAACGGCTTCATGACGGATCAGCGGGATAACGGAGGGTCCGCCGCCAAATCCCAATATCCCCGTTCTTGTCATTGCGATGATCAGTTCCCGGTAAGGGTGCTTCATTTCGCGTTTCCTCCTATTCAGTTAAAGCTTCATTCCCATTCGGCTCTTATATCGTTTAATCAGCATCTGGCAGTCGACGCTTACAACGCCTTTCAGAGGGTACAGGCGCTTCGTCAAAAATTCCTCCATCTCCTGATCATTTGCGAAAATGCCGTGCATATGCAGTTTGCTCGGCCCTGTCATATGATAGAGGCTTGTCACGGCGGGCTCTCTTTCCAAAGTAACGGCAACAGCCTCTAAATATTGGGGTTCGACTTCAACATTGAAAAACACCGATACGTGAATCCCGACCTTGACCGGATTGATGACGGCTGTGAATTTTTCGATGATGCCTTCTTCAATCAAGTTGTTGATCCGCGTCTGTACGGCAACTCTTGAAAGTCCCACGCGTTTTCCTAAATCCGTATAAGAGATTCTTCCTTCCTCATGCAAGATCGAAAGGATTTTTTTATCCGTTTCATCAAGAATTAAATTTGGCATATGGTAGTCGAGGCTCACAAATGTCCCTTCCTTTCTGTTTGGTCATTATCATGCGAAATTGCTTGTCAATCGCATTGAAAATGAACATTTTGTAAATTGTATCATAATACAGGTTTCGATATGAATCATTTTAACGTTTTTTTAATACTTATTGAAAAAGGATGTTAGTTTTTCTTCCCTGAAAGTAGCGCCTCTTTAAACGGGCCACTATACTTCAAACACAAATGGATGCTTGAAAGAAAGGAAGGGAGCTATGGAGAAGCTGAAGATCGGTTCGAAACAAATGGTTGTCAGTCCTCATTATCTCGCTTCGCTTGCAGGGCACAGCATCATGGAGAAGGGAGGAAACGCGTTTGACGCGGCTGTGGCAGTAAGCGCGTGCCTTGCTGTTGTCTATCCGCATATGACAGGACTTGGAGGGGATGCTTTTTGGCTGATGTATCACAATGGAAGCGGTGAGATCAAAGGATACAATGGCAGCGGGCGGTCGGGGCGGAAAGCGGACCGGAATCAGTATAAAGGAGAGCGCGCCATTCCGGTCAGGGGCATGAGCAGTGCGATTACCGTGCCGGGGATGGCGGACAGCTGGGCCGAAATACTGGCGGCATACGGCCGTTTATCACTTCGGGAGGTGCTGAAGCCGGCGATCATGTATGCAGAAAAGGGTTTCCCGGTCTCGCCGGATCAATGTCAAAACACGGTGAAAAACGCCGAGTGGCTTTCCGGTATGCCGATCACTGCAGATATTTATCTTCCGGGAGGAAACCCGCCCTCTCCAGGTGAGCGCTTTGTGCAAAAAGAGCTCGCGCGCACTTTGGCGATGATCGCTGAGAAAGGAAGAGACGCCTTTTATAAAGGGGAAATTGCCCAAGCTTCAGCAGCCTATTTGCAAAACAACGGAGGCATCTTGACCCTGGAAGATTTCGAGCGGCATCAAGGGGAATGGGTGTCTCCGCTTTCCTCTACATACAGAGGATATGCGATCTATCAAATGCCTCCGAATTCACAAGGATTTACCGGTCTTATGGCATTGAATATTTTGGAAAACTACGACTTTGGCATGATCGAGCACGGTTCTTTCGAGTATTATCATCTGCTCATCGAAGCATTGAAATTAAGTATTTCCGACAGCAATAAAGTATTGACTGACCCGGCATTTTCCCAAATTCCGCTGGGGCGCCTGCTTGACAAAGGGTATGCGCGGGAGCTGGCCGCAAAAATCGGACTGCCGTCTCTTCAGGCGGAGAGCCAGCCGCTCGGCAGCGATACGGCTTATGCTGCAGCAGTAGATGAAGACGGGAATGCTGTTTCGTTTATTCAAAGTTTGTATTTCGAATTCGGCTCAGGTGTGACAGCTGGAGATACCGGTGTCATTTTGCAGAACAGAGGGTCGTTTTTCTCGCTTGATCCCGGCCATGTCAATTCACTGGAGCCGGGAAAAAGAACTTTTCATACGCTGATGCCCGCCATGGCGTTCAAAGGCGGCAAGCCGAAATTTCTTTACGGAACGCAGGGGGGAGAAGGACAGCCGCAGACGCAGACGGCTCTTATCACGAGAATGATAGATTACGGGATGGATCCGCAAACCGCCGTTCATGAACCGAGATGGGTGTGGGGCAGAACATGGGGAGAACGGGTGGAAGGTGTAAGAATGGAAAGCAGAGTGGCGCCCGAAGTGATTGAAAAACTGCGAAAGCATGGGCATCATGTAACCATTGTCGGCGACTTTGACGGTGTGATGGGTCATGCCGGCATCATCGAGATTGATGATCGAGGTTTCCTGAGAGGGGGAAGCGATCCGAGAAGCGATGGGGCGGCAATCGGCAGTTAACTCCGTTTTCAAAACGCGCAAACGTCAATATGAGAAAAAAACCCCGTGAACAAGGAGGAATTGTCCACGGGTTTTTTTCTATCCGGCTATGAGTATTGATCCGAGATTTCGATGAAATGCTTAAGCGCCGGATTGCGGTTGTCTTTTCGATGTGCGGTAATCCATTCTGCGCGAAGGGGAAAGTCTTCGATTTCTTTGTATACAACATCGAGGTTAAATAATCGTTTAGCCGCTGTAGGCACAACGGCGATTCCCATTCCGGCTGTCACGAGGCCGATCACCATTTGGTATTCTGTAGCTTCCTGGGCGATGTTGGGGATAAACCCGGCTTTTTCACACAAGAAATTAAATTCCGTGTATAAAGAGGGCCACGCTTCTTTGGCAATGACGATCAGCGATTCGTCTTCAAGATCTTTCAAATGTACCCGGGGTTTTTCTGTCAGCGGGTGGTGTTTCGGAAGTGCAAGGACACAGTGGCTTTTCTTCACTGTGTATGACTTTAGCTCGTCGTTTCCCAACGGGGGATGCAGCACGCCGATGTCAATGTGTCCGTTTAGCAGTGCTTCGACCTGATTGGGGGTTGAAAGCTCCCGAAGATCAATCTGGACGGACGGGTACCGGTTTCGGTATTCCCTGATGATGGGAGGCATGATCTCGTATGTTGCGGAGCCGACAAAGCCGATCACGAGTCTGCCCAGCTCCCCGCGGGCCGTCCGCTGAGCCATGTCGACGGCTTGATCAATCTGGGAAAGTCCTTCCTTGATTTGTTTTAAAAAGACCCCGCCTGCCGCCGTCAGCCTGACGGCTCTTTTTGACCTCTTCAGCAAGGTGACGCCTATTTCACTTTCTAGCTGTTTAATCTGCTGGCTGAGCGGAGGCTGAGTCATGTTCAGCCGAAGAGCTGCTTTTCCGAAATGCAGTTCTTCGGCAACAACCATAAAATAACGAAGATGGCGCAGCTCCATTATTCACTCATTCCTTTCTGAATGCGATTTCAGTCGTTTTACATATTAATTGTAAGACAAAGAAGTATTGGAAAACAATTTCCACAAGATGTATATTTAATAATACAATAATTTTATTAAAAATTCATTGTAAACGAATGAAAATGGAGGAGTGAGGGCTTTGAAAAATGTAGCCGCTAAAAATGAAACTCTTACTGTAAGAGGAGCAGAGCTTGTGGTGGATAGTCTCATTCAGCAAGGTGTCACTCATGTTTTCGGTATTCCGGGAGCGAAAATCGATGCGGTGTATGACGTATTGAAAGACAAGGGGCCTGAACTGATTGTTTGTCGTCACGAGCAGAATGCAGCATTTATGGCGGCGGCAGTCGGACGATTGACTGGAAAGCCCGGTGTTTGCCTGGTGACTTCGGGTCCGGGAGCGTCTAATTTAGCGACCGGTCTTGTAACAGCCAATACAGAAGGAGATCCGGTTGTTGCCCTGGCGGGTGCTGTAAAAAGAGCGGATCGTCTCAAAAGAACTCATCAATCGATGGATAATGCGGCGTTGTTTCAGCCGATTACAAAATATAGCGCAGAAGTGGAAGATGCGAACAACATCCCTGAGGCGGTAACCAATGCATTCAGAGCGGCAGCTTCCGGACAGGCCGGGGCAGCGTTTCTCAGCTTTCCGCAGGACGTTACGGCCGGTCCGGCAACTGCCAAGCCGGTGAAAACCATGCCGGCGCCGAAGCTGGGCGCGGCTCCGGATGAACTGATCAGCGCGGCTATCGCCAAAATTCACAATGCGAACCTTCCCGTCGTGCTTGTAGGGATGAAAGGCGGAAGACCTGAAGCGATTGAAGCGGTCCGCCGTCTGCTGAGAAAAGTGAAACTGCCGTTTGTTGAAACATACCAAGCAGCGGGTACGCTGTCTCACGATTTAGAAGACCAGTACTTCGGCCGGATCGGATTATTCCGCAATCAGCCCGGAGATATTTTGTTGGAAAAAGCGGATCTCGTTTTGACGGTCGGCTATGATCCGATTGAATACGACCCCGTCTTTTGGAACGGAAAAGGCGAGCGCAGCGTGATTCATCTTGATGAAATACAAGCCGATATCGATCATGACTATCAGCCTGAAATTGAGCTGATCGGCGATATCGCAGAGACATTAAACCATATTGAACATGATTCTTTGCCGGTTTCCATCGATGAATCATTTGCACCTGTACTTGATTATTTGAAGAAAGCGCTGGAGGAGCAAAGCGAGCCGCCTAAAGAAACAAAAACGGATCTTGTTCATCCGCTGCAAATCGTTCGCGATTTGCGTGATTTGCTGAGCGATGATATAACAGTGACTTGCGACATCGGCTCCCATGCGATTTGGATGTCGAGATATTTCCGCACATACCGTCCGTATGGACTGCTGACTTCAAATGGCATGCAGACGCTGGGCGTTGCTTTGCCGTGGGCGATCGCAGCAACACTGGTCAATCCGGGACAGAAAGTCGTGTCTGTTTCCGGGGACGGAGGCTTCCTGTTCTCCGCGATGGAGCTTGAGACAGCGGTCAGATTGAAAGCGCCGATCGTTCACATTGTCTGGAATGACAGCACATACGATATGGTTGCGTTTCAGCAGGAGATGAAATACAAGCGGACGTCCGGAGTCGACTTCGGCGGAATCGATATTGTAAAATATGCTGAAAGCTTTGGAGCAAAAGGTTTAAGGGTCAATTCGCCAGACGAATTGGCAGAGGTGCTTAAAGCTGGTCTTGATGCAGAGGGTCCGGTTGTCATTGATATTCCGGTTGATTACAGCGACAACGTTCATTTGGCTGATCAGCGTTTTCCAAAAAACTTTGAGGAACATTTTAGTAAACAAGCCTCTAAGCAATCTTGATCACAGCAAGTCCAGTCATAACAAACAAAATCAAGGGAGTGAAAAGAGGAAAATGAAAAGTGCAAGCAAACAAAAAGTGGTTCAGCCCGTTGACAAGAACCTCGACCAGGTCTTTCAGGTCTCAACGATGATATCGTTATTGGACGGGATTTATGACGGGGATTTTTACATGTCTGAAGCAAAGGATTACGGAGACTTCGGAATCGGAACATTCAACCGGCTCGACGGTGAGCTGATCGGTTTCGACGGTGAGTTTTACCGTCTTCGTTCCGATGGAAAAGCCTATCCTGTTCAAGGAAGCGATTGTTCTCCGTTTTGCTCGCTCGCTTTCTTCCGGCCGGATATTTATCACGAAATCAAGCAGCGGATGCCGCTTAAGGCGTTCGAGGAAGAAATGAAACGGATCATGCCGAGTGAAAACCTGTTTTACGCGATCCGCATGGACGGAATCTTTAAGAAAGTCAAAACGAGAACGGTTGAACTGCAGGAAAAACCGTACGTGCCGATGGTCGATGCGGTAAAATCGCAGCCGATCTTTGATTTTAATGATATTAAAGGGACGATCGTCGGCTTTTGGACGCCGCAATATGCCAACGGAATCGCAGTTTCCGGCTTCCATCTTCACTTTATTGATGAAGACCGCAATGTCGGCGGACACGTTTTCGATTATGAAATCGAAGAATGCACGGTGCAAATTTCTCAAAAACTCAATATGAATCTCAGATTGCCGAATACGCAAGATTTCTTTAAAGCGGATCTCAATAAACATGATCTTGCAGCCGGAATTGAAGCGGCCGAAGGCAATCCCGAGTAAATGAAAAAGCCCCCTCTTTGAAAAGGGGGCTTTTTTGCGTTCGCTCGCTACTTTAAAAATACTGTTGCGAAAAAGTCCGGAATCCAGCGGGCCGTTTTGCTTATGCTTTCATTCCGGCAATCAATACCGCTTTCAGACAAAAAGACACCGGATGCCCGTTTTCATCGTGGACGATGTTAAACATGTCACGGCACGACTGGGACGGTTCTGACAAATGGGCATGGATGGCTGCCTTTCTTTGTTCAGGTACGGCGCCTCTACGAAGCCAGCTCTCGTAATCGATCGGAAGATTCCATCTCTCCCGGACGGCAAAATCAAGTCCGTTCTCTTTAAACAGCTTCTGCCATTCGCTCTCTGAATATTCCCTTACGTGTGACGGGTCTCTCAATTGATTGAGCCGATTTATAAATCGGTCTAAAGCTTCGTCCTCCGGAGCACAATGATCGATGAGGAGAAAGGAGCCGCCTTTTTTCAAGACGCGCGCTATTTCCTGCATGGACCGGCTGATCTCCGGGAAATGGTGGGCTGCATACCGGCATGTGACAATATTAAAGGACTCGTCTGCAAAATCCAATTGTGCTGCATCGCCTTTAAGAAAAACCACATTTTCAGCATTTTCCTGTTTGGCAAATTGAGCCGCGGTTTGAACCATTTTTTCTGTAATATCGATTCCTGTGCAATGTTTGACAAAAGGCGAAAAGGCAATGGCCGTATGTCCCGCTCCGGTTCCGATATCAAGCAGGGTTTCACCTCCGTTCAGATTCCGGCAGCTGACCATGGAATCAAGATCTTTTCCCGATGAGAACAGCGGCTCATCTCGATATTGCTCCGGATTTTTTGAAAATTGCCGTTGCGCGCTAGTTTTCATTTGTATCATCCTCCTATCGGCTATGTATTTATATTAGGGGAGTCGACAGCCATCAGTCTAAGATATAAAATGTTTGAAAATGATAGGCGGAAACTATGGGGGTGCGGGAATTGGATATGAGACTTTTTGAATACGCGGCAGAGATTTTCAAAAAAGGCAGTTTTACAAAGGCGGCTGCCAGCCTGCATATCGCTCAGCCTTCACTGAGCCAGCAAATAAAAAAGCTGGAAAGCGAGCTCGGCTTTCCGCTGTTTTACAGAAACAGAGAGGGGGTCTCGCCGACTCCTCAAGGGATGCGCTTCATCCGAAAAGCGCAGGATATTTTGCGGTCAAGAGATGAACTGCTGTGTGAAATGCGCGATCAGCTCGAGGAAATGGGGACGGAATTATCGATCGGCGTTCCCGCTGTCACGGGAGGGTATCTTCTTCCGCCGCTCCTGAAAGCCTTTCTGAAAAAGCATCCGAACGTACAGGTTCAGCTGATAGAAGACTCGCCGGCGGCATTGGAAAAAATGACGGAAAACGGAGCGGTGGACCTGTCGATTCTCCCTTTGCCGATTGAAAATGACAGGCTCGCGATCCGGCCGATACTGACCGAGCCGCTTTTTTTGGCGATTCCAAATGAAAGGGAGAGCTGGATGACCGGCCAATTGCGGAAGCTCATCATTTCGGTCCGGTCGAATGCCGAAAAAAACCCCCTTGCTTTGAAAACGGCCGAGGATGTGCCGTTTATTTTATTAAAAGAAGGCTACGGCTTCCGTAGAATGGTACTTGATTTATGTGCGGAGGAAGGGTTTCAACCGAAAGTGACCTTCAAAACAAGCAGCATTGAAACCGCCCAATCTCTCGTTGAACACGGAATGGGGGTCACGGTCGTGCCCCGGATGGTCATGCGGAAAGAGTCTGACAGAATCGTCTATGTTCCTTTGCAATCCGATCCGTCCCGGACGCTTGTGTTTGCTTATCCGGAAACATGCTATTTGAGCCGGGCGGCAAAAGCTTTTATGGAGATGGCCAAAAAAAATCAGACCTCCATGTATGAAGAGGTCTGATTTTGTAGTTACTTTTTCGTTTCCAGTTTGAGCGGTGCGGGTATCGTTTTTTCAACTTTTTTGCCGTTCAAAATATCGCGGGCCGCTTGTACGGCGAGCTTGCCGATCAATTCAGGCTGCTGGGCGATCGTGGCCGACATATCTCCGGCCTGAACCGCTTTAACCGCATCTTCATTGCCGTCGAAGCCAACGACAAGTATCTCTTTCCCTGAGCTTCTGATCGCTTCAATCGCGCCGAGCGCCATTTCGTCATTATGGGCGAAAACCGCTTGAATATCAGGATTTCCTTGAAGAAGGTTCTCCATAACGTTCAACCCTTTTGTCCGGTCAAAGTCGGCTGTTTGCTTGGCGATCACATTCAGCTTGTCATCAGCGGTCTTATGAAACCCTGAGCCCCGTTCCCTTGTTGCCGATGCACCGGGGACGCCTTCAAGTTCAGCCACTTTTGCGCCTTTACCGAGCTGCTGTACGATAAAGTCCGCTGCCATTTGCCCGCCTTTTACGTTATCTGAAGCGACGAGCGTTTCTACTTTTCCGTTTTCGGCGGAGCGGTCAAGGGTGACGACCGGAATGCCAAGCGAATTGGCCGATTGGACTGCCGTTGAGATGGCGGAGGAGTCGGCCGGATTGATCAATAAAGCGTCAACGCCTTGCTGCAGAAGATCTTCGACATCATTCGTCTGCTTTGCTGAATCATCCTGTGCATCGACGACAATCACTTCAATCCCTTGTTTTTTGGCTTCTTTGACAACTCCGTTCTTTAATGAAACGAAAAACGGGTTTTTCAAAGTCGAGACAGATAAACCGATTTTGATATCGGTTCCTTTTTCTTTATTTGGCTTTGCCCATTCCGGCGGCTCCAGCGAGCAGGCGGACAGAAACAGAAGCGCCAATGCGGTGAAAACCGTTAATGTTTTTTTCATCAGTATAGCCCTCCTTAAGCGGATTTCTTGCGGTCCAGCAGGACTGCGATCAAAATGACGACACCTTTGACGACCATTTGAAAAAAGGAAGAGACGCCAAGCAGGTTCAAGCCGTTATTCAACGTTCCGATGATGAGGACGCCGATGAGTGTGCCGGCAATTCGTCCTCTTCCTCCGGCAAGGCTTGTACCGCCTAATACGACCGCGGCAATGGCGTCGAGTTCGTAGGAAGTGCCTGCCGTCGGCTGGGCTGAGTTTAGCCGTGACGTCAAGATGGCTCCAGCCAACGCGGATAATAGGCCGGCAAGAGAATAAATCATCATTTTGACGCGCGGAACTTTAATGCCCGAGATCAGGGCCGCTTTTTCATTTCCGCCGATTGCATACGTGCGGCGGCCGAAAGGCGTTTTGTGAAGGATCACCCAGAGGATGATAAAGGCGGCCGCCATAGTTATCGCAGGGACGGGGATGCCTAAAAAGTAGCCGCGTCCGAAAAGCTGGAAGCCGTAGTGATTGCCGAGCCCTGTAATCGGATTGCCGTCTGTGTAAACCATCGTCAATCCGCGGAAAATCGTCATTGTCGCAAGTGTTGCGATGAACGGGGCCATTTTGCCCTTCGTGATTAACAGCCCGTTGACCAAGCCGAGCAGGGCTCCAATCAGGCAGCCGATGATGACGGCAAAAACAGGATCGATGCCGCCGGCGATCATGCCGGCGATCAATGCGCTCGACAGCGCCAAAATCGCTCCGACGGAAAGGTCGATGCCGCCGGTCAAAATGACAAAGGTCATGCCGAACGCGATCAGCGCATTAATGGCGACTTGTCTTAACAAGTTTAAAATATTTAACGGTTCTAAAAAGCTCGGGTTTAATACTGATACGATGACGACGAGAATAATCAGGCCGAGAAAAGGACCGAGCTTTTGCATTACAGAATCGACATTAAGGCTTTTTTTCACAGCCGGTTGAGTTTTCATGTTACCGCCCTCCTGTAGCGAGTGTCATAATTCGTTCTTGCGTGGCATCATTTCTTGATAGCTCACCGCTTAGCGTTCCTTCATGGATCACAAGCACGCGGTCGCTCATCCCGAGAATCTCGGGGAGCTCTGAAGAGACCATGACGATCGCGACGCCGCGGTCTGTCAGCTCGTTCATCAGCTGATAAATCTCCCTTTTCGCGCCGACATCGACGCCTCGCGTCGGCTCATCCAAAATCAGCACTTTAGGACCGATTCCGATCCATTTGGCGATGACCACTTTTTGCTGGTTCCCTCCTGAAAGGTTTAGCGCGTGGGTTTCCGGCGATTCCGTTTTGATCGTCAGCCGCTTGATCAGAAGGTCGACAAATTCCTGCTCGCTTTTTTTGTCAATCCATCCTTTCGGTGAAAAGCTGGCGAGATTCGGAAGGGCGATATTTTCCCTGATGGACGTGTCGAGCACAAGTCCTTCATCCTTGCGGTTCTCAGTAATAAAACCGATTCCTTTTTGAACGGCATCGCTCGGTTTTTTGAGCGTCGCTTTTTTGCCTTCGATGAAAATGTCTCCCGAATCAAGCGGATCGAGCCCGAAAATCGCCCTCATCAGCTCGGTGCGCCCGGCACCCATCAGTCCTGAAATCCCGACGATTTCGCCGGAGCGGACGGTAAAGCTGATATTTTGGAAGACGCCTTTTTTGGATGCCTGCTTGACTTCGAGAACGACGCGTCCCGGATTTGGCTGTCTTTCAGGATAGCGTTCGGTCAGCTCCCGTCCGACCATCTTTTTCACCACTTCATGAAAGTCGGTGTCGGGAATCCGTTTCGTGTCGACCGTTTTTCCGTCGCGCATCACCGTGATCCGGTCGCAAATCGTGAAGATTTCTTCCATGCGGTGGGATATATAGACGATGGAGACGCCGTTTTTCTTTAATGCTCTAATGACGCCGAACAGTTTTTCAATTTCTCTTTCTGTCAACGCTGCCGTCGGTTCATCCATGATGATCACTTTCGCGTCTGTCATAAGGGCTTTTGCGATTTCGATCATTTGCTGCTGGCCGACGGAACAGTCTCCGGCTTCTTTTTCAAGAGAAATCGAGACTCCGAGTCTTTCAAGCTGCTCTTTTGCTAGCGCTTTCATTTTCTTGTTATTTAAAAATCCAAGTTTGGAAGAAAGCTCTCTGCCGATAAACAGATTTTCCAATACGGTCATTTCAGGCCAAATGTTCAGCTCCTGATGGATAAAGGCAATGCCGTTCTGTTCGGCTTTCTTTGGATCTGAAAAATACGTTTCTTTTCCGTCGATTTCGATCGTTCCGCTGTCCAGCTTGTGAAGTCCAGTCAACAGATTCATGAGTGTCGACTTTCCGGCGCCGTTTTCTCCCATTAAAGCGTGGACTTCACCTTCCTGAAGTTCGAAAGAAACGCCGGACAGCACCTGGTTTTGGCCAAAAGCTTTATAAATGTCCTTCATTTTAATATGCATGGGCTATCCCTTCTTTCCAGATGTAGAATGTAAACATCTAAAAGATCACTCCCGCGTGCAAGATGCAATTTGCATAAGGTGTTGCTTCCCCTGTGCGAATGACCGCTTTTGCGTGGCTCGTCGCTTTTTTGAATGCTTCGTGCGGGATATAGTCAATTTTTTGGTTTGAAAATTCAGCTTTTAAAAATGCGGCTTGACCGGGATTGACGCTTTCTATTTCTTCGGCTGCCGTCACTTTTTCGACGGCCATTTCATCGGCGATGAGCTTTGTGACCTCTTGAAATCCGGGTGTACCCAATGTCAGCGCAAGATCGATTTTGGGGACGCCGGGAGGAACGGGCAGGCCGGCGTCCGCGATGACGACGGTGTCGGTATGCCCGAGATCGGCCAGTAATTTTGCGATATGGCTGTTTAAAATCCCGTATTTTTTCATGACAATTCACGCTCCACTTCATCCCGTTTCGGCATGCCGCCTTGCGCGCCGAATTTCAAAACCGAGAGGGAAGCCGCCCGGTTCGCAAAGCGCAAGGCAGATTCGATGCTTTGTCCTTCGGAAAGCGCAACGGCCAATCCCGCATTGAAGGTGTCTCCGGCTCCCGTCGTATCAATTGCATTGACAGGGAATGAAGGGACGATCCTTTCTTCCAGACCATTGTGATAGCGGACCCCGTTTTTTCCTTCTGTGATGAACAGCTTCTCCGGATAGCGCTTTAACGCTTCCTCCCGGGACATGCCCTGAAACAGTACCGAAGCTTCATGCTCGTTTGGCGTAATGTAGGCCGCAAGATCGACCGTTTCCGGGCGAAGCGGACGAGCTGGTGCCGGATTCAGCAGGAGAGGAATGCCGAGTGAGCTGCACAGTCCGCTGACATAATCGACGGTTTCTTCCGGAATCTCCTGCTGAATCAGAACGATGCCTGCCTGTTTAATCGCAGGCAGCGCTTTTTGAACGTATTCAGGTGTGACATGGTCATTTGCCCCTTTGACGACGATAATACTGTTGTCGCCGTCTGCGAGAACGATATGTGCGGTGCCGCTTTCCTGACCTGTAACCGGTTCCACATAGTCTGTCAAAACACCATTCGCTTGAAAATTGTCGAGGATGGCTTTTCCGTAATGATCATCGCCGACGCAGCCGATCATATGGACCTCTGCACCAAGCCGGGCCGCAGCCACTGCCTGGTTGGCGCCTTTTCCGCCCGGAACCGTTTTAAAAGATTCGCCAAGCACCGTTTCTCCGGCAGCCGGCCGCTTAGGCGATGTCACAACTAAATCCATCGAAGAGCTGCCAATCACGCATATTTTACTCATTGTCATTCCGCCTTTCTTGTCGTTTGTCTTTCAATAAAGGCAACCGGCATCTGCACTGCCGATTGTTCAATATATTCATTTTTCATTAATCTCAGCAGCAGTTTTGCCGCTTCTTTTCCCATTTCATAGGCGGGCTGCCTGATCGTTGATAAAGAGGGGAAAAGCAATTCGCTTTGCGGAATGTCATCAAAGCCGATAATCTGCAGTTCGTCGGGAACTTTGATCTTCCGTTTTAAGGCTTCATGCAAAACGGCTGTCGCCACAATGTCATTGCTTGCGATTACGCCGTCTGTTTCCGGATAGGAGGCAAACAGCTCCGCTGCCCGTTTTTGGGCTTCCGGAAATGAAAATGTCTCGGTTTTCATAACATGAAAATCGATATCGGCACCGCTTAGCATCTCCAGCGCTCCGTTGAAACGGTCTCTTGCAGTCTGAAGGTGGGCCGGTCCTTTAATCAGCGTAATTCGTTTCGCGTTTCTCCTGACCATTTCAGCCGCAGCGATTCTGCCGCCTTCGCGGCTGTCCGCGAATACAGCCGGCGCATTCTCGCCCGTCCGGTCAAGGAAGACAATCGGCATGGACAAGTCTTGATAATTTGGCGCATCCGGATAATTGGTCGCTGAAATGACTCCGACCACATGATTTTGTTTAAACGTCTGCAAATAATCAAGCTCTTTTTCCAAATTTTCATCGCTGTTTCCGAAGATGAGCCGAAAGCCGAGGCGGTGGATCTCATCTTCAACGCCGCGCGCAAGCTGAGGAAAGAACGGGTTTGTGATATCCGGCAGCAGCAGTCCGATCAGTCTGGACTCCCTTTTATAGAGAGACCTGGCCACTTCATTCGGGTGGTAATTCAGTTCTTCCATCGCTTTTAACACGCGTGTCCTCGTGTCTTCATGGACGTATCCCGTCTCATTTAATACCCGGGAAACCGTAGCGACAGATACTTTTGCAGCAAGTGCGACGTCTTTAATCGTAGCCAAAAAAGACTTCTCCTCTCCATTTGTGTAACCGTTTACATAAAGATTATCATGATCCTTTTAAAATCTCAATAAAAAAGTCCGGGCGCTAAAATTTTTAGCTGGGTTGGGATATAGAGACATATACAAGTATGTTGAATAGAAAATAACCTTCATTCGGCATAAATTGGCGACTACAGTAACAATGAGAATAATAAGAAAAATTAAAAATGTTAAAGTTTGATGAATTATCGTTGAAAAAAATTAATGGCTTTTTAAATCTTAGGATTTTAACCTAAAATCTAAAGAAATAAGGTGAATCGAACGGCTCACAAAAAAATTGGATTTGTTAATGAATCCCGCTTTATGCTTAAAGAGATTTTCATTTTTTAATAGGTGATCTGATTGTCATAGGACGCATTTGTTTTGAAGAGGGAATATTGGTGACTTTTTAACCTGTTGGAAAAGAGCGAAAATACAAAAAGAAAGGGGATATCCCGGTTGACAGCCCATTTCTAGGGGATTTCAGCCGGGGGAAAAAGAGACCCTGAATCCATCCTTCAATCTTTCATCAGAAATAGGGAGAAAAGTACAAAAATCATAATGTCGAATTTTGAAAGCGCATACTTAAAACGCTGACAAAAAACTGATAGGAATTAAGAACTTTCGATTACCAAAAATATCAATAAAAAGATAGGCATTATTGACTCGGACTAGGTGATCTTTGTCACGGAAAATTTCGTCGTCTTCTGTTACATAATGCCGATTGTGATTTCATAGTGAACCTATATACTGATGAATGAATTTACATATCAGATTCCAAGAAGGAGATGTAGACAAACAATGTGGGTAATGCTATTAGCCTGTGTGATCGTTGTTGGGATCGGCATTTATGAAAAAAGGCGCCACCAGCAAAACATCGATGCGCTGCCTGTCCGAGTGAACATCAACGGGATACGCGGAAAGTCCACGGTAACAAGATTAACAACAGGGATATTAATCGAGGCAGGCTACAAAACAGTAGGAAAAACAACCGGGACAGACGCAAGGATGATTTATTGGGACACACCGGAAGAGAAACCGATCAAAAGAAAACCTCAAGGCCCGAATATCGGAGAACAGAAAGAGGTTATGAAAGAAACGGTGGAAAGAGGGGCCAATGCGATTGTCAGTGAGTGCATGGCCGTTAACCCTGATTACCAAATCATCTTTCAGGAAGAATTGCTTCAGGCTAATATCGGCGTGATCGTGAACGTGCTGGAGGATCACATGGATGTGATGGGGCCGACTTTGGATGAAATTGCAGAAGCTTTCACAGCAACCATTCCTTATAATGGACATTTAGTTATCACTGATAGTGAGTATACCGATTTCTTTAAGCAGATTGCAAAAGAAAGGAACACAAAAGTCATCGTCGCAGACAATTCTAAAATAACAGATGAATACCTCAGACAGTTTGAGTACATGGTATTCCCTGATAATGCGTCTCTTGCGCTCGGTGTGGCTCAAGCGTTGGGTATTGACGAAGAAACCGCTTTTAAAGGCATGCTGAATGCGCCGCCTGATCCGGGAGCCATGAGAATTCTGCCGCTGATGAACGCCAAAAACCCCGGACATTTCGTCAACGGTTTTGCGGCCAATGACGCAGCTTCGACTTTAAACATATGGAAGCGTGTAAAAGAAATAGGCTATCCTACGGATCAGCCGATCGTCATTATGAACTGCCGCGCCGACAGGGTAGACAGAACACAGCAGTTTGCGGAAGATGTCCTTCCTTATATTGAAGCAAGTGAACTTGTGCTGATTGGAGAAACAACAGAGCCGATCGTCAAAGCATATGAAGCAGGCAAAATTCCTGCGGACAAGCTGTTTGATTTTGAGCACAAATCAACGGAAGAAATCATGTTCATGCTGAAAAACAAGCTTGAGGGCCGCGTCATTTACGGAGTCGGAAATATCCACGGAGCAGCGGAGCCTCTCATTGAAAAAATACAAGATTACAAGATTAAGCAGCTCGTTAGCTAGGAGGAAGAAAACACAATGTTTGGATCAGATTTATATATCGCCCTCATTTTAGGAGTCTTACTCAGTTTGATTTTTGCAGAGAAAACGGGAATTGTACCAGCCGGCCTCGTCGTACCGGGTTATTTGGGACTTGTGTTCAATCAGCCGATTTTCATGTTGCTCGTTCTTTTTGTCAGTTTGCTGACGTATGTCATCGTGAAATTCGGACTTTCCAAAATTATGATTCTATATGGACGCAGAAAATTCGCAGCGATGCTGATTACGGGAATTCTTTTGAAAATCGGTTTTGATTTTATATATCCGGTGATGCCGTTTGAGATTGCCGAATTCAGGGGAATCGGAATTATCGTGCCGGGGCTGATCGCGAATACCATTCAAAGACAGGGATTAACGATTACGCTTGGAAGTACGCTTTTATTGAGCGGAGCAACATTCGTCATTATGTATGCTTACTATCTAATCTAAAGTTAGGTGTGTCAAATCGATGAAAAAACAACTGAACTTTCAGGAAAAACTGCTGAAGCTGACGAAGCAGGAGAAAAAGAAAACAAACAAGCACGTCTTTATCGTATTGCCCGTTATTTTCTGTTTAATGTTTGTCTTTACTTGGGTCGGAAGCGCCAAAACTCCTTCGCAAATGGACAAAAAAGAAGATGCCAAGCTTACAGCTACTTTTGTGGGCGATATCATGATGGGAAGAAACGTAGAAAAAGTGACAAACTTGCACGGTTCGGAAAGTGTCTTCAAAAATGTGAAGCCGTACTTTAATGTGTCAGATTTTATCACAGGAAACTTTGAAAACCCTGTAACCAATGCAAAGGACTATCAAGAGGCAGAAAAGAACATCCATCTGCAAACGAATCAAGAATCAGTCGAAACATTGAAAAAGCTGAACTTCAGCGTACTGAACTTTGCCAACAACCATGCGATGGACTACGGGGAAGACGGTTTGAAGGATACGCTGAATAAATTCTCAAATGAGGATTTGGAGCTTGTCGGAGCAGGGAATAATCTCGAAGACGCGAAACAGCACGTATCCTATCAGGATGTGAACGGTGTTAAAATCGCAACGCTCGGTTTTACAGACGTCTACACGAAGAACTTTACAGCCAAAAAGAACAGAGGCGGAGTGCTGCCGCTCAGCCCGAAAATCTTTATTCCAATGATCGCGGAAGCATCCAAAAAAGCGGATATCGTCCTTGTCCACGTGCACTGGGGACAAGAATATGACAATGAACCGAACGCCAGACAGAAGGATCTGGCTAAAGCGATTGCGGATGCCGGAGCAGATGTCATCATCGGCGCTCACCCCCATGTTCTCGAACCGATCGAAGTGTATAACGGCACTGTGATCTTCTACAGCCTCGGAAACTTTGTGTTTGATCAGGGCTGGTCAAGAACACGGGACAGCGCGCTTGTACAATACCATTTAATGAATGACGGCAAAGGGCGCTTTGAGATAACGCCTCTCAACATTCGCGAAGCAACACCGACGCCTTTAGGCAAGAGCGATTTCTTGAAACGAAAAGCGATCTTCCGTCAATTGACAAAAGGAACAAACCTCGACTGGAAAGAAGAGAACGGAAAATTGACGTTTGAAGTCGATCATGCGGACAAACTGAAAAATAACAAAAACGGAGTGGTGAACAAATGAAATTTGTCAGAGCCATTTGGCCGTTCGTAGGTTTAGTGTTGATCATTGCATTCATGTCTGCTTTCAAGTATTCTGATGAATTGTCAAACGATGAAAAAGCTAAAATCTCAACGGAAATCCAAAAAGTGAATCAGCAGGATCACACAACGGAAAACCAACAATAACAGTGCAGAAAAGAGAGTGCCGCCGGCACTCTCTTTTTGCGTGTGCTGATTCCGGTTATAAAAGACCTGTGAAAAGCGGCTGATTTGAAAAGGAAACACGACAATTTTCTTAACCGGTCAGTGTATAAAGTTTTATAGAAAATCAGGAGAATATATACATGGTTTTGGGGTTCGTGTTTATTGTATTCTTTTGAAGGGAATAAAAACTGACAAATTTCGACTAAGCTTCAAAAATGCATCACCTTACCAATTCGGGATGGGAACTACACCTCATGTTCATGACCTCTTTAGAATATTTCCCTTCATCCATTTAATCCGCGCTTAGGTGAAAAAGCTGATCATGCTGTGCTGCGCGTTTCTTCTCGCTATGACGCTGCTGTACACGTAAAAAAAAGTCCTTTAAATATCCCAATTGAATGACGATGAAAGAGGAAAGAAGAGGAGGAACAGAACAATTGATAAAAAAAGCGGCAAACAAAAAGTTGGTTTTGTTTTGTGGAATTGCGGTGTTTTGGATGTTTTTATTTTTAACGAATCACAATGACGTACACGCCGATACGATCGGCGAGAAAATAGCAGAAACCGCCAGACAGCTTGAGGGTGCGAAATACAGCTACGGCGGAGAGAAACCGAAAACGGGGTTTGACTCGTCCGGCTTTGTACAATATGTGTTTCAATCGCTCGATATAACGCTTCCAAGAACGGTAAAAGAGCAATCGACCCTTGGAAGCAGCGTCGGCCGTCAGCAGCTCGAAAAGGGGGATCTTGTCTTTTTCAAAAATGCCGAACTGGAAACGGACGGGCCGACTCATGTCGCCATCTACATGGGAAATGATCAAATCATCCACAGCACAAAATCAAACGGAGTTGTCGTGACAAAGCTTGAAGGCAGCTCTTACTGGAGCTCGGGGTATCTTAAAGCGAAAAGGATCACAAAAGAACCTGAGATTTCTATGGACCCTGTCGTTCAAAAAGCGAAGAGCTATGTCGGTGTTCCATATGTATTTGGAGGCAACTCTCCGGATCTCGGGTTTGACTGTTCAGGACTGACCCAATACGTTTTCAGAGAGGTGCTCGGTGTTTATTTGCCAAGATCGGCGGAACAGCAATGGGCGGTCGGTCAAAAGGTGAAGCTTGAAGATATCCGGCCGGGTGATGTTTTGTTTTTCAGCAATACGTACAAACCGGGAATATCCCATAACGCCATCTATGCAGGGGGCGGCCGGTTTATCCATGCGAGCCGTTCAAATAAAGTGACGATCTCTTACTTGTCGGCTTCCTACTGGCAGAAGAAGTTCACAGGAGTCAGACGTTTTGACAACATGTCCCTCCCGAAAAATCCGATTGTATCCGAAGCGATCAGGCATATCGGCGAAGTCGGTTATCAAAAAGGCGGCACATCGCCTAAGGAAGGCTTTGATACGGCGGGGTTTATCCAATATGTCTATAAAACGGCGGCAGGAGTGGAACTTCCGCGGTACGCTGATAAACAATACAGTACAGGCAAGAAAATCACAAAACAGGAGCTGGAGCCTGGAGACATCGTGTTCTTTAAAGGAACCACTGTTCTCAATCCCGCCATCTATATCGGAAACGGCCAGGTCGTTCTTGTCACCTTGTCTGCCGGTGTGACGACAGCAGATATGGAGACGAGCGCCTATTGGAAAGATAAATACGCCGGAAGCGTCAGAATTGAGTAGCAGAAAACCGCTCGAGTCCATCTTCGAGCGGTTTTCTTAATTATTGATATTCATTTTCCAGCAGTTTATTAATGAAATAAGCGACGCCGTTTTCGTCATTGCTTTTCGTGATAAACGTGCTGATATGCTTCAGTTCATCGATTGCATTGCCCATCGCGATCCGATGGCCGGCTTCCTCAAACATTGACAGGTCGTTCGGGCTGTCGCCGATCGCGTAGATGTCTTTTTTCTCGATTCCATAGTGGCGGGCCAGCTCTTTTAAAGCGCGGCCTTTGCCGGATTCATCAGGCAGAATCTCGATGATATGTCTTCCGGAAGATGTGAGTCCCAATTTTGGAAAGGCTGAAAGGTCTTCTTTTGCTTTTTTCAGCTTTTCCATATCAAATGAGAAGCACAACAGCTTATAAATATGTTCGTCTCCGTTAAAAACCTCACGAATGTCGGGCACGGGTTTGATGCCGAATTGTTTAAACTGAGTCAGTGCGCCCTGCCAAAGTGTATCCCTGTCTTCATCAGGGTTGGCGCTTGTGACGATATCGAGCTCTGCTTCAAGCTTCTGCTCTCCGTCATAAGGAGAAAGCAGCGCATCGTCCGTATAAACCTCAAAATAGATTTGATGATCTGTTAAGTATTGGGCCGCCTTTTTTCCGGCTTCCTTGTCCATTAACGTTCTGCTTAGGAGTTTATAGTTGAAATCGTGAACCGTTCCCCCGTTTGCGGCAATAATCGGAATATCCAAATCGTTCAGAAGCGCTTTGACGTCAAATGTGGCCCGTCCCGTGCAAATGGTTACGATGCAGTCTGAGATGAGCGCCTTTTTGATAGCGGCCCGGTTTTCTGCGGATATTTGGCTTTCGGTATTTAAAAGAGTCCCGTCTAAATCGATCGCAATTAACCTCATTATGTAAAGATAACCTCCTGTAAGAGCAGTTTGCCGTTTTTCGGGAGGCGAAAAACAGCTCTCTTCGGCAGTATTCCCTAAAAGGACATGTTATGTAAAAGGCTAAACCTAAATTTAGATTTTTTCAATAGTAAATCTTGAGTTTCATTAAATAGAAAAAGGATGAATGATCTTCATCCTTTTTCTCATTATACATCTAACTGCTGTTTTAATTCCTGCTTGATTTCGTTGAGATTTTCCTGGTCAAGCTGGAAATAGTAGACTTTGCCCGGTTGATAATCGCTCCCTTTCAATTGAAGGGTATCGATCGTTTGAATGGACGTCATAAACGGGATCAGTCCGATTGCATCATTCAGCGACAAGTTCATTGATACGTTCTTTCCGACTGTATCAAGGATATCGTCGTAAGCCGGAATTGAAGTAAGCGATTTGGATTTGTTGATAATCGATTTGATGACTTCCATCTGGCGATCGCCGCGCTTCAAGTCCGTATCGGCTTTTCTCGTTCTTACATAAGCAAGGGCCTCTTCTCCGTTTAGCGTCTGCTCACCTGTTTGGAGGTTGACTTTGCCTTTCGTATCCTTTTTAATCTGCCGGACAATATAGTCTTCTTTGATTGTGATCGGTACACCGCCGAGCTCGTCAACTACTTCTTTGAAAGCTGAAAAATTGGCTTCCATGACGTAATCAACCGGAATGTCGAGCAGGTTTTCGACGGTTTCTGTACTGAGGTCGCGCCCGCCTAATGAGTGGGCATGCGTGATTTTATCAAAGCCGTGTCCAGGGATGTTAACATAGGAATCCCGCGGGATGCTTAATAGTTTCACTGATTTGTCTTTTCTGTTGAACGTGGCGAGAACCATCGCATCGCTTCGTTCTTTGTCCATGCTTTGTCCGGGACGGGCATCAATCCCCATCAACAGGATGGAGAAGTTATCTTTTTTGGGGTTGAACTCTTTAATCCGCTTGACGGACTGTTCTCCTCTGGAAAGGGTGACTTGCGCATCTTTGGAGGCGTTCGCCACTTTGTAGTACGCATAGCCGCCTGCGGCTGCTGTCACCGTCAGGATTAAAGCAATGAAAAACAATGAGTATTTCACCCATTTTCTTAGTCTCTTTTTCTTCGTTCGTTGCGATCGTAGCATGTATAAGCTCCTCTTTTATTTATATTGAAACGTACAATTGTTGAATAAGTCTAAATTTTGATAAAAAAATGGTTTCCCAATCTTGGATTTTACAAGATATTTGCTGTTTTGCATATGGGGATTCTCTGGAAATTCCGCGGGATCTGATCATTTTGCCGCCTTAAATAAGACGATGAAACAGATAAAATGTTTCATATTTTTAAATTCCTTTTAATGGTGCTCCGAGTTTCTTAGGTTTGAAGAAAGCGAGACAAGGTTAAAGATTATAAAAGACGAGCCTTGTTAGGAGGATATACTGATGAAGGGAAAAAGATCGAATGCCTGGCTTTATTTTTTTGGAGCCTTGGGCGGTGTGCTCTACGGTTATGATACGGGCGTCATTTCCGGGGCGATTTTATTTATGAAAGATGAGCTTTGGCTCAATGCCTTTACAGAAGGGCTGGTTGTCAGCGCAATTTTAATCGGGGCGATTTTCGGATCGGGTTTGTCCGGCAGGCTGACAGACCGCTTTGGGAGAAGAAGGGCGATTATGTCAGCGGCTGTGCTGTATTGCATTGGGGGGCTCGGAACGGCCCTTGCTCCAAGCACGGAATATATGGTGGTTTTCAGGATCGTGCTCGGCCTTGCGGTTGGCTGTTCAACGACCATTGTTCCCTTGTACCTTTCAGAGCTTGCGCCGAAGGAATCTAGGGGCGCGCTTTCTTCATTAAATCAGCTGATGATTACGATCGGGATTCTGGTCTCTTATTTGATCAATTATGCATTTAGTGACGCAGGTGCATGGCGCTGGATGCTGGGCTTGGCTCTTATTCCGTCAATCGGCCTTTTAATCGGTATCTTTTTCATGCCGGAAAGCCCGCGCTGGCTCTTAACAAAAGGAAAAGAAGAGAAAGCGCGACGGGTTTTGTCCAAGATGAGGGGAGGAAAGCAGGTCGACCAGGAAGTCAAAGAAATTAAGGAAGCGGAAAAGCAGGATCAGGGGGGCTTGAAAGAGCTGCTGGAACCGTGGGTGCGCCCGGCGTTAATCGCAGGAGTCGGACTGGCGTTTCTCCAGCAATTTATTGGAACCAACACGATTATTTACTATGCCCCAAAAACGTTTACGAATGTCGGATTTGAAGATTCGGCAGCCATTTTGGGGACAGTCGGCATCGGTACGGTCAATGTTCTGATGACGCTTGTGGCGATCCGCTTTATTGACAGGATTGGCCGGAAGCCGCTTTTATTATTTGGAAATGCCGGCATGGTCATCAGTTTGATCGTGCTTTCTTTCACCAATATCTTTTTTGGCAATACCGCTGGTGCGGCATGGACGACTGTCATCTGTTTAGGTGTGTTTATCGTCGTATTTGCCGTCAGCTGGGGGCCGATCGTCTGGGTGATGCTGCCTGAGCTGTTCCCCCTTCATGTCAGAGGGGTGGGAACCGGAGTATCGACTTTAATGCTTCATGCAGGGAACTTAATTGTGACATTGAGTTTTCCGGTCCTCATGGAAGCGATGGGCATCAGTTACCTGTTCCTGTGCTATGCGGCCATCGGAATCGCGGCCTTCCTGTTCGTTTTCTTTAAAGTAACAGAAACAAAAGGCAAAAGCCTTGAAGAAATCGAGCAGGATTTACGGGACAGGCACGGCGGAATCACGGGAACTGACACGCAGCCGGTTGAACGATAGGCAAAAGGATGGGCATGGCCCCATCCTTTTTTGTGTGAGGAGGCCAGCCAAGCCAATCATGGCTGATCTCTGTTTTCTCCGTCTTCTGGCTGCGAATCGTCATGGCGCGGCAGATTACCCGTTCTGATCGCCCGAAACACGAGAAAGAAAATAACGAAAACAACCAGCCCTCCGACTAGTATTTGCAGCAGCATCCCAACACCTCCGTTTTCTTCTATGTATGAATCATGACCGCTCTGCATGACGGTTAATGAAACGTTTGTTTAAAAAACTGAATAAGAACCCGGGTTTATCTCACACTAAAGTCAACTGAACGATAATGGGAGTGTGACGATTTGAAAGCTGTAACGTTTCAAGGGCCTCAGCATGTTAAAGTTAGCCAGGTGGAGGACGCCAAAATAGAAAGAAGCGATGATATCGTTGTCAGAATTACTTCTACGGCGATTTGCGGATCAGACCTCCATCTTTATCAAGGGAATTTTCCTCTTCCGAAAGGCTTCCAGCTCGGCCATGAACCGATGGGAATTGTAGAAGAAACAGGACCTGATGTAACAAAAGTGAAAAAAGGGGACCGGGTCGTCATCCCGTTTACCGTTGCATGCGGACATTGCTTTTATTGCGAAAACAAGCTGGAAAGCCAGTGTGATAATGCCAATCCCCATTATGATTCAGGCGGATATTTCGGCTACTCGGAAAAGTTCGGAAACCACCCTGGCGGACAGGCCGAATATTTAAAAGTGCCGTTTGGCAACTTCACGCCGTTTGTCATCCCTGAATCATGCGAGATGGAGGACGAGTCGCTCCTGTTTTTATCAGATGTCCTGCCAACCGCGTATTGGAGCGTGCTTCACGCTGGCGTTAAAAAGGGAGACACCGTCATTGTTCTCGGCTGCGGACCGGTCGGATTAATGGCGCAGAAGTTTGCCTGGATGGAAGGGGCGAAGCGGGTCATTGCAGTAGACTACTTGGACTACCGCCTAAGGCAGGCTGAAGCGTTAAACCGCGTCGAAGTATTTGACTTTACAAAATATCCTGACATGGGCGAGCATTTAAAGGAGATTACAAAAGGCGGGGCGGATGTCGTGATCGACTGCGTGGGGATGGACGGCAAAAAATCTCCGCTTGAGTACCTGGAGCAAAAACTGAAGCTTCAGGGCGGCACGCTCGGACCGATTCAAATTTCTACAAAGGCGGTCAGAAAGTGCGGGACCGTACAGATTACAGGGGTATATGGAAGCAATTATAATATGTTTCCGCTCGGCGCGTTCTTTTCCAGAAATGTTACACTAAAAATGGGGCAGGCCCCGGTTATCCATTTGATGCCTGAGATTTACAAGAAGATTGAAGGGAATCAATTTGATCCGAAGGAAATCATTACGCATCAGCTTCCGCTTGAAGAAGCCGGCCGCGCTTACCAATTATTCAACGGCCATGAAGATGATTGCATTAAAGTGATTTTGAAGCCATAGCGATGATAAAGGCTGCCGAGCTACCGGCAGCCTTTTCGGCGCATTATCTTGCCAGCCATCCGCCATCGACCGCCAGCACATGTCCATTCACATAATCGGATGCCGGCGCCGAAAGGAATACGGCGGCTCCGGCAATGTCATCCGGCTGACCCCAGCGCTCGGCCGGAATCCGTTTTAAGATTTCGGCATTGCGGTTTTGGTCCTCGCGGATCTGCTTTGTATTGTTCGTTGTGATATAGCCCGGCGCAATTGCATTGACCTGGACATTGTGCGCCGCCCATTCATTGGCAAAAGACTTCGTCAATCCGGCTACTGCATGCTTGCTTGCCGTATATGCAGGGACGAGAATGCCTCCTTGAAATGAAAGAAGCGAGGCAATATTGATGATTTTCCCCTGCTTTCGCTCAATCATCTGCCGGCCGACAGCCTGCGTCAGCAAAAATAAGCTGTTCAAATTGACATTGATCACCGCTTCCCAGTTCTCCCGGGAAAAATCAGCCGCTTTTTCTCTGCGGATCGTCCCGGCATTATTGACGAGAATATCAATCTGATGACGGTCAAGCACCTCTTTTGCAAAGGTTTCAACCTCGTCAAGGCTGCCCATATCAAGCTGATAAGACGTAAACGTTCTACCGGTTTCTTCGATCAGCCGCTTTGTTTCATCAAGCCCGCTCGTATGTGAAGTGCCGATGATATCCGCTCCCGCTTTTGCCAGCGCTTCGGCAATTCCTTTGCCGATTCCAGTTCCCGGGCCTGTGACAAGCGCGGTTTTGCCTTCAAGTGAAAAATACGATTCAAGATATCCCATCTCACGTTCACGCCCTTACCGTATGACATTCATCGGGACAGCATCCATGTCCTTAAATGTGTAGTTTTCTCCGGCCATCGCCCATATAAAGCAGTAGTTGGATGTGCCGGAGCCCGAGTGGACAGACCACGCCGGTGAAATGACTGCCTGTTCGTTGCCGACGACGAGGTGCCTTGTCTCCGTCGGTTCGCCCATGAAATGAAACACCTTTGCATCTTCAGCAAGGTCAAGATACAGATAAGCTTCCATCCGCCGGTCATGAACATGCGCCGGCATCGTGTTCCATGTGTTATTGGGTTCAAGAAATGTAATGCCCATCATCAGCTGGCAGCTTTGAATGCCGTCTGCATGAATCACTTTGTATAGATTGCGGACATTTGAAGAGGCTTCTTCTCCTAAATGATCGTATGGAAGCTCTGAAAGCGAAGCTTTTTGCACCGGATACTTTTGGTGTGCGGTCGCTGAGATGAAATAAAATTTGGCTCCGCCTTCATTCAAGCTTGAGAAAGAAACGTCTTTATTTCCCAGGCCGATATACAGAAAATCTTTGTGCTCCAGTACGTATTCTTCATCACCGACTTTGACCGCACCGGGTTTTCCGACATTTACAATTCCGATTTCGCGCCGTTCCAGAAAATAGTCCGTTTTTAAAAAATCGCCGGCATCGAGCGCGATGGATTCCTTCACTGGAACGGCCCCGCCGATCACGACTCTGTCTTCATGCGAATAAACCATGTTCAGTTTGTTTTCAACAAACAATGACTCTATTAAAAAATGCTCGCGAAGCTCTGCGGTTGTGAATCGTTTCGCTTGTTCAGGATGAACAGAATAACGATTTTCCATACCTTCTCCTCCTTGAATTGGACGTTTTTAGACTGACTTGAATGAAGGGGCCAAAGTTTTTGGTAACGGTTTCAAACATGAATTGTAAAGTAAATAATGGAAATCGTCAACAGTCTTTTCACTTTTTTCTGAATATTGTCAAGGTCAATCTTGAAATATTAAAAAAGACTCTTCCAAATTTTAAATGATGTGATATGCTGATGGTATAAAGTTTTTGAAATCGGTTTCAAATCATAAGGTCATAGGAGTACTTGAATGAGGGATAAGCAAACAGCGAAAGTAACCATCAACGAAGTAGCCGCACATGCAGGTGTATCAAAATCAACGGTTTCCCGTTATATCAACGGGAAGATTGATGCCATCTCACCGAAAAAGGTGAAAAGCATCAAAAAAGCGATCGAGGAGCTTAATTACCGCCCCAGTCAGATGGCACAGGGGCTGAAGGTGAAAAAAAGCAAGGTTATCGGATTTTTGGTCGCGGATATTACAAACCCGTTTTCAGTTGCCACCTTGAGAGGGGTGGAAGAGGTTTGCGATCAGTACGGGTACAGCATCATGGTCTGCAACACGGACAACAGTCCTGAAAAAGAACGGGAGATGCTGCACAAGCTGAACGCGCATTACATTGAAGGGCTGATTATGAATACAACGGGAAGAAACAACGATGTGCTCATGGATTTAATCAGCCAGGATGTGTCGATTGTGCTCGTGGACCGGAAAGTGCCCGGGCTCAAGATCGATACAGTTACAACGAACAACCGCGAAGTGACAAGTCAAATCGTCAATCTCATGTATGACAAAGGCTATGCCCAGGTCGGTCTGTTTACCGAGCCGATTAAAGGGATCAGTCCAAGGGAGGAAAGGGTTTCCGCCTATACAGAAATCGCGCTTGAACGCAATGCCGGCGGTATCCCTCTTGTATATGAGGCTGACGTTAAAGACAAAGAATCTCTTTTACAGTCCGTCAAAAGCTTTTTGGAAATGAAAGAAGGGAAAAAAGCCATTCTTGGAAACAACGGGCTTCTAATGCTGAAAATCATCAGCTGTCTTTATGAGCTTGGCATTTCGATTCCGGAAGACATCGGAATTGCCGGATTTGATGATACCGAATGGTATAAATTGATCGGTCCGGGCATTACGACCATCGCCCAGCCGTCGCATGAAATGGGCAGGGTCGCCATGGAGCGGATCATCAAACGGATTGAAGGGGATGAAAGTGCTCCGCAGACGATTCAGCTTGAGGCGGAGCTTGTTCACAGGCAGTCGCTGTAGAACTTGTCAAACGGAAACACTCATGCACCCGAAAACTTAGGGGGAGTGTTTTTCCGCAACTATGTTTGAAACCGGTACCATTTTGAAAGGGGAGTGAAATCATGTCGCTTGATGTGATGACCTTCGGAGAATCGATGGCTATGTTTTACGCAAATGAAACAGGCGGACTGCATGAGGCTTCTTCGTTTTCCAAGGCTCTTGCCGGAGCGGAAACAAACGTTGCCGTCGGACTGTCGCGCCTGGGCTTTCGGGTCGGCTGGATGAGCAAGGTCGGTGCCGATTCGCTTGGAACCTTTATTTTAAATGAATTGAAAAAAGAAGGCGTCGACATCTCTGAAGTCAAACGCACTGCAGACCGGCAGACGGGTATACTGCTCAAGTCAAAGGTTGAAAGCGGGGACCCTGATGTCACATATTACCGGAGCGGATCAGCCGCAAGCACGATGAGCATTGATGACTACCCGGCAGAGTATTTCAAGCAAGCCAAACATATGCATGTGACAGGCATACCTCCTGCCCTTTCAAGGGAAATGCGGGGCTTTGCCCGCCACGCCGTTCACCAGATGAAAAAAGACGGGAAGACGATTTCGTTTGACCCGAATCTCCGCTTCCAGCTTTGGCCGGACCAGCAGACAATGGTTCATACGATTAATGAGATCGCCGCGCAGGCAGACTGGTTTCTGCCGGGGATCAATGAGGGAAAACTCCTGACAGGCTGCAATTCTCCCGAGGATATCGCTCAATATTATGTGATGCAGGGGGTCAAGGTGATTGTCATCAAGCTTGGAAAAGAAGGGGCTTATTACCGTACATCGGAAAAAGAAGGTTATGTACCGGGTTATGAGGTGGAAAAGGTTGTTGATACCGTTGGCGCTGGTGACGGTTTTGCCGTCGGCATGATCAGCGGCCTTTTAGACGGACTTCCGCTGGAAGAAGCGGTTCAGAGGGCAAATGCGATCGGAGCGCTGGCCGTCATGGCTCCGGGGGATATGGACGGTCTGCCGTCAAGGGATCAATTGAAAGCTTTTATGGCAGCAGAGGAAAACAACCAAAAAATAGGAGGTTGACCGTAATGGAAATGTCTATGATCGGAAAAGTGCAAGAGCAGCTGGCCGAGGCCGGGCTGATCGCAGTCGTCCGCGCAGGCGATAAGGAGGCCGCTGAGGAAGGCATTCACAGACTGATCGACAAAGGGATTACTGCGATTGAAATCACATATACGACGCCGGGAGCGTCTGAGTTGATTAAAAAATTTGCAGGAAAAGACGGTCTCCTTGTCGGAGCCGGAACAGTGGTTGAAAGCGAACAGGCGAGGGAAGCCGCGGCGGCGGGGGCAAAATTCATCGTCAGCCCGGGCTTTTCGGAAAAACTGGCTGAGGAAGCCGCCTCATTGCATACGTTTTTTATTCCCGGCGTATTAACACCAAGCGAAATTATGGAAGCGGTCTCAAAGGGTTTTCGGGTTCTTAAGCTGTTTCCGGGGGGGACCTCCGGGATTCCTTACATGAAGAACCTCGCCGGTCCCTTTCCGAAGGTACGATTCATACCAACCGGAGGGATTCATCCCGGCGATGTGGAGAAATGGCTCGATGCCGGAGCATTGGCAGTAGGAGTGGGAAGCCAGCTGAACAAAGTGTCAGAAGCGGATCTCCAGCGCATCTTTCAGCGGCGGGTTCGGCAGAAATAAAGCGTGCGCAGCGTGAAAAGACTTCAGGTTTTGCAAGATCGACAGCTTTGCTTTTTCATTAATTTTTAGAATGGGAGAAAAAATGATGAAAATTAAAGCAACGATTGAACGTGTGCCGGGCGGCATGATGATCATTCCGCTCTTTCTGGGCGCAACGCTGAATACGTTTGCTCCGGGGACCGCGGAGTTTTTCGGCGGATTTACAGGCGCCCTGATTACCGGAACGCTGCCGATTTTAGGGGTATTTATCTTTTGCGTTGGCGCGACAATAGATTTTCGTTCTTCAGGATATATTGCGAGGAAGGGACTGACGCTTCTGCTCGGCAAAGTCGGCTTTGCCGCATTATTGGGTTTGATCGCAGCGCAGTTCATTCCAGACGAAGGCATTCAAAGCGGGTTTTTTGCGGGACTGTCCGTGCTGGCGATTGTCGCTGTTATGAATGAAACGAACGGCGGTCTGTATTTGGCTTTAATGAACCATATGGGAAGAAAGGAAGATGCCGGTGCTTTTGCCTTTATCAGCACGGAATCGGGCCCGTTTATGACGATGGTCACTTTCGGTGTGACAGGGCTCGCGGCATTTCCTTGGGAGACGCTGGCTGCAACCGTCATTCCGTTTTTACTCGGCTGCATTCTCGGGAACCTTGACTCTGAATTGCGCGATTTGTTCGGAAAAGTCGTACCGGCGATCATTCCGTTCTTCGCATTTTCACTTGGAAACACGCTCGATTTTAAAATGTTGATCCAATCTGGCCTTTTAGGCATTGTTGTCGGCGTATCAGTCGTTGTTCTCTCAGGTGCTACTCTATATCTGCTGGACCGCTTTGTCGCAAGAGGTGACGGTGTCGCGGGCGTAGCGGCATCATCAACGGCAGGGGCTGCTGTAGCCGTGCCGTATGCGCTTGCCGATGCAAACCCCGTGTTTGCGCCGGTAGCTGATTCAGCGACCGCGATCATCGCGACAAGCGTCATTGTCACCTCGCTTCTGACCCCGCTTGCAACCGTCTGGATCGAAAAGCGGACGAAACAAAGAAAACCTCCGAAACAAATGACGATCGATTACAAGTAATTTTGCCGCAGGCGCACCGGGACATTTTGTCCGGGGCGTTTTTTTTATAACCGTTTTCGAATAACGTCACCAAATTGCTAAATTTGACGAATGTAATTTGTGCTAATATCAATATATAGTGTCTAATGAATAAATGGATACTATATATGCTACTTTTTAGGAGAGATTAGGATGACAACAGGCTTTAAAGAACAGGGATTATTACAATTGACAGAAACATTTCATGATATCGTCGGGTATGGAGATCACGATATTATGCAGGAAAATGCCAACGTAGACGGCCGCTCCCCGATGGGGCAAATGAGCCGGTTTGCATCCGAGAGTTCCAGACATTATGCGCTCCATTACTTAATGTCGCCGGAAATCAAGAAAGCAGTCGAAGACAACTTTATATACCCGCACGATTTAGACTATATGCCGAGCGGGACAACGACTTGCTGCCAAATACCTTTGGGCCGGCTGTTAACAGACGGATTCCACACAGGCCACGGCTCCCTCAGGGAACCGAAGGACATTATGAGCGCATTGTCACTCGCATCCATCATTTTTCAATCGAATCAAAATATGCAGCATGGCGGCCAGTCATTCCCGATGTTCGATTACGATCTGGCGCCTTACGTCCGGAAAACGTACGAAAAGCATCTCGCGAAAATCAAACAATACCCGACAACTTTGACAGAAGAAGAGATAAGGGAAAGAGCGTGGGAAGAAACGGACAACACAACTTACCAAGCGTGCGAAGCCTTTATACATAATGCCAACAGCATGCATTCGCGGGGCGGCGGGCAGGTTCCGTTTGTTTCAATTAATTACGGAACGGATACGTCAAGGGAAGGCCGCCTTTTGATCAAAAATATTCTTAAAGCGACAAAAGCAGGTCTCGGCAAGGGTGAGACGCCGATTTTTCCGATTCAGATCTTTAAAATGAAAGACGGTGTCAACGTCGATAAAACAGACCCTAACTATGACTTGTACCGGCTTGCATTGGAAACGAGCGCTGAAAGGCTGTTTCCGAACTTCAGCTTTATCGACTCGCCCGTGAATAAACCTTTTTATGACGGAACGCCGGAAAGCGAAATCGCTTATATGGGATGCAGAACGCGCGTCATGTCCAATATTCATGGAAAAGAAAACAGCGTCGGCAGAGGGAATTTGTCATTCACATCGATCAACATTGTCAAAATAGGGCTGCTCAGCGAAAACGTTGAACAGTTTTTTGCCTTGTTAAACCGCTACATGGATTTAACGATTCAACAGCTGCTTGAACGGTACGCCTTTCAATGCAAAAAAAGAGCAAAAGACTTTAAATTCCTTTATTCGCAAGGCATCTGGCATGAAAGCGAGAAGCTCGATCCTGAGGACACGCTAGAGGATGTGCTAAAGCACGGAACATTGAGCATCGGATTTATCGGGCTGGCTGAAGCTTTGACTGCATTGACCGGAAAACATCACGGGGAGAGCGAAGAGTCGTTCGAACTCGGCAAAAAAATCGTTCAATTGATGAGAGATAAGGCAGATGAAGCCACAGAAAAACACAAGCTGAACTTTTCCTTGATCGCCACACCGGCAGAAGGACTTTCAGGGAAATTTGTCAAAAAGGACAAATTGGAGTTCGGTTCGATCCACAATGTCACAGACCGGATGTACTATACGAATTCGTTTCACATCCCTGTTCACTATAAGCTGACTGCAATCGAAAAGATCAGAAAAGAAGCGCCGTTCCACTTGATGTGCAATGGGGGGCACATCAGCTACATCGAGCTGGATGGAGACCCGAAAAAGAACATTAAAGCGATGGACATGCTTGTGACCGCCATGCGCCGGTCTGGCATGGGCTACGCCTCGATTAACCATCCTGTCGATCACTGCAAGGCGTGCGGATTTACCGGAATCATAGATAACGAGTGCCCGCAGTGCAAAAACCGGGATGAGACTTTGATTGAACGGATCAGACGGATTACAGGATATTTAGTCGGAGATATGTCAAAGTGGAATTCGGCGAAAAGACAAGAAGAAAAGGACAGAGTGAAGCATCTATGAAAGTGATGAATATTATCCATGACAGCATCGTAGACGGAGAAGGACTGAGAACAGTCGTGTTTTTGGCGGGCTGCCCGCATATGTGTGAAGGCTGCCATAATAAGCAAAGCTGGAATATCAATAACGGATTTGATATGAGTGTAGACGAAGTATTTGATGAAATTATGAAAAACCCGCTTACAAACGTCACCTATTCAGGAGGGGAGCCGCTTTTGCATGCAGGCGAACTGATCGAACTGTCTGAGAAAATTAAGCAGCATTCCGAAAAGGACATCTGGCTTTACAGCGGCTATACGTACGAACAGATCTTGAAGAATGAAAAACACAGCGCTTTGCTGGCCTATTGCGATGTCCTGGTAGACGGCCCGTTCGAAATCAAAAAAAGGGATTTGACGCTCCTTTACAGAGGAAGCTCAAACCAGCGCATTATTGAGCTTGCATAAACAGAGACAGAAGCCACCGGGGCTTCTGTCTTTCCTTTCCGGCATTGACTTCTATTGAGATAACGTCATAATGAATATGAAAAGGTTTATATTTCATCATACATGTCTATCAATAAAAGAAAGCGTTTTATTTATATAAGACAATCGTGAATTAAGGGAGGAGATGGCTTCATGCCGCAATCACCGATATTTCTGCAGCCTGAGTTTAAAGAGAGGATCTGGGGGGGAACGGCTTTGCGCGAGACATTCGGCTATGACATTCCCTCTGATTTAACAGGTGAATGCTGGGCCATTTCCGCCCATCCAAACGGGCCAAACATCGTTGCTTCGGGTCCTTACAAAGGAAAAACGCTTGCCGAGCTTTGGGACGAGCATCGCGAATTGTTCGGCGGTGTAGAGGGAGACCGTTTTCCGCTGTTAACGAAAATACTTGATGCCAATCAGGACCTTTCCGTTCAAGTCCACCCGGATGACTATTATGCAGGAGAACACGAAAACGGGGAACTCGGTAAGACAGAATGCTGGTATATCATCGATTGCAAAGAAGGAGCCGAGCTTGTTTACGGCCACACGGCAAGAACGCGGACAGAGCTGGTCACCATGATCAACAGCGGTGATTGGGACAACCTGTTAAGGCGGATCAAAATCAAGCCGGGCGATTTTTATTATGTGCCAAGCGGCACGATTCACGCTCTTTGCGAAGGGACGGTCGTTCTGGAGACACAGCAGAGCTCCGATACGACGTACAGGGTATATGATTATGACCGGACCGATCAAAATGGAGAAAAGCGCGAACTTCACCTGACACAGGCGATCAATGTCACAACAGTACCGCACGTTGATAGCTATGTTGACGAATCGACAGAAACTCAAAAAGGTATTACCATTAAGACATTTGTTGAAGCCGAATACTTCTCCGTATACAAATGGGAGATCAACGGTGCCGCTGAGCTGACCCAGGATGCCCCTTTCCTGCTATGCAGCGTGATTGAAGGAGAAGGAAAGCTCACTCAGGGCGGCGAATTATTTCCGATCAGCAAAGGAACAAATTTTATCCTTCCGGCCGAAACCAATGATTTTACAATAGAAGGAACATGCGAACTCATCGTGTCACACATATAAAAAGCTTGACGGTCTGCAAAAGAAGGCCGTTAAGCTTTTTTATTGTATGAAAAAATATTCCGGCTCGCCGATAAAAAGAGAAAGCAAGTTTTTGAAATTGGGAGGCTTATAGGCGAGGGGAGTAGAGAATGTGAAAAACATTAGAAAAACCGTTATTTTTGCTGCAATCATTTTGCTCATACATACGGCAGTCCCGGCAATCCCTGCTTTAGCAGCGTATACCGATACTTCCGTCTACAAAATTGAAACAACAAAAGAGTTTAATAGCGAAAGCGCAGCACTCAAAGCGGCAGAACAACTGAAAAAGGACACGGGATGGAAAGCCGAGGTCAAACCTTCAGGAAAAAACGGCACAACATACGTTTTGACATCAGAAGGTGTCGAAGGGGAGAGCAGAGCAAAAAATCTGCTTTTGCAGTTTGAAAAAGAAACCGGCTTGAAGGCGTCCTATGGTCCGGTTGGACAGAAAGAACCGTTTTCCAAAGCGGTATCAAAGGAATTTGCCGGTGAAGCAAAAGCCAAAGAATGGGCGCTCCAATTTGAAAAAGAAACCGGTCTGAAAGCGACCTATACAATTGCAGGAAACAGGGAAGCTTACGTGAAGGTCGTCACGGGAGGAATCGAAGGCGAAGACAATACGAAAGCCATCCTCGACCGTTTTCAAAAAGAGACAGGCCTCAAAGCGTCGTACGCACCATACGGAGCGGGGCAAGCGCTCGTCAAGCTTTATTCAGGAGAAATCGCAGATGAGAGCAAAGCGAAAAGCCTGCTTGTCCGATTTGAAAAAGAAACTGCCCTTAAAGGAACGATAGAAACAGTAAAGAAACAACAGCCCAGATATAAAATTGCGACAGGTTCGATACAAGGCGAAACAAACGCAAAAAATCTGCTGAAGCAGTTTGAAAAAGAACTCAAGGTCAAAGGGGCATATGAAGCTGCCGGTCAGCCGGCACAGCTTTACAATGTGAAATCGGGATATTTTAATGACGAAAAGAGCGCGAAAAATGCCGCCGGACAAATTAAAAAGAATACCGGTCTCACTTCAAGCACGGAAAAAGTAAAAGGTACGCGCTTCTGGATCGTAAGCATGAAAAGCGTAGACAGTCAAAACCTCAAAAAAATCGACGCCTTTTTCAAAAAGAAAACGTGGCGTTATACTGCTGCAAAGACGGGAAAAAAGCAGACATCCTTCAGGATCGTTTCCGTCCCGCTTTCAGATCAAAAGAAAGCAAACGACGGCATCCGGTTTTTCAAAAACAAAAACATTCAGGCTTCTGCTCAAAGCGCCGGCAGCACGACCGTCAGCCGCTTCCGGATCGCGTCCGGCGAAACAGCCGTCCAAGCGCGAATCAATAAAGGACTGGAATTCTTTAAGAAAAACGGTGCGGCGGGAACGGCCGGACCAACAGGAAAAAAAGTGTACAGCCATTATCAGCTGACGACGGAATCCGTATACGAACAGGACAAAGTGACGAAGGCGCTCAATTTCTTTAAAGAAGCAGGCATTCACGCAGAGGCCGTGAAGACCGGCCAATATTACAGCCGGTACAAACTGAGTTCGGAAGCTATGATCGGAACGGAGAAATTACAGCAAGCGCTCGGATTTTTCAGCAAGCAGAATATACCGGGCAAGATTGAACAAACGGGTGAGTACGGCTATAGGCAGTACCGGGTGACGACAGGTCAGATCACAAGTAAAGCAGATCTCGACAAGGGATTGAATGTCTTTAAGAAGAACAATGTCAGCGCAACTTACCAAACAAAGTCGGTCAGCCTGTTTCACATCTCAATCAATGAACTATTTACAGGGAAAGACCGTGCGGATGCTGCCGCCAATCGGATCAAAACGAATTACGGCTGGCCGGTGAATGTCATCAAAGTGAAAAACGGCCCGCAAATCACAACGACTGACTACGGAATCACGCTCAGTCAGATGGTCGACAAACAGATGAAAGTCAGCCCGCAAACGGATGCGTCGGCATATGTTTCATTGAGCTACATCAATACGGCGAATCAAACCGTCACGGCTGATCTGCTGAATATCAGGTCAACCCCCCTTGTGACAAGCGGCAACATCATCGGACAGCTGCAAAAAGGGGATAAAGTCAACATCATCTCCCAGGAAAACGGCTGGGCAAAAATCAGAATGAATTGGCGAAATGCCAGCAGGGATGAAGTCGAGAAATATGTCAATCCGAAAAATTTCACACAAGACAGCTCGGCATACTTCCAATTTTTAAAACTGTCGCAAACGGCCGGATTGAATGCCGCCGAAGTCAATGCAAAAATCCTTTATAATAAAGGGATTTTGACAGGCAAAGGCCAAGCGTTCATTGATGCGGCGAGAGCATACAGCATCAATGAACTGTACCTCATTTCGCACTCGCTCCTTGAGACGGGCAACGGAACTTCCGAGTTAGCCAAAGGAACGATGTTCAACGGCAAAAAGGTTTACAATATGTACGGCGTCGGGGCTTACGACAGCAACCCACTTTACTACGGTGCAAAATACGCCTATGAACAAGGGTGGTTCACACCTGAAGCCGCCATTATGGGCGGAGCCAAATTCATCGGTGAAAAATACATTCACCACCCGACTTACAAACAGGACACGCTCTATAAAATGAGGTGGTCTCCGAATGCCCTTCACCAATATGCGACAGATGTCGGCTGGGCTTATAAGCAGGTGGGGAGAATGTACGGTCTATATGTATTGCTTGATGACTATACACCGTATTACGATGTGCCGGTTTATCGGTAGATATAAAAAGAGACTCGAATATGTTTTCGAGTCTCTTTACATGATCATTTTAAGTCGATAGTCTGATCTTCTTCCGGCAAATAAACAATTTGATCCACAACACGTTCGCTCGCTTTTCCGTCCAAGTCATCAAAGAAATAGCGGACAAAAGAATCGATCTTTTCAAAGTTGTAGTCCTCATTTTTAATGATTGAAATCATTTGCTCAGACGTTTTCGCGAGCGGCCCTGGAATAAATGAAAAATAGTCATAGTAAAAGTCGCGTTTGCGAATATAATCATCAACATCATAGCTGAAGAAAATCATCGGTTTATTCAAAAGAGCATATTCAAAGCAGACGGATGAATAATCGGTTACAAGTATATCCGTCACCAAAAGCAATTCATTGATCTCCCTAAATGAGGAGAAATCGTAGAAAAAGTCGCTATACTGGTAAGGAATGTTGATATCATTTTTGACAAACGGATGAATCTTAAATAAAAAGATATATTCATCTTTTAATTCATGATACAAACGCTCAAAATTCAGTACTTCAAAAGGATAATGGGCAGATTGCTGGCCATTTCCGCGGAAAGTAGGTGCAAACAAGATCACCTTTTTGTCCTTCAAAAAAGGAAACTCCGTGTAGAGCCGCTCTTTCACAAGCGCTTTTTTTGTTTCGTCAAAAAAGAAATCCGTTCTTGGTACTCCGGTCGCGATAACATTATCGATGCTGACGCCAAAACCTTCTGCGTAATGCTTCCGGATGCTTTCGGAGCTTACGATAACTTTCGTATAGTTTTTATGGTTCTTGGAATGCGGAGACGGTCCGCCAGGGAGGCCGATCCGGCTGTACCCGAATGTTTTAAACGCTCCCACAGCATGCCAAAGCTGAACAAGCTCTGCATTTTTGCGGATTTTCAGCGGATAAATCAAAGGATAAAAATCATCAATAAAAATGATTTTGCTTGTCGCAAAGTGATAAGCCATCGACAGCATTTCCGGTAAAGTCTTACGGTCACGGATACTGCCCTTTAAGAAAAATTTAAAATCAAAGTCATCGTCCCGTTTTAACAACTCTTCATAAACAAATTCAAAGTTTCCCGACATGTCGACACGGCTGTCTGAGGCAAAAACAATTTTATTAGATTTAATCGGAAAAATATTGCAAAATACGTAAGCCGCTTTAAACAAGCTGGTGTTGAGCTTCCGCTTCAGACGGCTCGCCTCTTTGCCGGTGTCCATTTCAAGCAGGGCGGGATCAATTTCTTGAAGTTTATTACTCGACAAGTTGATCGTCTTCTCAGTCTCATCATAGGTGACAATCAAATTAAATTTCATTTGTTTTTTCGCTGAATGAAACTCCATTTTGGCAGAGTACACATCATTTTTCAAAAAGTTGCTTACGTTTCCGACCGTATGCACTTCCTGGTGCTTGACGTTTTGATCATCGACAACTTCGATTTCCAAAAACAGTTTATACTCGCCTGCCGGCAGAGGCTTATCCTTGACCAGCTTTGAAAAATTGATCTGCTGCTCAAAGCCGGCCCACTTGTACTGATTCAGCACTGTACCGTTTAAATCACCTGCGGCGGCTGTTTTGTTCACGGGACAGTCGCGCAAAGACACAGCTTTAAAGAGGTAGCCGTTATTGACCAATAGAAGCCTTTTGCGAACCTGATCCTCCTTTAATAAAGGCAGTCCCTGTATATACATATATCCGGAAAGGTTTAATATTGAGCCGTTCCAGGAAAAGTTGGAAATTTTCCGAACCGGCACCCGTTCGTTTTCTTTAACAACTTTTGTTCGATCAAACAAGGAATAGACCTTATAATCTTTAGGATCATAATCGTAATCACCATGTTGTCGTTGTTGCCTCTTTCGAAAAACTCTGTTTTTTATTTTTCTTGCTAACTTTTTCACATTTGTTCCTCTCTTTCTCCTCATTCGGCCTTGGCTATAAAGGTTCGAACAAATTCAGCCACACGCCTTGAAGATTGGCCATCCTGGTGAACGATGAATGTCTTTGAAAAATCTTTAATTTTTGTTGTGTCAGGATGTTCAAAGCGGATGATATCTTCAGCCAACGATGTCACATTCTTTGAAATAGGCCCTGGAACGAATGATTCAAAAGGATAATAAAAGTCCCGCTCCTTTAAATATTCCTCTAAATCAGGACAATAAAAATAAATCGGGCGCTGGAGAATGCTATATTCAAAAATAACCGATGAATAATCCGTAATTAATGCGTCAGATAGAGCCATAAGATCATAAAGCGAGTATTGATCCTCAAAATCGATGACGAAATCGTCATTTTCAATTTGCACATGTTGGCGCATATATGGATGAAGATGGACCATCACCACAAAATCTTTTTCGTTTAAAGCGTGTTTAAACGCGGACAAATCTAAAGTAAGCGATTTGTTTTCCTGGTGATGGCCGCTTCCGCGAAATGTCGGCGCATACAACAGCTTTTTCTTCCCTTTTAGAGAAGGATAGGCTTTTTCAAATTCCGCTTTCAGCTGATGAAGGCGGGCATTGTTGTAAAAGTAGTCAGTCCTTGGGACTCCCAGCGCCAAGACCTTGTCCTCAGGCATTTGAAAAGCCTCAGCAAAATGAGAAACGGCAGCCGGCGAACTGACAATCGCATAATCATAGTTGGAATGAACCGGAACGATTTTTAAGTACTCGGAAGAAGGTCCTGAAGGCTTGTCTTTCAAGCTGTACCCGAATTTTTTAAACGCCCCGCAGGCATGCCAGAGCTGAATGGCGACCGTTTCTTTTCTTTTTTTAATGACGTATAACGGAAAGTAATAGTCGTCAAGCAGCAACACGCGGCATGTTGCGATATGGTAAAGTGCTTTTAGCAAATGACAAAAGTACTTTAATTTGCCCAGCAAACCGTTATCCATCTTTTTGAACAGCAGCTTAAACTGCAAAGAGGGATCTTGCCTTATTTGGTCATAGACCCACTTAAAATTATCGCTCATTTTTTCTTCCCGGTAGGAAGCAATCACAATCTTTTGCTTATTGACTGGAAAAAGCACGACCAATATACGGTAGGTCCACTGAAACAAAATTTTCACTGCATATGTTAAGCTTTTTTTCACTTTTTAAATTTCCCATTCAATCACGGTTTTACCCCAAGAGGATGTTAAATCCGCTTCAAACACATTGGTGATATCCTCGATGCTGTGAACAGGGTGGCATCCTCCGATAAGCGTCTCCAAATATTCTGCGACTTCAGGGTATTCTGCTAAAAAGTCAACCGTCCGGACGAAATCTTCCCGTCCGCTCCGGCTGCTTCCGATCAATGTAATGCCTTTTTCCAGAACCATTCTTGTTTCAATCTCTACCGGATACTCGGATACGCCGAGAAGAGCAAGGGATGCTTCAGGCTCCACATGGTTGATCATTTGCTGAACCGCACTTTCGCTGCCGCGGCCCCCGACACATTCAAACGCGTGGTCCAATTTGACATCATCCGGTATATCGTTAATTTGATATACCGCATCGACAAAAGAAAAGTGGTCAAGCTTATAAGGCGTCTTTCCAAAAATATAAACTTTGCTGTTTGGATAACGCTTTTTCAGGATGAGCGATGTGATAAATCCTAAATTACCGTCTCCCCAAACGCCAAAAATATCACGTTTATGATGAGCAATTCGTTCAAAACGGCTGAGCGCATGCATCGTGATCGTAATAAGTTCAGTAAAAGCCGCTACCCGAGGATTTAAATTATCAGGCAGCTCAACCAGCCGGTCCGGATCCATAAACATATAATCCTGCATGAAACCGTCATAGCCGCTTGAACGAAAACGGCTTGTACGCAAGTAATTTTCAGCAATGATTTCATGCTGTTCAGTTGGAGCATTCGGTACCATGACGACACGGGTACCGACTTTGAATGTACCGGTCGGGTCATGCATAACCTTTCCGATACCTTCATGAATCAATGCCATGGGCAGCTTTTTGTCCATGACTTCTTTTCCGCGGGAACCCGTATAATAGCGCTGGTCAGCTGCACAGATCGACAGGTGTGTCGGACGAATGACAACTTTATCAGAATTGATGACCTTATCTTTATAGGTAACTTCAAACTGACGGGGTGAAACTAGCCGATAGGTTTGATTAATCATTGGGAAATTCTCTCCTGTAAGATAGCATTCGCAACTTTTAGATCATAAGGTGTCGTGACTTTAATATTAAAAACTTCCCCGCGTACGAGCTTTACTTTTTCTCCAGCGAGTGAACAAATTTTGCAGGCGTCTGTCAAGACAGCTTTTTGTTCATCTGACAGCTGTTCATACAGGTCGACCAGCTTTTTGATGCGGAAACTTTGCGGAGTCTGACCTTGAAACATCGTATCTCTGACAGGGATGTCGGAGATGAATTCTTTATCCTCGGAAGCAATGATCGTGTCGATTGCCGAAATGACTGTGTCAACTGCATCATACTTAAGAGCTGCATCAATGTTTTCTTCGATAATCCGATGGGTTAAAAAAGGCCGCACTGAATCATGGGTGACGATAATATCGTCATCCTGAATACCGAATTCTTTCTCAATGTAACGAATTCCGTTCATGATGGATTCGTTGCGGTCACTTCCGCCTTCGACAACAACCAGGCGGCTGTCTTCACCGATAAATTTCTTCAAAATATCTTTGGTATGGTTAATCCATTCTTTCGGTGACACAATCAAAATTTTATCAAAACGGTCGTTTAATAGAAATTTTTCAACAGTATGGATGATAATCGGTCTTTTGTTTAAGGAAAGGAACTGTTTCGGCATGTTCACATTTCCCATGCGGGAGCCTTTGCCGCCCGCTAAAATTTCTGCATAGATCATTATGAACTCCTTCCTGGTTTCCATGTTCTCATTTCGGTAAAATCCAACCATTATTATATATAAAAATCGACTAAATTACCTACAATATATAAGACGCCGTCTTTTTTATTTGGTTTCGGACAAAATCCGTATATGGCTAAAGGCCAGACACGTCAATGATCCGAACCTGTCAGATCAGTGTTCGGATCATTGCGATATTTGTCCACTGAAGGCGGGTGTTACACTGTATCAGCATTAATATATTTTTTGAAGTCATTTCGGGCTACCAGTATTCATTCGAGAACCGACAAATTTCAGCAGCCTCCGGCTCGCATCTCCTTGTGAATATTGATTCCATTCCTGTGAAAAACGTTCAATCTTTTCGCTGTTTTGATGAATGTTTTTCAGCTCTTCCAGTAGCATGTCCCGATTGACACAGGCCTTCCCCGGAATGATGGCCTCAAAGTCATTGATCAGCCCCCGCTTTTGATCATATTCCGCCATGTCATACGTATAAAACAGCATCGGTTTATGAAGCAGGGCGTATTCGAAAGGAACCGATGAATAATCTGAAATCAATATGTCACTTTCATATAACAGGTCTTTTAAGGGAAGATCTGAAACGTCTTTTATCAGGCCTTCATATTCGTCAAGCTTGATATTGCCACGCACTGCAGGATGCAATTTGACCAACAGCAAATATTCTCCCTTTAAGTCTCCGGAAAGCTGTTCTTTTGAAAAAGGGAGATGGATATTGGCCATGTCATAGTCTCTGTAAGTGGGGACATAAAGAATAACCTTTTGACTTGAAGAACGCGCATGGTTACCGACGGTTTCAAAATACTGATCGGTCAATGGAGCGCCTGTCCGCAAAAACTGATCGTTTTTTGCCCCGAATGACCGTTTGAAAATGTCAGCCATCTTCTCCGAGCCGACGACAATATAATCATATGAAGCGTAAACTTGTTTAAACCGTTTGATATCGCGGACGGTTCTGTGTTGAATTCCGATGTCCTCAAGCCCGAATTTTTTCAGAGCGCCGTTCGCATGCCAAATCTGGATGCACTTCGTCTGCGGCCGCCTGTTCAGCACGCTCGTCAATAAAAAATAATTGTCGGTAATGACAACTTTGCTTCTGAACATGCTGTAAACAGCTTTTATCAAATGAAATGGATTCTTTTCATCGATCACTGTTGACTGGATCGATGAAAACTCCGCCGTGAGGGGCATCGTATGCCGCGTAAAAAGCACTTCCATTTCATACGGATGGCGTCCGCTTTTGTATTCATTCAGAATCGCTCTCGCGTTGTCTGGAAAGGAAACGAGAAGAACGGCTCTGTTTTGCGGTTTGACCCGACTGAAAATAAATCCGATCATAAAAAGCCAGGCCGAATAAAACATGATCAGTAACGAACGTATATTCATACCGTTATTCAATCTCTTTTCTACGCATCAATTTTTGACTGTTCTTTCATCTGCTCCGGATAGTAGTGCTGCTGTTTTTGAAGCTTCTCCTCTTTTAAGACGGAAAACACATACTTTGGAATGTTCAGCATCCGTCGCCATCTGGACGGGTTTGTCAGCAGACGGTACATCCACTCAAGATTCAGCTTGATAAACATTTTCGGAGCTCTTTTCACATTTCCGCTGAATACGTCAAAGCTCCCGCCGATTCCGATCGCAATGGCCTGCGGAAATAGATGTTTATGCTCAAAAATAAAACTCTCCTGATGCGGGTATCCCAGAGCGACAAACACCATATCAGGCTGAGCGTCAGCGATCTGCTTGGCAACCGCCTCCCTGTCTATTACGTAACCGTCTGAATATCCGGCCAGCTCAATCCCTGGGTATTCATTTGATATCCGCTCAACGACCGCTTCGATCACTTCAGGCTTAGCCCCGTATAAAAAGACCCTTTTCTTTTTGCTGTCAGCCATACCAAGAAGATTTACAAATACATCGTACCCAGCGATCCGCGATTTTAACCGGCTGTTGATCAGCTTTGATGTCAGGACGATGCCGATGCCGTCCGGAAGAATAAAGTCTGCTGAAGAAACGGTTTTAAAATACTCTTCATTTTTGGCAGCCGCATAGCCGATCTCAGGATTTACCGTTGCGATAAAAGCCCCCTCATTCCGGTTGACAAAAGATTCTTCAAGATGGTTCAGAAAACCCGACAAATCGCCGTTGACATAAGCGAGATTGTGAACTCTTTCTGTTTGCAGCATCGTATGCTCCTCCTTCCGATTTAAAAAGTTTAAGTATATGCGAATGTTTTAACGTTCAAATTTAAGAGCCCAACCCAAAAAATCGGGAGGTCTAACGTATATTTTAGCATAGATTATTCATAAAAGCTTAACAATATCTTTACAACGGATTAAGGAAATTTACTTTAGTCCCAGCTCTTCATTATAAAAACACACATATATCTATCATCATATAAAATTTGGAAAGTCATTTACTGTTATATAACTTAACGTATAGAAGGATAATGTGTTATAATCTATGATCAGTAGTGAAATGTAAAGACAATGTTGAACTTTTGTAAATTAGGTGCGATTTTTGTTCGTTATGATAGAGATTAACAGCTTGGTTAGAAAGGAGTTATATCCACAATGAAGAAGGTCATCACATATGGAACGTTTGATTTATTGCATTGGGGACATATCAAATTGCTCGAACGCGCAAAGCAGCTGGGCGATTATCTTGTAGTAGCGATTTCTACGGACGAATTCAACCTGCAAAAACAAAAAAAAGCTTACCACAGTTATGAGCACCGCAAGCTCATTCTTGAAACGATCCGATATGTGGATGAAGTCATTCCGGAAAAAAGCTGGGATCAAAAAGTACAAGATGTGATTGACCATGATATTGATGTATTTGTCATGGGAGACGATTGGGAAGGGAAATTCGACTTCTTAAAAGAACATTGCGAGGTTGTTTACCTTCCGAGAACTGAAGGCATTTCCACCACAAAAATCAAAGAGGAAATTGCCGGACTGTGATTTTTGATATTCTACAGGCTATACTCATTTTCAAAATGCTTCTTACATCTGATAAGAAGCATTTTTGATGCATAATTTGAATTTTTATTAAAGTTTGTGATATCAGGGGCGGAGCTGCCCTGACCGGGAAAAGGAGAAATAAATTGCCCGATTATCCAGCGATTTAAAATGAGAAATTATATTTTTCTTATTTGACATATTACGGTTATGTCAGGAAGCATTCCGGATGACTACGGAGAGCTGACCAAGTCATTATTGCTGCGCTCTAAGCTATTTGGAGAACACGGTATCCCTACCGCTTTTTTGACATTTCGCTTCGATATAGCGTTTAAGACCAAAAAGAAAAAGCTTTATGATCAGCAGAAGGTTGCTCCCGCACTCACGCGCATTTTGAACATGTATGAGGATTTTCTGGGTAAGAAAACATCAGGACGTTTATATGCTGAACACATGAGCTTAGCTAAAATGAAGAAGAAAGCCGGCGATGATCTAGGCTGTCAGCGATGAAAAATGTGAAGGATGCAGTCAGAGCCTTTCAACTGGTTGTCGAGCAAATTTCGGAAGCGAAATTGGAGATTTACGGATCAGGCAAAGATGAGAATAATATCAAAGCTGAAATCGAAAAGTGTAATTCGCAAAATCATGTGGCCCCGAAAGGCTATACTCACAAATTGTCTGATGAATTTCAAAAAGCATGCCTGACGATCTCAACTTCCTCTTTTGAAGGTCTCGGTTTTTCAAACTTGGCTCTCAGCAACGGCTGTCCCGTTGTGACCAATGGCTATGATTACGGCGTTGAAATTCATTTGTGTAGCGCCGGAAAAATCAGCGCCAAATATAAAACGGTTTGTCATTGATTACAAAAGCATCAACCTAGAAAAAATAAGAACAAATCAAACGAAAACGCTGGATTTTTATTTGGAAATCTCCAATGCAGATCGGATTAAAATACGACAACGGCTTGCCGTTGTCAGGCTGAAATGGCATCTTCTTTTTCAGCAGAAGAGTATGATATTGTTCCTTATACAACTGTAAAAGGAACTACGTTAAACACATGATCGACATTTCTTTTTCATTGTAAGGTGTTCTTGAACTTGTCATGATAATCAGAAGATAAATAAGAGGAGTAGACTTATGGTTCCAACATGTCTTTTAATGAATTTGAAAATTGAGGATTGGCGGCTTCGCCTCGGTTTCCGTTTTGAACATTTTCCAGAGCAGGAGATCAGTCTGCTAGTAGTTAACCGTAAAACAAAAAAAGAGCTGACGGTACCGTGCGAAAGAATTGATCAATCTTTATATCAAGCTGCAATCCATTTGGATGACATCTCAAAACATGTATGGGATGAAGGAACTGTTGATTTCTATGCAGCATGCCAAAATCCAGAAGGCGATCTTTTCAAGAAACGAATAAAGACTGAACAGCAGCCGATTGAGCTTTCTTGGAAAAGTGACGATCAAAAACGTGTATTCTTCCTGCCTTATACAAACAAAAAAGGGAACTTCTCTTTAAAAGTTCTGCACCAAAAAGCTGTAGCTGAAGTGAAGGATATCCAACTAAATGGAGATGGGGAATTGCTTCTGAAAGGATACGCGTTTTTACTTAACTGGGATGAAGCCACTTCTGTTCATGATAGACAGCTTGTCCTGAAAGAAGGTAAAGAAGCTGAGGAAAGAATCTTCAAATTCCCTTTACAAGATATTCAATGTGAAGGAACAGATGATGAAAACGTCGGCTTTTTGGCCAAAATCGACCTTAAGAAACTTTATGAAGAAAATGTCATGCCTGCTCTATTCCAGTTTTATATCGAATTTATCGGTGGAGAATCCGAAACAGGCGAGAAAGCCATCACGAGAAGCCAACCGATCAAGCTGAAAAAGAAAACAAACCAGTTTTCCATTCTGGACACAGCAAATGGACCGGCTCGTTTTCATATTTACCCGCAAAAGAAAAAGAGAAACATGCGCTTGCGCATGAATGATTACACATTAAAAACAAGGGCCGTTTATTTTATTGCTGGAAAAAGAAAACGATTGTCTTCGTCCCTTCGTAAGGGGAAAAATAAAGTGAAGAAAAAGATCGCAGGACAACTGAAAAGACTCTATTATTTCACTTTCGGACTGGCGGGAAAACTGCCTGTCAAAAAGAAGACCGTCATCTTTGAAAGCTTCGCCGGAAAGCAGTACAGTTGTAATCCGCGGGCGATTTATGAATATATGAAGGAGAACAACCCAGAATATAAGTTGTACTGGAGCGTAAATCCGGAATATACGGATATCTTTGAAGAAAAAGGAATCCCTTATATTAAAAGGTTTACTTTAAAGTGGCTCTTTGCCATGGCCAGAGCCGAATACTGGGTCGTCAACAGCCGCCTGCCTTTATGGATTCCAAAGCCCGAGCACACGACATATCTTCAAACATGGCATGGTACGCCGTTGAAGCGGCTTGCCGTCGACATGGAAGAAGTGTATATGCCGGGCACCAATACAGAAAAATACAAAAAGAATTTTACGATCGAAGCATCCAAATGGGATTACCTGATTTCGCCGAACGCATACTCAACCGAGATTTTTGCCCGTGCATTCCAATTTAACAAAACGATGATCGAATCCGGATATCCGAGAAACGACTTTCTCCATACGGACAACAATCCGGAAACAGTCGGCGCATTAAAAGAGAAAATGCAGCTACCGTCCGCTAAAAAGGTGATCATATATGCACCGACATGGCGTGATGATCAGTTTTATAAAAAGGGGAAATATAAGTTTGACCTTGACTTGGATTTGTCCAAGCTGAGAGAGGAAATCGGCGACGACTATGTGATCATCTTAAGAATGCACTACTTGGTGGCGGAAAACTTTGATCTTGAACCTTACAAAGGGTTTGCGTACGATTTCTCGTCATATGAAGACATCCGTGAGCTCTATATGGTGTCCGATTTGCTCATTACAGACTATTCTTCCGTTTTCTTTGATTTTGCGAATCTGAAGCGGCCTATGATTTTCTTCGTTCCCGATATTGAAACATACCGAGACAAGCTGCGTGGGTTCTACTTTGACTTTGAAAAAGAAGCTCCTGGACCCTTGGTGAAAACGACCGATGAAGTGATCGTGAGAATCAGGGAAACAGAAGCGCCGGATTACAAACTGCCGGATATTTTCGATCCTTTCTATAAGAAGTTCTGCTATCTGGAGACGGGAGAATCGTCTGAAAAAGTTGTGAAAACAGTATTTAAATAGTTTTAAGAAGGCCATTGCATTGGATGCAATGGTTTTTTTTAGCTTATTTTAATTTTGAGTATTGATAATATTATTTTATTAAAATTTTTTAGGGAATTTAAACCATATAAGCTAAAAATCCGTTACTTAAAGGGCGTACAAAATTCAAAATAAGATGTTATAATAAAGCTTATTGTATGCTATATACATCCTTTATTCATTATGAATGATCTATAAAATTTTTTATCGACAGTATTCAAGCTGTCGACAAAAGTTGAATTATTAATATATTTGATGTGCCAGAAAAGGTTGGTTTAAAGAAGAGATCAAAGGGGACGGTATTCAGCATGACGCTGTTATATCAATGTAAGAACCAAATGCAGCTATGAACGAAAAGAAAGCGTCTGTCAACACTGATATAGAAAGGCGAGGTAGAATTGAAAGTCGAATTTTTTCTTAATGAGGTTAGAGTGATAGATCATGAAGTGATATTTAAAATCTTTTGCGGCGGGGATTTTAAGATTGATCATATGATTGGAAATGTAGACAGTCTATTTTTAAAAAATATGCACACGAATAAAAGAACCGTTTTAGGTAAGCCCATTTCCGGCAGTGAACAAAACACGATGGAGTTTAAAGTTCCGTTATACGAATTCGAATATTTTACTGAAAAATTCAAATTGATGCTGAGTTTAAGGCTAGACGAAGATGAAATCATATATGATGTTTACCATCATGTCGAAACAAATGTATCAATTTATTTTAATGGAAAAGTTTTAGAGATTAATGCTTTAAAAGAGAGCTTAAATGAAACGGTAGTGATAAATAAAGACCTTTCAGATTTGAAGGTCGCAGTCGAAGATGTTTATTCTTACCGTGATCAAACTGTTCTGAAAGGCAGCTTGCCGACAGTTTTTCTTAATGAAGAAATAAAATTAAATCGGTGTTTTGTACAACATCAAGCAACCCAAGAGAAAATTTATTTTGACTTTTTATCTTTCACGATAAAAGATACGAACTTTAATGTGTCCGTATCTTTGAAAGATTTAAATTTATACAGTGAAAACTGGGTTTTCGGTATTGAGGTAAATATCGGAGGGCGTTCTTTTGAGGTGGGTGTGCTGCTTAAGGCAAACAAAGCTTTTTATTCAGAGCTTTATCTTCAAGACCACAAGCCTTTTATGCATAAAATTTTCAGCGGACACGATCGGCAAATCATTGTGCGGCCTGAAGAATATAAAAATGAACATTTAAATACCGCAATTAATGATGTAAAGATCGAAAAAAACACTTTACAAATTAACTTTACAGGGAGATTGAATTCTGTATTTGATCAGAGTGATAAAATCTTATCTATCAATGTGAAAAATAGAAACAGTAACGCAGAGCATACATTTCCCCTTATTGAAAAAAAACCTGATACCTTTATTGCAATGATTGATTTCATAACAGAGGACTTTTTTGAGGAAGAAGGGATTTGGGATTTCTTTGTCAACTATACGTTGAATCAAGCCGAATTGACTCAAAGGTTATCTTTCAATTCTTTTGAAAAATCCAAAGGGAATTTTACAACATTGCCACAAACCATCTATAATCACAGCCTTCTTAAAAGAGGAAGGCTGTATGCAACATATGATAATAACTTAGCGTTGTTAATTAAAGAATTTTATTATAAATGTGACATCAAATATATAGATTATCAAGAAAATGCACTTTTAGTAAAAGGTGATATTGACTTTCAAAATGAGAATATGGCTTTAAAAGATATCTTCTTAGAGGACGATTCAGGTAAGAGGCTAAATTGTGAGAATCAAATTAACAAAGCCGGATCCCTGTTTCACTTTGAGAGCTCCTTTAAATTTTTGAATTTAGATAAAATAAACGAGAAAGAATTTTTCTACTATATGCTATTAGAAGTAAACGGAGAAGAGTTTAAAGTCAATGTACGATCCAACGCGGACAACTACAACAATAAAAATAAATCACATATTTACCCGCCATTCCAATTTAACATAAAAGGGTATCCTGCCGAAATAAAGCCTAGGTATGTACAATCAAATGAACTCGCAGTCTCTTTTTCAAATTCCCTTAAGGCTTGTTGCAGAAAAATTGAAAAAAGAAAAAAAGATATAAATATAGAGGTGTCAATAAAGAATCAAAACGATTTGGTTTTGAAAAACACTTTTTTGGTATTGGAGAATATGGACAGCGGTGAGCGAGTTATCTGCAGGCAGCTTAAAGATCAAAACGATAACACAATACTGTTCAGCATCAATTCCGCTTTTGTCGAAGAAAAAGCGATTAAAATGAATGCACCTTGGAAAATCTTTTTATGCTTCAATATCAACGGTTATTCAATAGAGACTGAAGTAAGTGTTGAGAATGATGAATTAATTTCTAAATACTCAACTTTCAAATCCAGAGCTGTAAAATTTCATAAAAACGCTTATTATTCTGTATTTGTGGACAAGGATAAGAAAATTTTAAATTTTGAGCTTCGCGATTTAAGAGCCGTAGAAAAAAGAACTGAAAAAGTAAAATTTCTTCTCGCAGCGGGAGCAGCTAAATTGATTAAAAGGTTCATCAGGAAGCCTGTTTGGTTCATTGGTGAGAATCTAGCTGAAGTGGCGCAGGATAACGGCTTTGCATTCTTTGAATACTGCATAAGAAATAAGTCTGATGAAAAGTATTACTATATAAGCGTTAAGAACAATAAAAATCAGCAAAATCTTGAAGGTTATAAAAAGAATATAATTATTTATGATAGTTTTAAACACTATGTGTTTTATCACTTAAGCCGCTATCTTATCGTCAGCCATGGGATTAGAGATGTCATTCCAAGCGTTCTTCATAATAGAATGAAAATGAATAATAAAGAGATCATTTATCTTCAGCACGGTATAATAGCGATGAAAAAACTGCAATTTAATAGGAAGTCATACAATGGAATGATTAAAAAATTTGTCGTATCCTCTAATTTTGAAAAAAGTATCTTAGTAAATGAAATGAATTTTAAAGAAAGTCAGATTATGGTGACGGGCCTGTCCAGATTTGATACGCTGACAGATAACAGCCGCAAAATGAATCCAAAAGAAATTGTAGTCATGCCAACGTGGCGTGAATGGATAAATGAAAATGAATTTTCTTCATCCAGTTTTTATGAGAATTATATATCCCTTTTAAAAAACGAAAATTTGAAGCGGATGTTAGAAAAACATAATGTTGTCTTAAAATTCTTTATGCATATAGAGCTTCAAAAGAAATATAAAGAGTATTTTTCAAGCTTCTGCGACCGTGTAAAAGTTGTGAATTTAGGTGAAGAAAGCATTAAAGATATTATAAGAAACAGTTCTTTGCTGATTACTGATTATTCAAGCGTAGTGTTTGATTTTAATTATCTTCGTAAACCAGTTCTCTTTTTTCATTTTGATCTACCGGACTACTTGAAATATAGAGGTTCATACGTTGACTTGCATAATGATTTAATAGGTGATACAGCTAAAACGAGTGGGGAACTGATTGAACTTATTAATAAATATATTCGAAACGATTTTAAATACGACCTTAGATATCACGTGAAATCACGAAAGTTTTATAAATTTCAGGATAGAGGAAATTCCGAGAGAATATATCAGGAAATTAAATCATTAAACAAGTAATTAAGCCTGGAATTCAATATAAAAGGAGCATTACATTGAAGATCACATTTTTGGTGTACAATATCTACGGAATGGGTGGAACCGTAAGGACGGTTGTCAATACGGCAAATTATTTTGCTCGAAAAAATTACGAAGTTGAGATTATAAGCGTCAGACGAACAAGAGGCCGGCCGATGTTTAACCTCGACAGCAGAATAAAGTTAAAGCCGATATTTGATGCAAGAAGAGGAAAATTATTTGGCAGAAACACACCGCTTTATCAGAAATTGATTAAACGGATTTTAATGAAAATACCAAGTGTTTTTATTGATAAACATGAAGACTTATATCATATGTTTAATCTTTTTGTCGATTTGAAAATTATACATGCCATCAGGAAAGTGGAACGGGGCGTATTCATTACAACTTTGCCTTCATTTAATATTTTGTCTGCGATATTTACGAGAAAAAATATTGTGAAGATTGGGCAGGAGCATAAGTATTTTAATGGCTATGCAAAGTCTTTAAGAAGAAAAATTCAAAAAAGATATAAAAATTTAGACGCTTTAACATGTCTTACAGACTCGGAAATTAATGTGTATGAGTCATTATTGAAAAACAGTAAAACAAAGTTATACAAAATTGAAAATGCGACTGATTTGCCTGAAAAAACGTCTAAATTGAATGAAAAAGTGATTATTGCAGCCGGAAGATATGTCCATGAGAAAGGCTTTGATATGCTGATCGATGCATTTGAGGAAGTAGCCGCAAAGCATCCGGACTGGAAGCTGAAAATATTTGGCGCCGGTGTTGAAGAAGATGATCTCCGAGAAAGAATTTTTGAGAAGAAATTATATAATCATGTTTTTTTAATGCCGAAGACTGACAATATTCTCGAGGAGATGGTCAATTCATCAATATATGCATTAAGCTCAAGACAAGAATCATTCGGTATGGTGGTCATCGAGGCGATGTCTGTCGGGGTTCCGTGTGTAAGCTTTACATGCCCAGGGCCAAGTGAAATTATAAAAGACAAGGTGGATGGACTCCTCATTGAGCAAAATCATGTTGAGAAATTTACCGAAGGGCTGCTGGCTCTTATCAATTCCGAGAGATTAAGAATAGAGCTAGGCCGAAACGCCAAAAAAAATGTAAGAAGATACTCTTTTGATATGGTGGGCGATAAATGGGAAAAAGTACTTCAGGCCCATGCTGGTACAAGAAGTCATTTGATAAGCCATGGTCAAAGAATCTTAAGTACAGATGGTAAATAAAGAATTCTAGTATCTATTGCAAACCGTCATATGTATATGGCGGTTTGCTCTTTTTAATGAGAGAAAGTCCTGGTGACATAAAGTGAAAAATAAATCGAAATCTGTTACAATAAGGAACGGTGCTTTTAAATTTCAGTTCTTTAAGGCCCAAAACTTTAACCCTAAGGAAGATTAGAATGAATGCATTAGTGAGAATAGTAAAAGAGCAAGTAACATCGTTTCCTTTAATATTGCGTTTGGCGGCTTATGAAACGAAGTCTAAATACCAGATGAATTATCTAGGCGTTTTGTGGCAGTTTCTGAATCCGCTCATTCAAATGCTGGCTTACTGGTTTGTGTTTGGGATGGGAATTAGAAAAAGCGGGGACGTTGCCACGGGTGTTGGTGAAGTTCCTTTCATCATCTGGATGCTGGCTGGTTTGATTCCATGGTTTTTTATCAGTCCGACCATTCTTGACGGTTCGAATAGTGTATTTAAGCGAATCAATATGGTTGCCAAAATGAATTTTCCGATCAGCGCCCTTCCTTCGGTTGCGATTGCGGCCAACATGTTCAGCTATTTTGTCATGATGGCAATCTATGTCCTGGCGTTATTGGCTTTTGGGATTTATCCATCCGTTCATTGGATAGAATATATATACTATTTATTTTGTATGATTGTATTTATGTTTTCGTTTAGCTTGTTTAATTCGACAATCAGCGTGCTGGTCAGAGACTATCAGTTTTTGCTTCAATCTGTGACGAGGTTGCTGTTTTTCCTGCTCCCTATTTTTTGGGATATCAGCCATCAGCTTGGACAGGATCATCCCCGTCTGCTCGCACTCATAAAACTGAACCCGCTTTTTTATATTATCGATGGGTTTAGAAACAGTTTTCTTAGCGGATCTTGGTTTTTCCAAGACATGAAATACACCTTGTATTTCTGGCTGTTCACATTGCTGCTGTTGACGGTAGGCTCGCTGTTGCATATGAAATTCAGAGACAAGTTTGTTGACTTTCTTTAATACGTAAGGAGATTGAACGATGAAACTAAAGGTTTCGTTTCGAAATGTTTCAAAACAGTATCATTTGTATGAAAAGCAATCTGATAAAATTAAAGGATTGTTTTTCCCGAATAAGGATAAAGGTTTTTTTGCTGTGCGGAATGTCTCCTTTGACGTGTATGAAGGAGAGACGATCGGCTTTGTGGGGATCAACGGTTCAGGGAAGTCGACAATGTCAAACTTGCTGGCAAAAATTATTCCGCCGACCGCCGGTGAAATTGAAATGAATGGACAGCCTTCGCTTATTGCGATCGCTGCCGGTTTAAATAATGCGCTCACAGGCAGAGATAATATACGGCTCAAGTGTTTGATGATGGGGCTGACGAATAAAGAAATCGACGAGATGTATGAAAGCATCGTTGAATTTGCTGAGATCGGCGATTTTATCAACCAGCCTGTCAAGAACTATTCAAGCGGTATGAAATCGCGGCTCGGCTTTGCGATATCCGTTCATATCGACCCTGATATTTTAATCATTGATGAGGCGCTGTCGGTGGGGGATCAGACCTTCTATCAAAAATGCGTCGACCGGATCACCGAGTTTAAAAAGCAGGGAAAAACGATTTTCTTTGTCAGCCATTCGATCGGCCAGATCGAAAAAATGTGTGATCGTGTTGCATGGATGCATTATGGCGAACTTCGCATGTTTGATGAGACAAAAAAAGTAGTAAAAGAATACAAAGCGTTTATTGATTGGTTTAATAAACTTTCGAAAAAAGAAAAAGAAGAATATAAAAAAGAACAAGTGGCAATAAGAAAGAAATCATTTCCTGAAGATGAGGTGTTTGCCCGTTTCCGGAAAGAGAAGAAAAAGCCGAAATCCTTGGCTAACATTATTCAAATTTCGATTTTATCGGTTCTGCTTGTATTGACGGCTGCCTCGATGTTTGTCAAAACACCGCTTAGAACGCTTGCATCGTTTGGAGCCATTTCCTCTACTGATACCAAACAGGAGCAGGGAAAGAATAACCACGATGCCAAGGCGCAGTCATTTCAAAGGATTGATAAACCCGGATTTATTACGAAAGACCAAACTGTTTTATACAGTGATCAAAACATGAAAGATAAAAAATCAGCCGAGCTTCCTTTCGGTACAAAGGTTACAGTTGATTCAAAAAGCGATACCGCTGCTAAAATAGAGCTTGATGGACGTTCTTATTTTATCGATCAGCGCTCTGTTTCGACAAAATTGAAAACGAGGGATGTAAAGACCGCTGCGTTCATGCCGTTTGTTTATGAAAAATCGGCTGCTTCGTATGAATATCTTCTCTCATTTCTTGGCGATGATGTCGATCAACTGAAGCTGAAGATGAACGGTGTTCAAAAAGAGACAACGGCAGACGGAAGAGAGAGATTGGATTTAAGCTATGAACACGTCAGCTATGTCATTGAAAACGGCAAAGCATCGCAAATAATCTTTTATGACGTATCTGCCATTACGCCTTCTTCTATTTCGTTAAATGGTGATGAGGTGTTGATGGACGGCGGAAGCCGCTTTATCGTTGAAACAAAAAACAGAACGTTTGTCGTCAATAATAATAAGCAGACGTTGACGGTTATGGAGAAGTAAAATAAAAAAGCTATTGGAGCCAATATCCAATAGCTTTTTTGTGTTTTAAACTTCCTCTTTCGCCAAAAGGTCTTGCATAAATGGAATAAGGGAATCTTTTAATTCGCTGTCCTGCATGGCGAATTCGAGCGTTGTTTGAATAAATCCAAGTTTTTCACCGACATCATAGCGTTTGCCTTCAAAATCATAGGCGAAGACGCGTTGAATTTCGTTTAACTGCTGAATCGCGTCTGTCAGCTGAATTTCACCGCCGGCTCCGACTTGTTGTTTATCAAGATACAAAAAGATTTCAGGAGTGAAGACATAGCGTCCCAAAATCGCAAGGTTTGAAGGTGCTGTGCCCGGTTTTGGCTTCTCAACAAAGTTTTTCACTTGATAAAGACGGCCTTCACTTGTCAGCGGATCGATGATTCCGTACCGATGTGTTTCGTCTTCAGGCACATGCTGAACGCCAATTACAGAAGAGCGTGTTTTTTCATATTCATCCATCAGCTGGCGAAGACCTGGCTTTTCCGCCTGAACAATATCGTCTCCCAGCAGTACGGCGAACGGCTCGTCTCCGATGAAGTTGCGCGCACACCAGACGGCATGTCCGAGCCCTTTTGGCTCTTTCTGGCGAATATAATGGATGTCGGCAAGGTTGGATGCTTTTTTAACTTTTTCAAGCAGCTCTGTTTTTCCTTTTTCTTCAAGGTTTCGTTCGAGCTCCGGCGAGAAGTCGAAGTGATCTTCGATCGCTCTTTTGCTTTTTCCTGTTACGATGATAATGTCTTCAATGCCTGCATCGACGGCTTCTTCAATAATATACTGAATCGTCGGCTTATCGACGATCGGTAGCATTTCTTTTGGCATTGCTTTTGTCGCAGGCAAGAAGCGCGTCCCAAGGCCTGCTGCAGGGATAATAGCTTTGCGTACTTTTTTCATGTTCAGTGCACCTTCCTTACTCAGTTCTAGGATCAGATACGAGTTCTTTAATCTGAATTACAGGTATTGAAAGTCTCTATTGATATACCCATTTCTCATATTGATAACACTTTTTATCATATAAGAAAAACCAGTTTTAAACAAGTAATATAGGGAAGTGCTAAACCTTGAATTCCACAGGGAAGATTGTTAAGGTGATGGGTGGACGGATGATAAACTGCACAACATGTTTTAAACGTTAAAAGGGATAGTATAAATAAAGATATTCGATATAATAGATGTTATGTAATTCATTCATTGGAGGAAAAAAATGAGCTCGAAAATAAAGGTTAAGCTCCCTAAGGCGCAATATATTTTTGCTACTTCTTCGGTCAGAGAAACGTTTGGTGGATTAACTGAAGCTATGCTGCAGCGCGGCCGGCTTTTTTCAGAATACGCCGGACAGCCAACAAAGATCGTCACATTTAATTATGATCCGACGTATCGAAAGATCATTCGCAGCTTGTTCGACAGGCAAAAGATCAATGAAGATATCAAGATCATCAATATTTACGAGTATTTTAAAGGAGAGGAACAAAGCCTTCCTCCTGTGGAACACGCAATTAAGGAACCAGGGCTGAAATATCACAAAGATCCTGCGAAAAATGCATACCGATATTATGATAATGGATTGTATGTACATTATAAACGTTTTACGGATGACGGCAAATTGGTTGTCGCCGATTATTTTAACGAAAACCGCAAGAGAGTGAAGCGTGAGGAATACACTGAGGACGGCCATATCCACCGCGTTACATATATGGATTTGGACTACAACAAACCGAGGCAGGAGCTGTTTTTGAGAAATGACGGTTCTTGTTATATGAGCAAATGGCTGACGATGACAAACGATAAGAAGTCTGTGAAGGTAGAACGTGTTCATTTGTTTGACAGAAACGGCGATTTGCTGGCGGTGTTTAACTCCAACATGGAGCTGCAGCATTATTTTCTTGATTGTGTGATCGGGAATGAGACAACCTTTCTGATCGGTGAAGAAAGGGGGACGGACCCAATGACGATGGCTTATCAAAATGAGCATATATACAAAGTGTATCTCACTCATAATATCCATGTCAGAGAGCCTTATCATTATCATTCAGTACTCAGGCTGGGAAACCGGCCGGTGATGGAAAATATGAGCCATCCAGACGCGGTTGTTTTTCTGACGGAAAAGCAAAAAGAGGACATTGTCAAAAGATTTGGCAACCGTACGAATTATTTTGTCATCCCGCATGCTCATAAAAAGCCTGGATCGCTTTCCGACTTTTCTGACCGGGATATGAAGCGTGTGATTATGCTTGCCAGATATCATCCGCAAAAAAATTTGAGCCACGCCATTAAGGCGTTTGCCCATACGGCCAAACAAGTTCCTGACGCAAGGCTTGAGATTTTCGGTTTCGGAGAACAGGAGACAGAGCTGCAAAACTTGATTCATGAGCTGAATCTGCAAGACCATGTGTTTTTAAAGGGTTTTACGAAGGACCCAAAGGCGGAATTCAAAACAGCGGCTTTTTCAGCTTTATCAAGCGATTATGAAGGCTTTGGACTCGTCGTGCTCGAAAGCCTTGCAAACGGCTGTCCTGTCGTTTCTTACGATTTAAAATACGGCCCGAGCGATATGATCAATGATGGTGAAAACGGATTTTTAGTAGATGATAAAAACATTAAGCAGCTCGGGGAAAAAATAGCAGAATTGCTAAAAAATCCGAAATTGATTAGAAAGATGAGTGAAAATGCTTACCAAAGTGTCGATAAATTCAGTGAGACTGCATTTATGGAGCGGTGGAGCAGCATGTTTTTCAAGATTATCGAAAATAGACCGCTGCGTAATACACTCTCAGATATGGAGCTTCATCTGTCCGAATACGATTGGAGCAGCAAAACAGAATTTACAATCGCAGGTTCGGCGTTATTTACCGGGGAGGTTCCTGAAGCTGCTTTGGGCCATTACCACGCCTACTGGAAAATCTACAACCGCGATACGAAATCGTTCACTGTCATTGAGGCTGACCAAAAGAGAGAAGGGAAAAACCGCTTAGTATTCAAGGGTGTTTTTCAACTGGATTTATTGGCAGTCGAAACGGCGACATTGGATGTGTCATTTGCTGTAGAATGGGACAACAGCTACTTTGAAAAGCGGATCGGACATTCAAAAGACGAACTAAAGAAAATACCTGCACGAAAAATCCAAGGCTTTCAGGTAAAGCCATATTTCACGGAAAACTACGGCAATTTAAGCTTCCGTATTAAACAATCTGAAGGTTTCAAGCTGTTTAAATAATAGTTGATTCGAGCTTCCGGCAGGGTATCTTTCAATCAAAAGCTCCAAACGAAAAACATCCACTGTTTTGCCGGAGCTTTTGACATGTCCTTCATTTGATCGTGCTATTAGTGAAAAAAGAAAGAGAGGCATGAACATGAGGCGGATATTCTCACTGCTTTATGAAATCGATGTGGTTAAGGGCGGGATTACGAGTTCCATGTTATCCCGTTCTTATGTTTTAACCGAAAGAGGTCACCATGTTGATTTAGTGACATTAGATAAAAAGAAGAACTACAAGGAAATCGAAACGAAGCTCAAAGAACAGGGAAGAATGCATCCGAATGTCCGTATTCTCAATGTTTACCAGTCATATCGGGATCAGCATGACGGATACTCGCCTGATGAGCGGCAGATATCGCACTTTCAAACGTCTTCTCTCTTAAATGAACCGGGATTTACGGTGAATACAGCAAGGCTGGAAAACAATAGAGAAGCCGATTATTTTGTCAATGGTCTGTTTGTGAAGCGCAAAAAATGGAACGAAAAAGACCTGCTTTTATATACAGACTACTACAATGAAAACAGATACAGGGTAAAACGAGAAGAATTTCATCAGGACGGATATATAGAAAGAGAAATTTTTTATGATTTGAAAACAAACAAGCCGAATCAGGTCAAATATTTAGCTCCGGATGGATTTTGCTACTTGACCGAATGGTTTAACAAAGAAACAGGAAAGCTTGAAGGCGTCTCATTGTTTGACCGCGCCCGTTCCGATGTGAAAAAGTTTAAAGATAACCAGGCTTTTCATGCATATTGGCTCGAAACGCTGTGCGAGGAGGAAGAAGATCCGATTTTGATATGCGACGGCGTGGGAAGTGCATCTAAAGTAAACGCGATGAAAGCCGGTTTGGCGAAAAGGCTGTACTGTGTTCATTCTAATCATTTGGATTACCCGCACACATTGGGGAGTCCTGTTCGTAAAAACCATCAATATGCCATGGAACACATCAAAGACTATGACGGTCTGGTTGTGTTAACGCATGAACAGAAAGAAGACATACTAAAAGACTTTGAAGCGGATGATAATATTTATGTCATTCCTCATGCACCAAGGAGGCTGAACATCCCTGAGAACGCGGAAAAGAAATTGAACGAATTTGTCATGATTGCGAGATATCACGAGGAAAAAGGTATTGACAAAGCGATTCAGGCGATGGAAATTGTCGGAAAAACGCATCCCGGTATCGTGTTGAATATTTACGGAAGCGGTCCGCATCAGTCGCAGTATGAAGAGCTCATTCAAAAGTTGGGGCTCGACAACGTTGTTCTACAAGGCTACACACCGGATCCTGCCAAGCATTATCAACAGGCGCTCGCAACATTGTTGACTTCCAAGTTTGAAGGCTTCAGCCTGGCGATTTGCGAGTCTTTTTCCTGCGGTACGCCGGTCATCAGCTTTGACGTGAAATACAGTCCGAGGGAGCTGATTGAAAAGGATAAGACGGGTATTCTCGTTGAATATGGCGATATTGAGGAGCTGGCGAAAAGCATCATCTATTTATATGAACATCCGGAAAAAGCGATAGAATATGGAGAAAATGCAAAAGCTAAAATCGAAACCCATTACAATGAAGAACGTCTGATTGAAAGATGGGAGCGGGTTTTCGATCTCATTGGATGATCGGAAGTCTTGTTCTTTATACGAGTTTTTGTGACTCATACGAAAAGACAAAAAAGCGATTGACCCAAGGGATTGATAGGATCTATGTTTAAAATCACAGTAGCTGTACCATGTTATAATTCCGAACGATACATTTCACGCTGCATAGACAGTCTGGTTAACCAGTCCATGCCGGCAGATGAGTATGAAATCATATGTGTTGATGACCGATCTACTGACAGAACGGTTGACATTCTTCACGAATACGAAAGCCGATACACCCAATTGAAAGTCATTAAACGGAAAACGAATTCTGGAGGACCCGGAAAGCCGCGGAATCAGGCCATTGAAGCCGCAAAAGGAAAATATATCTTTTTTGTTGACTCTGATGACTTTCTGGGACCAGAAGCCTTGGAAAGAATGTATCGTTTTGCTGAGGAACATGATTCAGATGTTGTCCTTGGCAAAATGAAAGGTGTGAACGGCCGTCCCGTCCCGCAGGCCATTTTTAAACAGACGAATCCAGATGTGGGTTTGATCGATTCAGCACTTGTTTATGCGCTGGGTCCTACCAAAATGTTTCGCGTATCAATGCTCAGGGAAAACGATATTGATTTTCCGTCTAACATTCAGGCAACCGAAGATCAAGTGTTTGTGATGAGCGCTTATCTTCATGCCCATAAAATTTCCGTATTGGCTGATTACGATTGCTATTACGCCGTTTTACGAGAAGGCGAACATATGACGTTTGCCTATGTATCGCCTGAAGATTATTATGGAGCGATGAAGGTCATCATTGATATGATCAAATCCAGCACGCTTTCTGAAAGCCAAAAAGAGAAGTTGACAGCGAAATTTTTAAACAGGCATTTTGAGTTCTCAAGAACGACCGATTTTACCGAGGTGCTTGAAACTGAATCTGAGCAGATCGAATGGATGAACGAGTTGCATTTATTCGTTGAAAAGAATATATCTCCCGCGATAGACCTGCTTGTAAAAAACCATTTCAGGCTTAAACTGTTTTTCATTCGAAACAATGATCTTACCGGTTTTAAACAGTTTGAACGCGAAGAAGCAGATATTCACGATTTTACATCTGTCGATCAGGGGAATATCTATGGGGACTTCCCGAGCTTATCCGGGTATGATGTGCCGAGGGAAGCCCTTAAAATGAACCATAAAAATAAGCTGATTCATTTTATCGAAGTGATTGAGTTTAAAGACCGCCGCCTCATGGTGAAAGGTTCGGTGCATCACTCTGCGCTTCAGCGCCAAGCGGCCCGGCAAAAGGTAACCGGGGTGTGGGTCAACCGGCAGAACAAAGCAGAAAAGACATTCATACCCGATGTGAGCGAGGGCGGCCGTTTTGAGTTTTCCTTCTATTTCGATGATATTGCGGAAACGGAATCTGATTTCGGCGTGTGGGATTTCTTTATCGATTCTGAAATTGACGGTTATACAAAGCGGGGACGTATCGGGAGAAATAGAGAGCCGTACCATTATGCAAGTCATGCGAGGTATATAGGCAACAACGGCTTCTGTGCCTATTATGCACGCCCTTATTTTACAAAGGACTATGACAATCTCTCATTGGACATCCAAAAGCAGACATCCTTGAAAATTGAATTTTCCAAAGAAGATGCAAACGGTTTGCTTACCATCACCGTACCTGGTCAGCAGTTGTTTTTTCCGGAACAATCCATTTTGCTGTTGAGAGTGAATGAACGTGAAATGTTCATTCCCATAAAGCGGGTGATTGCCAAATCGGATAATACAGAAATCCAAATAGCCCGGCATTTGATTGGAAATAAGTTCGGCCCCGTTGGAGTCGTGCAAGGGCAAGTTGAGATGTTCATCAACTCGTATCATACGCTGCTGGAACCAAAAAAGGACGATCTTTCCACTTTTCTTTGCAGCGCTCGGATCGAAAAGAAACGACTGTTCTTTCATATGAAGAAAAAAGTTGATTACCGTATCAAAGCCAATCATTCAACATTCTATTTAACACGCCGGTAATACAGAAAACAGGTGACGATAATATGAAAAAATTAAAAGTCATGACCGTCTTCGGCACGCGTCCTGAAGCGATTAAAATGGCCCCGCTTGTGCTCGAATTGAAAAAGTATCCAGAAATCGAGTCATATGTAACCGTAACAGCCCAGCACAGGCAAATGCTTGATCAGGTGCTTGAAGCTTTTAACATAAAGCCTGATTTTGATTTGAATATCATGAAAGAAAGGCAAACGCTGGCTGAAATTACGTCTAATGCGCTTGTGAAGCTGGACGATCTGTTTCAGTCCATCAAACCGGACATTGTGCTTGTTCACGGTGATACGACAACGACATTCGCGGGAAGTCTTGCCGCTTATTATCACCAAATTTCCGTCGGCCATGTAGAGGCGGGGCTCAGGACAGGAAACAAATACTCGCCGTTTCCCGAAGAGCTGAACAGGCAGCTGACGGGCTCGATTGCCGATCTTCATTTTGCGCCGACAGAGCAGGCCGAACAGAATCTGCTCCGCGAAAATAAAGACCCTGAGACGATTTTCGTCACTGGAAATACCGCAATTGATGCACTTCGCACAACAGTGAGGGACGGCTATTCACATCCCGTTCTTGAAAAAATCGGGAATGACAAGATGATTTTGCTTACCGCCCACCGCCGTGAAAATTTAGGGAAGCCGATGGAAAACATGTTTAAAGCGATCAGGCGGATCGTCGAAGAATTTGACGGCGTACAGGTTGTTTATCCCGTTCATCTCAATCCCGCTGTTCGCGAAGCGGCTGCAAAGCATTTCGGCGATTTGGATAAAGTCCATCTGATAGAGCCGCTCGAAGTCATCGATTTTCACAACTTTGCAGCTGAAGCTCACTTCATCCTCACCGACTCGGGAGGGGTGCAGGAAGAAGCGCCGTCGCTCGGAAAGCCGGTCCTCGTGCTTCGCGATACCACGGAACGCCCTGAAGGCGTTCAGGCCGGGACGCTTAAACTGGCAGGCACGGAAGAAGATAAGATCTATCAGCTGACTAAACAGCTGTTGACCGATCAAGATGAATATCGCAAAATGTCCCGGGCTTCAAACCCGTACGGGGACGGACAGGCTTCGCGGCGAATTGCGGAGGCGCTTCTTTACCGGTACGGATACAGAAGTGCGCGGCCTGACTTGTTTAAAGATAAATAAAAAAAGCTTCCTTTTCAGGAAGCTTTTTTTATTTATTAAGGCTTTCTTTCAGTTCGGTTGTAATGTCGGACAGGGAACTTTCGTCGGCTTTATAATAATAGATTCCGTTGATTTTTGTGCCGTCACCTTTCAGCTCATGCTGAATGACTTTTGAGCGGGCTTCCTTATAGCCGGATTGAATATCCCACATATCGTCAAACGTGAGATTCGTTTTAACGTTGTTTTCGATTACTTTGAACATATCTCCGAATTTCGTGATGGATGATATATTGGCGCCTTTATTAATGATTCCTTCGATAACCTGACGCTGTCTGTTCTGGCGCCCGAAATCGCCGTTCGGGTCCTCTTTTCTCATTCTCGTATAAGCGAGCGCTTCTTTTCCATTCAGCGTAATCTCACCTTTGCCGAATGAATATCCGTCGTAGTTGAAAGCGAATGTACTGTTCACGGTAATGCCGCCGAGCGTATCTACGACATCCCTGAAGCTTTCCATATTGACTTTGATAAAGTAGTCGACAGGAACATCGAGGAAGTTCTCAACCGTGTCTACCGTCATCTGAACACCGCCGAATGCGTATGAATGGTTGATTTTATCCACCTTGCCTTTACCGATAATTTCAGTATACGTATCCCGCGGGATGCTGACCATTTCAGTCGTTTTCGTTTTCGGATTCACCGTCATATAGATGAGGGAGTCTGCGCGTCCCTTATCTCCTTCGCGTTCGTCAACACCCATGAGCAATACGGAAAACGGGTCATGGTTATCAATGTCAACAGCTGAATCGCGTTTTTTTGACTTGTTAATATTTTCATGAATACTCGCTACAGTAGATGCCGCTTTATTCCATAAATAATAGGCATAACTGCCTGTGCAGAGGACAAAAATTCCAAGCAAAGCGATAATGGTATATAGAATTTTTTTCTTTTTCTTTCTCTTTTCAGCTCTCATATAGCCCTCACCTTTTATATAGTCTACTTTGATTATAAGTTTCTCACAATTCGAAAACAACAAAAACTTATATGTGTCCTTTTGGATAGACGAAATCATTAGAAAAATGTTTCAAAAAAACCAATCAATCTGCAAAATTTTTCGCTATAATTAAAGAATCTGTTGGAATTTGTCGATAAAAAGGGAGAGGTGAAGAAGATGAAAAAACTCATAGTTCTAACATTATCAATGCTGCTTTTGTTGTCAGCCTGCGGCACTTCGGGCCAATCGGAGGACAAGTCAAGCTCAGACAATAAAAATGCGGCATCTGAAGAAGCCGTTACTAAAGAAGGTTCATTCGTGGGCTTGGCTGACAGCCACACAATTGCGGTGAACATCGATGGCAAAGAAACAACGCTTCAAGTCGATGAAGATCTTCAAGACAAAGTCAATTCCATTGAAGAAGGCAAAAAAGTCGAAGTCCAATATACAAAAGGCGAAAATGGCGTTTTGGAGCTGAAAAGCATCGAAACAAAATAAGCAATAATGCACCAGGGGGGGTTCTTAACGTTTTGAAAAAAATGAAGCTTTTGCTTCTGTCGTCAGTCGCAGCCGCGGCATTGCTGTTTACTCAATCCGCTCAGGCTGCTGACAAAAAGATTTCGGTGAAACTAAGTAATTATTTGGGCAACAAACCTAGCATTAATGTCGATATTTCCGGCGCATACGAAATACCGGGCTCTAGAATATCCGCCACAGAGCGTTATGGTGGAAGTACCCGGTTTGATGTGGCAAATAACGTGGCATCAGCGGGATGGACGAATCCGAGCACAGTCGTCATCGTCAATCGCGACGCGTTTGCCGATGCTCTTTCTGCAACACCGCTGGCAAAAAAATATGATGCACCGATTTTGCTGACGGATTCAGATTCTTTGACGCCCAAGACAGAAAGCGAGATTGCTAAACTCAACCCCGACAATATTTTAATCATCGGGGGAACGATCAGCGTTTCTAAAAATGTAGAAAGCACGCTGAGAAAGTATGGATCGATCGACCGCATCGGTGGTGCGACCCGCTATGAGGTATCAAGAAACATAGCGAACCGTATGGGCAATTACAGCCAGGCGGTTGTCGCAACGGGAATGGTATTTACAGATGCCTTATCTATTGCGCCGTATGCGGCAATGAACGGGTATCCGATATTGCTTGCAGGGGACGATAATATCCGCAGTGATTATAAAATCCCGAGCAAAGTAACGATTGTCGGCGGTCCGTTGAGTGTCAGTACGGGTGTAGAAAACACGCTGAAAAAACAAGCATCAGTAACACGAATCGGCGGTGTTTCCAGATACGAAGTATCCGCCAATATCGTGAAACAGCTGAATATGAAAGCTTCAAAAGTATTTATTTCAAACGGATCGACGTTCGCAGATGCCTTGGCGGGATCGGTTCTCGCAGCCAAGCAAGGAAGTCCGTTGCTGCTTGTTGAATCGAACAGCCTGCCATCGCCGGTTGCTGATGTTCTGGCTGAAAAAGGCACCAATTCTTTTGCACTGCTGGGCGGTACGATCTCAATTACGGATACGCTGAAAAATAAATTGGCGGATACGTTTGCCGGAACCGGCTATTCGGTCAATGTATCAAGCGGAAAGCTTGTGCTTTACCAAAACAATAAAGCTGTAAAAACACTGGGGACATCTTTTACGGCGGAACCGAAGAAATATTCGACATCAAATTCCATCAGCATCAACGGAAGGCCTTATCTGGGCAATATGAATTTCACCATTGAATCAAGCAAATACGTTCGGCCGATCAATGTTGATATTCCGTTTGAAGATTATTTAAAAGGTGTTGTACCGCATGAAATGCCGGCCAGCTGGAATACGGAAGCACTCAAAGCCCAGGCGGTGGCAGCCAGAACCTACTCAGTTAAATCAACTGGCACAACAGTGGCTGATACACAGGCTTTTCAGGTATATGGAGGATATGACTGGAATTCAAAGACATCCAGCATTGTCAATGCGACAAAAGGCCAAGTTCTAAAATACAACGGCAGCTTAATTTCAGCCGTTTATTCATCAAGCAACGGTGGATATACAGAAGCGAGCGGTGAAGTATGGAGCAATCAGGTTCCTTATTTACCCGCGCAAAAGGATACATATGATCCGCAGAACAGCTGGTCGATGTCATTGAATAAGACGCAGCTCAACAAGAGCAGCTTAAATTTGAAAAGTCCGGACACATGGTGGAATAGCACAAATGAAATAAACTCCGCCTATTTATCCGGGTTGAAAAGCTGGTTTATTAAAAATAAGTACACCAACGCTGAATCGATAAAAGTCACGAAAATTTCAAGCGTTACGCTAAGCAGTGAAACAACCGCCGGCCAAAGGCCGAAGGCAGCAACAGTGAAGTTTTCTTACTTTGTAAAAGAAAAGTCAAACGGCTATGTTCTTTCCAGCGGAAGTTTGGAAGAAAAATCGGCGACGATTACCGTGACAACGGCACAGTTGAGATCAATGCTTGGAGGAAGCAACATGAAGAGCACATATGCTTCTGTGTCGGACAATACAAGCACATTTATTCTCAGTGGAAAAGGATATGGACACGGTATCGGCATGAGCCAGTACGGAGCTAACGCCAGAGCTGCGGCCGGACAAAGCTATAAAACGATTTTGAATTTTTATTACCCGAAAACAACTCTATCTACTTATTAATAGAATGGTAGGGAGAAGGAGGCCGTTGTGCCTCCTCTGTTCGTTTTAGGGGAGATTACAATAATTGTTAAATTGGAGGAGATATCTTTGCGGGTTTTACTAAGAAGCTTGCCAATCATTGTGTTGGGGCTTATCATATTCGTTCCAAATGCGTTCGCGGCTAATTCAGTCACAAGATTGGACGGCGCGAGCCGCTATGAAGTAGCTGTCAATGTCTCAAAGCAAGGATGGAGCAGTGCGAGTACAGTGGTTGTGGCAAATGGAAAAGCTTATGCAGACGTTCTCTCGGCCACTCCTTTAGCTTACAAAAATAATGCTCCTATTCTATTAACGGAATCGTCCAATTTGACAACTCCCACAAAAAATAGAATTAGTCAGCTGAAGCCGAGCAAGGTGATTGTCATCGGAGGAACGATCAGCGTCAGCAATAACGTTGTCAATCAAATCAAAAGCCTCGGTGTTTCTACTGTAGAACGGATCGGCGGTGCAAGCCGCTATGAAGTGGCGGAAAATATCGCGAAAAAGCTGCCAGGCACTTCTAAAGCGGTCATCGCAAACGGAAAAGCTTATGCTGACAGCATGGCGATCGGTGCCTATGCGGCGAGAAATGGAATTCCGATTCTTTTAACGACATCAAGCTCTATTCCGACACCGACAAAGGATGCGATGAAAAGTAAAGGAACAACATCCACGATTGTTGTCGGAGGAGAAATCAGCGTCTCAAAATCGGTTTACAGTCAGCTTCCTTCTCCTACGAGAATAGGAGGAAGCAGCCGTTTTGAAGTCGCGCAAAATATTGCAAAGAAATACTATTCCTCTGCTAAAGCTGCGGTTATCAGCAACGGTTACACTTATGCCGACGCGTTGGCAGGCTCTGTGCTGGCCGCAAAGCAAAACCGTCCAATGCTGTTCACTGATGCCGGATCTTTGCCGACACCAACAAGAAAAGCGATCGGCAATAGCGATATGTCGACATTTACCGTGCTTGGCGGAACGATTTCCGTTAAATCTAATGTCGTGTCACAGCTGAAAAATCCGATTGTCGGCAAAAAAATCTTTATCGATGCAGGGCATGGAGGACATGACAGCGGTGCTGTCGGAAACGGTTTATATGAGAAAAACGTGAATCTTGACGTGGCAAGACTGGTCAATACGAAACTGTCAAATGGCGGGGCGCTGCCGATTATGTCCAGATCGTCCGACGTGTATCTGACCCTTTCAGAACGGGTATCAAAGGCGCAGTCAAACAACGCTGATCTGTTTGTCAGCATCCATGCAAACTCGGCTGCCCCTTTAGCATCAGGAACCGAAACATACTACTATACAACGTATGAATCGGCAAACAGCAAAAGGCTGGCGACCGAAATTCAAAACCGCCTTTATGCCGCGCTCAATACGAAAAACCGCGGAGTGAAAATCGGTGATTTCCACGTCATTAGGGAATCGAAGATGCCGAGCAGTCTTGTTGAGCTGGCATTCATCACGAATCTAAGTGATGCAACCAAGCTAAAAAGCTCCACTTATAAGGAAAAAGGCGCAAAAGCGATTTATGACGGAATTGTTGCCTACTATTAATCCAGATGATCCAGGATAAGTCGATGTCGGCTTATCCTTTTTTGTGTCTTCTTTCATTTTCGTTCTGCCTGAAAATATAGTATGATTATTCCATTAATTCAACAAAAAAGGAGCGGACGGTGATTAATGTTTAAAGAAAAATAAACAAACTTACCGAAAAATCACACAATTAATACTCTTTAACAAGCCCTTTACAATGGGTTTACGTTCATATGCTACACTGACGCAGAGATCACAAAGAAGAACCAAACCAATCGTGAGGTGTATGTCAGTGAGTATGGACAAAAGCTTAAGAATGTATAATGAATACTCAAGCCAGCATATCTATTCTTGTGCTCTATCTGAAAAAGCAGTGCGGTATTTGAATATAAAACGGGCAATGGATATCGTCCTATCACTTATCGGTCTCGCCATTACACTGCCGGTGATTCTGTTATTCTGTATTTTGATATCTATAGAGACTCCTGGATCGCCTTTTTACCGCCAAGAACGCGTTGGAAAAGACGGGAAGCACTTTAAGCTGATTAAATTGCGCTCTATGAGAATCGATGCCGAAAAATCCGGTGCGAAATGGGCGCAGAAGGATGATCCGCGCATCACTGCAATCGGTTCTTTTATAAGAAGAACAAGAATCGATGAACTTCCGCAGTTGATCAATGTGCTGGCCGGAGACATGAGCATTGTGGGGCCAAGGCCTGAAAGACCGATGTTTACCGCTCAGTTTCACCACGAAATTCCGGGATTTAAAAACCGCTTAATCGTTAAGCCGGGTTTAACGGGACTTGCGCAGGTGAACGGAGGCTATGATATCAGTCCGAGAGAAAAATTGGTGCACGATCTGTATTACATTCGGAATTTGACATTTCTGCTCGATTTGAAGGTTATGCTGAAAACGATTAAAGTAGTATTGACTGGCGAAGGAGCCAGATAATACGAGGAAGTTAGGAATATGCTATGTCTACCATTACGAAACAAATATTAAGCGGTGCAAAATGGACAAGTGTTTCAACTTTGATCGTCACGGTCATTCAAATTATACAGTTTGCACTGCTCGGCAATATCATGACAATTGCCGAATTCGGTTTGGTCGGAATGCTGACCACCGTAACGATTTTCACACAAATTGTACTCGATATGGGATTCGGGGCCGCTTTAATTCAAAAGGAGAACATCAGTGAACGCCAATTATCGACCTTGTATTGGCTGAATATCCTAACGGGCATCCTTTTGTTTATCGGCCTCTTTTTCCTGAGTCCGTTCATCGCAGACTTTTATCAGCGGGACGAACTGGTTTTTCTTGTGCGGATTTTGGCCGTCATGTTTTTAATCGCCCCGGTCGGCCAGCAGTATCAATATATGCTGCAAAAAGATCTGAAGTTTAATATGCTGAGCAAAATAGAAGCGGGTGTCACCGCTTTGTCATTTGTGCTCCTGCTCGTTTTAGTTTTTCTGATGGATCCGATCGTGGCCTATGCATTGTCACAAGTTTTTCTTAATTCAGTTAAAGGCATCATGTTTTTTGCTGTATATTTAAAAAAATGGCGTCCTTCTTTCGTTTTTGCATTGGGGGAAGTGAAAGAATTTTTCTCTTTTGGCGCGTTTCAGCTTGCTTCAAGGCTTGTAAACAGACTTGGTGCCAATATCGACATGATTTTGATCGGGCGGTTTCTCGGTGTGGAAGCATTGGGAATCTATAACCTGGCGTATCAGATTATTACGATTCCCGTATTAAAAATCAATCCGATCGTGACACGGGTAGCGTTTCCTGTCTTCTCAAAAAATCAAGGGGACAACCAAACGCTGCGCGAAGGCTTTTTAAATATGACAAAACTTCTCTCGCTGATTTCATTCCCGCTTCTGATCGGACTGATGACTGTTTCAGATTTATTTGTTGAAGTCGTCTTCGGAGAAAAATGGCTGCAGGCCGTACCGGTTCTGAACATCCTCGCGATTGTCGGGCTGCTCAGGGTTCTGATGAATCCGAACGGATCAGTTTTGCTGGCGAAGGGGAGAGCAGACCTGGCATTTTATTGGGACAGCGGGATCATGCTCCTTTACGGGCTGTCTCTTTATGCGGCGGTATTAACAAGTGATTTGACGATCACCGCTTGGACCTATGCAGCGATCAGCCTGATCAATTTCTTTATCGGCAGATGGCTTCTCAAATATGTCATCCAGCTGAAGATGGGCGAATATTTCAGAACCGTTGGAAAACCGCTGGCTTTGACACTGCTCATGGCATTGCTGGCTCTTGTCTTGAGCGTCGGCAGCAGACATCTGCTTCACGGCGCCATGCTTCAGCTGGCAGTTTCCGTCGGGATCAGCGGAATTTTTTACGGTTTTCTGGTCAGCAAGTTTTACCGGCGGGCTATGAGGGCCCAATTAGGAAGATGACAGCAGAAAGGGCGTTTCATCATTGAAGGTTCTTTGGATTACAAGCGTTTATCCAAGCAGTCAAAAACCGGGAGAAGGCGTTTTTCATGAAACACAGGTTCAGGCGCTGCAGATGCAGGGCGTTGATGTGACGGTCATATGTCCATCGCCTGTGAACCCCGCTCCCCTCAGGCTGCTGAAAAAAAAATACCGCCAAGTACGAACAGTCCCGGAATATGAAGAAAGAAAAGGCATCCCGGTCTACAGACCGCCGTATACGGCTCTGCCTGGACAGCTAAAATGGGCTCAGCCGCATCGCCGGATCGCCAAGTCCGTAGTGAGGACGATCGAGAAGCACGGGCTTGCGCCGGATCTTATCCATGCCCATTTCGCGATGCCATCCGGGGGTGCCGCTGCCGTTGTTTCACAGACGCTGAAGGTTCCTTATGTTCTGACGTTGCACGGAAGCGATGTCAATATTTATCCCCATTACAGCAAAGGCGCTTTTCGAGCATTTGAAACAGCTGTGCATTCCGCAGCAAAAGTCTTGGCTGTCAGCGATGCGCTGAAAGCCAAAACAAAAGAAATGACCGGTGTTGAAAGCACGGTGCTTCCTATCGGCGTCAACTTGGACCGGTTTCAAAAACCCTCCGCTTCAGCACTTGAATTGAGGGAGAAACTCGGTCTGCCGAAAGACAAAAAACTGCTGACGTTTGTCGGCCGCTTGGTGAAAGGAAAGGGAGTAGTCGAGCTGGCAGAAGCGGTCAGGCAGCTTGATGACAGCTACAGAGCTGTATTCATCGGCGACGGACCGGAGAAACAGCACATCCGTCAAACCACCGGTGAAAAAGCGATATTGACGGGGCAGGTCGCAAACCATGAGATATCAGAATATCTGGCTGCATCAGATCTGTTTGTGCTCCCTTCGTATTCTGAAGGGATGCCGACTGTTGTCATTGAAGCGCTCGCCCTCAAGGTTCCAGTGCTTTGTACGGCGGTCGGAGGGGTTCCGTCTTTATTCGGAAAGCACGAACATCTGCTGATCAAGCCGCGCTCTGTCTCCAATATAATAAAAGCGGTTAAGGTATATATGGAGGAGGGAGAATGGAGGGAAGACATCACTGAGGAGCTATATCAAACCGTGTGCAAGCATTATGATGCAAGTAAAAATGCTAAAGCATTAAAAGAGAAGTATGAAAATTTATGGCGTCGGGAAAAAAATTAAATCTGTACGAGAAATCTAGAATAAAATCTAAGAAAAGCTTTGTTTAAAGCAGCAACATTGCGTCCATGATGAAAAATATAAGAGAAGAGAGACGCCTGGTTTTTATTAAGATAGAAATAAAAATCATCGCCTAATAAAGCTATTGGATTGAAGGGTTAGCTTAAGGAAGGGGAATGATGATATTGAAAAGAATCGCTGTTATTGGAACAGGATATGTTGGACTGGTGTCTGGAACTTGCTTTGCTGAGATTGGAAATTCGGTTGTCTGTTGTGATATAGATGCCGAAAAAATTAGGAGTCTCTCTGCCGGTATTATGCCAATTTATGAGCGCGGACTGCAAGAGCTTGTGGATAAAAATGTGAATGATAACCGTTTGTTCTTTTCAACTGACATTCCCAAGGCGATAAAAGATTCGGAAATTATCTATATAGCAGTCGGGACACCGATGTCAGCAAACGGAGAGGCAGACCTGAAATACGTAAAAGAGGTTGCTGAAACGATTGGAAAATATTTAAACGGATATAAAGTCATTGTTAACAAAAGTACGGTTCCTGTTGGGACAGGAAAGCTTGTCCAATCCATTATCGAGCAGCATACCAATGGCAAACATCCGTTTGATGTTGTTTCAAACCCTGAGTTTCTTCGTGAAGGAACAGCTATTTACGATACGATGAATATGGAAAGAGCAGTCATCGGTGCGACAAGCGAAAAGGCTGCTGCGATTATTGAAGAGCTTCATAAGCCTTTTCAAACGAAAATCGTCAAGTCTAACCTTGAAAGTGCAGAAATGATTAAATACGCTGCAAATGCATTTTTGGCTACAAAGATCTCGTTCATTAATGATATCGCGAATATTTGCGAAAGGGTCGGGGCTGATGTATCAAAGGTGTCTGAAGGTGTCGGACTCGACAGCAGAATCGGCAATAAATTTTTAAAAGCCGGAATCGGCTTTGGCGGCTCTTGCTTCCCTAAAGATACGATGGCTTTACTGCAAATCGCGAAGTCAGTCGGCTATCCTTTTAAAATGATTGAAGCCGTGATCGAGACGAATCAAAAGCAGCGCGCCCACATTGTGCAAAAGCTCCTTGATGTGTTCGGCGATTTAAACGGCATGACCATTTCGGTTCTTGGGCTGGCATTCAAGCCAAATACAAACGATATGCGTTCGGCGCCGTCTCTGGATGTCATTCCGATGCTGAGAAGCCTCGGTGCTCATATTAAAGCATACGATCCAATTGCAATTCCGGAGGCAGAACGCTTATTGGGAGATCAGGCCATATACAGCAAAGATTTGTATGATACTGTAAAAGACACTGATGCTTGCCTCATTTTGACAGATTGGCCACAGGTTAAACAAATGGATTTTAAGAAATTGAAAACATATTTAAACCGTCCTGTTCTAATTGATGGACGTAACTTGTTTAAACTTGAAGATATGAGAAGAGAAGGATTTATTTATCATTCAATTGGCCGCCCTGGAGTACAGGGAGAGAAAAGCTTAACAAAAGTATAAAACGCGGGGTGTTATCAATGGAAAAAGTACTAGTGACAGGCGGATGCGGATTTATCGGTTCGCATATTGCTGAACAGCTTCTGAAAGAAAATTACCGGGTTTCAATTCTTGATAATTTAACTACGGGACACCGCTCCAACATTGACGGTCTCCCGATTGACTTTTATGAGCAGGATATTACGAAGCCGGAAGTTATCGACGTCATCAAAAGCATTGATCCTGATTATATTATTCATTTAGCTGCACAAGTAAGCGTAGCGGAGTCTGTCAGCGATTTTTTAAATGATGAAAACATCAATATCAGGGGATCGCTCCATATCATTAAAGCAGCGGGTGAATGCAACGTGAAAAAGATCGTCTTTGCATCATCAGCAGCTGTTTATGGAAATCCGGATTATCTGCCTGTCGACACCCGCCATAAAACTAATCCAGGCTCACCATACGGGCTGACGAAGCTTACGGTGGAGAACTACTTAAAGCTGGCCTATGATCTGTATGGAACCGAGTATTGCATTTTGCGGTACAGCAACGTATACGGGCCGCGCCAAGACGCAAAAGGAGAGGGCGGCGTCGTATCGATTTTCTCCGATTTGCTGACCAGCGGTAAGGCTCCGCTGATTTTTGGAGATGGAGAACAATCGCGCGATTTTATTTATGTCGGTGATGTGGCTTCTGCCAACGTCAAGGCGCTCAAAGCTCAATCAAACGTTTGTTTAAATGTTTCAAACGGCTTTTCGATCACGGTCAATGAGCTGTTTGCAGAGATGAAAAAAGCAACGAACTCGGTGCTGTCTCCTATTTATCAAGCTGAACGGCCGGGAGATATCCGTCACAGCACACTTTGTAATGAAGAAACAAAGAAAATTTTAAACTGGGAACCAAAAATGCCGCTCGCTGAAGGACTGGAAAAGACCATTTCATATTATAAAGAAGAAATGAATACGTAAATCGCTGGCTGCTGGCTGATGTCGGCAGCCCTTTTCCAGAAAGAAGCGGAAGGAGGGGGCAAAATGAGTTTCAAACGTTCCGCGGTCAATGTTCTGGTTTGGCTCGCCGCATTGACCGCAGGGTTAGCATTCGTTGTATTGGCCCAGTCCAATGCAAAAAAAGTCTTGCTAGCATGTCTAATTTTGATTGCGCTGGCTTTGATCATTGTGTTCCGGAAGTATTTGTCGTCCGAGCAATTGCTGATGCCCGTATTATATCTGCTCATCGCTGCAACTTTTGCCAACAATGCTTTTTTTACGATTAAATTGGGTTTTTTCAGCCTGTTTCCATATCGAATTCTTCTGATTCTGGCAGGATTCTTATTCATAGCGGAAATGTTGAAAGGCAGCCAGCACCTTGAAAAGTGGAAGCAGGTGCATGTCAAAGGCATTCTGATGTTTTTCGCGTTTTGGTTCTGCTATGGAATGATTTCACTGCTTTGGGTCAAGTCTGCTACTGATGGCATAAAATATCTATTCCTATTGGCAATGGGAATGTTTTTTGTTTTTCTGATTGTCATGTTTTTTCAAAAAATGGATCGTATTCTTGCGTTTTATTACATATGGCTGGTCATGACCGTATTTTTAATGGTCATCGGGTTTTACAACCACTTTACGTTCAACCACCTGCCGAGCTCGACCCTTTATAACGGGCCGCACTATAAACAGCATTATCCGACATCCGTTTTTTTCAATCAGAATGACTTTGCGACATTTCTGTCCATCAGCTTTTTCTTTTATTTATCTTTTTTCAAAAACATTAAAAACAGCTACTTAAAAATAGCGGGATTGATCCTTGCGTTCTGTTCGGCCTACTTGATTTTCCTGACTGGATCAAGAGCCAGCATTCTGGGAGTGATAGCCGGACTTGCCGTTTATGCGTTCATTTTGCTGCCGAAGGTGCTTAAAAAATGGGCGCTCATCGCCGCAGCTGCAGGATGTATCGCTTTTGTCACACTGTTTGCAGGAAAGATTACCGGAGCTTTTTATACATACTTTTTGGCTCCGCAAACAGCACACGATTTCAGCGAGCCGCTGCCATCCAATGTCGCCAGGGCGAATTTGTTGAAAAACGCCGGGCATTATGTGCTGGATACTTACGGATTTGGCGTCGGCGCCGGCAATGTGCCTTATTATTTGGAGCATCATGCATTGTTCGATACGGACCAGGTCGTGGAGGTTCATAACTGGCTCGTTGAGATCATGACGAATTTTGGAGTGGTGATGATGCTCGGTTATTTAACGATGTACATTTATTTAATAACCGTGCTTTACCGATATTATAAAAGATCGCTTGGAAGACGGCCAAAGCTTCTTATTGAAGGTTTGACAGCCGCGCTCGTCGCCTTCCTTGTGTCAAGCATCAGTCCGAGTTCCGTCTCGAATTTATATTTCCATTGGGTGTTCCTCGCCCTTGTGATTGCGACGGTTAATACCTTTAGAATCAGCGGAACAGATGAAACCGAACAGTATAGGTGATTTTTGAAAATCGAATTTAAAAACAGGGAGAAATTCATGTGATGAATTTAATCAAACGTATTGCTGGTAGAGTGAAAAAGTATATTGTGGCGATTATTGCGCTTCCTCTTATTCTTGGTCTTGTCGGTTATTTTATGCCGAAGGGGAGCGTTGCACCATCTAATTACACGGCTACTGTAACGATATCAACCGGAAACTATGGAGAAGCGAAGTACAACAATGCAAAGCAAGTGCCGCTGCTGTTGAAAAACGAAGCTTTTTTAAAGGACATTTTCCCGGAGATGCCGGAAGAGGACCTGGCGCAGTTGAAAGACGATCTGGCGATTGAAATCAGAACGGATTCACTTTTTAACTTAAGCTACACAGGGCCTGACAAACAGGAAACATTGGATACTTTAGGGAAAATCAAAGATGCCTATATGGAAGGCGATAAGGCGCTGTTCTCAAAAAGGGAAGAAGTCATCGAAAAGAATATTAAGGCGCTTGAAGGCGAAACAGTCAGCGCTGATTCCAAAGTTGATAAACAGCGGTTTTTGTATGAGCTTGAAACAAGCAAACTTGATATGAAGGCTGCTGAAGAAATTGAGCCTTTGATCGTGCTTGATAACCAGGCTGCCGGCATGTCGCCTAAAAAAAGAGCGGTATTGGGCGTACTGATCGGTTTAGCGTTGTCATTTTTTATCATTGTCGTTCCGGAAGTTTTCAGAGAACGTTAAATTTTTAATTGGGGATGTGGATCAGGACCATGACGAGGCAAAAACCTTTAATCTCTGTCATTACGCCTTCCTATAACGCGGAGGAATTTATCGAAAAAACCATTCAGTCCGTCTTAAATCAGACATTTTCCGACTGGGAATTGATCATTGCCGATGATTGCTCAACAGATGGGACAAGAGACATTTTGAAGCGCTATGAAGAAGATGATGAGCGGATCCATGCCATTTTTCTGAAAGAAAATCAAGGCGCTGCAGCGGCGCGAAATGCGGCGCTTAGTAAAGCCGAAGGGCGCTATGTCGCCTTTTTGGACAGCGACGATGTTTGGAAAACAGAAAAGCTGGATAAGCAGCTTGCCTTCATGAGGAAGCATCAGCATGCTTTCACATTTACGGCATACGAGCTGATCAGCCAAGATGGCGAACCGCTTCATAAAACCATTCATGCACCCGTGAGCCTTACATATGATGATGTATTAAAAAATACGATTATCGGCTGTTTGACGGTGATGATTGACAGAGAGCAAACGGGTGATATCCGGATGCCGAATATTAGAACCCGTCAGGATTTGGCGACATGGCTGTCCGTATTAAAGCGGGGGTTCAAGGCATATGGACTGAACGAACCCCTCGCCGAATACCGCATCGTTGAAACATCGATCTCCAGTAATAAATGGAAGGCGGCGCGAAAAACCTGGTATGTGTACAGGGAAATCGAACGCCTTCACTTGATGAAAGCGACATGGTGCTTTTTCCATTACGCTAAGAACGCAGTCATGAAAAGATTATAACGGCATGACAGAAAAGGTGATTGAAAGTGAAAGCAGATCAAGTCATACACGTCATAGTAGCGACAGGCGAATGGGGGCAGGATCAGCTAAGATACAGAAGGCACCGCCTTGCTGAGTTTTTGGCTGGCCGCAAGGAGACGAAGGAAGTCATTTGGGTCTGTCCGTCTGAAAGTCCTTCCCGCGAGACTTTTACATTGCTTGACAACGGAATCAGGCAATTTGCAGTCAAAGATTTTTTGAAAAAGAAAATATTCAGGTTTGCCCGCTACAAGGATGTTTTCTATCAAAGCAAGCTGAAGCCGCTGCTTGACCGGCTGAAAGAAGACGTTCAAGGGGAAAAGGTGTGCTTATGGTACACATTCCCCGGTTTTCCGCTGCTGTCATCGCTGTATCAGTGGGATCAGGTCATCTATGACTGCAGTGACCTGTGGGCGGCACCGATCAGCGGAAGCCAAAGCCTTGTCTCAGGATTCAGGCAAAAGGTCATTTTTGAAGCTGAAGGCAGAATCATCAAAGCTGCTGATACGATTTTTTGCACTTCCGAATACTTGCACCAAAACGTAACAGACCGGCTTCAAGGAGAGACAAAGCCGGTTTTTACAATCGAAAACGGTGTGGAGTACAGCTTGTTTGCGGAAAATATGCAAAAAGCGGATGTATTGAACGGAAGGGAAGGCACCGTCCTCGGCTTTATCGGCGGAATCAAGCCGAAGCTCGATTTTAAGCTCGTCAAAGAAGCTGCCGGAGCCAAAAAAGAGTGGACATTTTTATTTGTCGGTCCTGACGGGACAAACGGAGACGAAGATTTTAAAGCGCTTCTTGAAGAAGATAATGTTATTTGGACGGGCCCAGCTGCGCCGTCAGAAGTACCAGCTTATATGAATGTAGTGGATATCGGCATCATGCCGTATAAACCGTCGCCATATAACAATGCGGTATTTCCTTTAAAGCTGTTTGAATTTTTGGCTGCCGGAAAGCCTGTTGCCGGTATGAACCTCCCTTCAACGGAAAAGGTTGAACAGGAACACGTTTACCGTCATCTAACAGGAAACGACCCCGCTGAATTTACAGCGGTGTGTGAAGAGTTGGAGCTTGCGCATGATGATGTCTCCCATGGGGAACTGCGCAGAAAGATCGCACGTGAAAGAGACTGGCATCATCTATTTTTAACGATGCTTGATAAATTGAACTTGAATAAAGATGCATAATTTGCGGCGGGGGATATTAATTCGTGATGTTTCTTTTGGCTGGAGCTTGTTATAATAAATAATGAAATTGTATAATGAAAAGGTATGATCTTTTATACGACCAGACTTCATTTAAAAAGGAGACTTCCTTATGTCTTATGAACGCACTATACTTGCGTTTTTTGTCTCTCTCATTACTGTTTTAATTATTACTCCGCTTGTCAAACGTCTAGCAATCAAATCCGGGGTCGTGGATCAGCCGGATAAACGAAAGATACATGATAAAGTAATGCCGAGAATGGGCGGTTTAGCCATTTTTATAGGAGTATTGACCGGTTCGTTTGCCGGCGGCCTTTATGAAAACAGAATAACAGCAATTACACTCGGCGCTTTTATGATCGTCATGTTAGGCATTGTAGATGACAAATACAATTTAAGCGCGAGAATTAAATTTATCGTTCAAGTATTAGTAGCCTGCATCATTGTCAGTACAGGTTTGAAAATGGAATTTTTATCGATTCCGTTTTGGGATCTTCGCTTTGATTTGGGGTGGCTTGCATACCCTCTGACGATTTTATGGATCGTCGGGATCACCAATGCCATCAACTTAATCGACGGATTGGACGGCCTGGCTGCGGGTATATCCGTCATCGGTCTTTCGACGATCGCCGTCATGGCTTTTTCTGCCGATAAAATCCTGATCTTCTCTTTGTCGCTGGTTGTCATCGGAAGCACGGTCGGCTTTCTGTTCTATAACTTCCACCCGGCGAAAATCTTTATGGGAGACACGGGCTCGCTGTTCTTGGGCTATGTGATCTCGGTTCTGTCGCTGCTGGGGCTGTATAAAAGCGTGACTCTGTTCAGCGTCGTCATTCCGATCATTATACTAGGAGTGCCGATATTTGACACGACATTTGCGATCATCAGGCGGATTTTAAACAAGCAGCCGATTTCTGCTCCCGATAAATCGCATATTCATCACAGGTTGATGGCCTTCGGCTTGTCCCATCGGAAAGCCGTCATCGTCATTTATTTAATCGGCGTCGTCTTCAGCCTGAGTGCCATTCTTTTAAAAACCGCAACCCTCTGGGTGTCCATCTTCATCATCTTCGGTTTAATCCTGTTCATGCAGATCATCGCAGAGGTGACAGGCCTTGTAAATGAGCAGTACAAGCCTTTTACGAAGTTTTACAGGCGGATGGTGAAGAGGAATTAATGAACGTAAAAACCCCTGGTTTCCAGGGGTTTTATTATTGCTGCATCTCAGGAAGCCCCATAAAAGGTAGACGCTTTTAAGTTTAGTCCTTGCTTGATTAAGACTCTATGAAAAGGAGGATTTTTTATGGATGATCATCACCTTGGACAAATCGAACAAATAATGAAAGCACTGTATAAATCCTGATCTTCAGATTCAAGTTCAAAATGGAGTCAGGATAACCCTGCAAAGGGACAATGCGGCGTAACCGCCTTAGTCGTAAATGATGTATTAGGCGGAGAAATAAGGAAAACAAAGCTGCCCGAGGGGTGGCATTTTTATAATTTTATCAATGGTAAAAGATATGATTTAACGGTTTCTCAATTCAAAGAAGACATCCTGTATATGGATATTCCCTCAAATAGAGACGAGGCATTCTCAGATACCAACGAAAAACAGTATAGCTATTTAAAGCAAAGTGTTATCAATCATTTGCCTTTTTCAAATCGTAAGTTACATTAGCTTAATAAAAAAGGGGAACCCTTAATATATAAAGAGTTCCCCTTCATTTTATTCAATTATGAATTTAATATTCAACTGAGCTGATCAATAAGAAGAAGCAGCAGGCGATTCAGCTGAGCTGTCCGTTCCGTCAGCGGTTGCGGAAGATTCAGACGATGTTCCGCTCGAATCAGCAGTTGAGTCCGGGTATAAATGATGGGTCAATTCATTTTGCACGTTTGCCAGGTTTTGCTGGTCAGGCTCAAAGTAATAAACATTTGCAATCGTAAGATCCTGTCCTGTGATGTTTAATGTTTTAATATCATCGCCAGCAAAGCCGCTGTAGATTTGCTGGAGCGCCATGGCCTGTGTGATTCTGAAATTTGTCTCAATGTTTTTGCTTGCTTTTTGGGCAATTGTATCAATTTTAGCGAGGTTTTGCGGTTTTGAGATTTGATCAAGAGCGGCTTTTAAGATTTGCTTCTGTCTGTCGTTTCTCCCGAAGTCTCCCCGCTTATCCTGTTTTCTCATCCTTGCGTAGGCAAGAGCTTCCTCTCCATTTAGATGCATGTTTCCTTTTTTAAAATAGATTCTCTTCGATTTGGAGACATCGCTTTTTTCGTTAAAATCAAACGGCACGTCAACATCGATTCCGCCGATTTCATCGATGACATCTTTGAACCCGTCAAAATCGACTGTGGCATAGTAATCAATCGGGATTCCGAGGAAGTCCTCAACGGTCTCGATCGTTTCATCTTTGCCGCCTTTTGCATAGGCCGCATTAATTTTTGTTTTTGTGCCGGTTGTGTCGCTTGCCAAATGAACCCTTGTGTCCCGCGGAATGCTCAGCATTTTCATCGACTTCTTTTTAGGATCGAGCGTCACGACAATCAGGGAATCCGTCCGTCCGTGCTCGCCGTTTGTCGAATAATCTTCAACACCCATAAAAAGAATCGAGAACGGCTTTTTTTGAATATTCACGACATCGTCCCTGAGCTTTGACTTCTCCCCGCGCGCAAGCTCATCATAAGTGCCGTCAGCAGCGGAAATCGTGTTAATAATTTTATATATGCCCACTCCGCCGATTGCGAGAAGTGCGAGCAGCATAAGGACTATAAACCGTTTAATCAGCTTTCTCTTTTTATTCTTTTTTTTCCGCACTTTCACTTTAATACGCTCAGCCATATGATGATTCTCCTTTAATTGTTAAAAGCTTCTTCCAAATAGACTTGAATGCCTTCTCTATTCTCACTCTTGCCATTTGTTAATTCGGTTATCCATTCCGTAAATGCCTGTTTTTCGCTTTCCTTGACATATGTTTCAAATTCGACATCGTCGGCATAATGAATGTCTTTTATTTGATAAGGGGACTCGCGAAGCTCGTTTTCAAGCTTGCCGATCCATGTATAGTTCACAGTGGTGTGGATGACCCGCATCAGCTTTCGTTCGACAACGCCGACATGGTTCAGCCCCTCTGACACGGATTTTCCGTAAGCCCGTATCAACCCTCCTGCGCCGAGTTTAATACCGCCGAAATACCTCGTCACAACGGCGCATGTATCTTTAAGGTTGCGTTTCTTCAAAACTTCAAGCATCGGAACGCCTGCTGTCCCGCTCGGTTCTCCGTCATCATTCGCTTTTTGAATTTGATCATTTTCTCCTATGACGTAAGCCGAGCAATTATGCGTTGCGTTCCAATGCTGTTTTTTTATGTGATTGATAAAGTTCTGTGCTTCTTCTTCAGTACTGACGCGGCTCAAGTGGCATATAAACCGGGATTTTTCAATCACGATTTCATGGGTCCCTTCACCTGCAACAGTGAGATAACTTTGCAGCATGCCTGCTTACCTCCTGACAAGCCATGCGGCTGTTCTCCTAAATATCGAACAGACTTAGAATTTTGGCGCATATTTTGTTATGATTAAATAGAAATGGATCGGTAACCATAAAAAAACCAAAAAACCAGAATACGCATTCTTTCATTATAATTCGACACGAATTTCAGTTCAATGAAATTTATGATAAAACTAAATGACAATGCTGTTACGGAGGGAAAATGGGTGAGTGTTTCCAAAATGGACTCCAAAGTTTTAGATTCAATCATTATGAAGATGTTAAAAACGGTTGACGGGAGCAAGGATGAGGTCTTTCAAATCGGAGAGCAGTCCCGTCAGCAATACGAAGGCTTGGTAGAAGAGCTGAAACAGATTAAACAGCAGGTCAACGAAGTCATCGATCTTGGAGACAGGCTGGAAGTGCATGCCCGCCATGCGCGGAACCGCTTGTCAGAGGTCAGCAGAAACTTTCATAAATTCAGTGAAGAAGAGATTCGCGAAGCTTATGAAAAAGCCCACAAACTGCAGGTTGAACTGACGATGATCCAGCAGCGGGAAAAGCAGCTGAGAGAGAAGCGTGATGATCTGGAACGGCGCCTTTTAGGGCTTCAGGAAATCATCGAGCGTTCAGAAGGGCTTGTCAGCCAGATTACCGTCGTCTTAAACTATTTAAATCAGGATCTGCGTCAGGTTGGCGTTCTCCTTGAAGATGCGCAGGCCAAACAGGACTTCGGCCTGCGGATTATCGAAGCCCAAGAGGAAGAAAGAAAAAGGGTCTCAAGGGAAATCCACGACGGTCCTGCGCAAATGCTGGCCAACGTCATGATGAGATCTGAGCTGATCGAACGCATCTTCAGAGACAAAGGAACAGAAGAAGGCTTTCAGGAAATTAAAAACCTCCGGCAAAACGTCAGAAATGCTCTTTATGAAGTCAGAAGAATCATTTATGATTTAAGGCCGATGGCTTTAGACGATTTGGGATTGATACCGACGCTCAGAAAATACTTGAACACGATCGAAGATTATCATGGAAAAGCAAAGATTCATTTCCAATGCATCGGAGAATCCGAAGAGAGAAGAATAGCACCGCGGTTTGAGGTTGCACTATTCCGGCTTGCACAGGAAGCAGTGACAAACGCCTTAAAACACTCCGAATCAACTGAAATTCATGTTAAAGTAGAAGTGACAAAAGATTTTGTGACGCTGATTATCAAAGACAATGGAAACGGCTTTGACTTAAAAGAAGTAAAAGGCAAGAAGAACAAATCTTTCGGTCTGCTAGGTATGAAAGAAAGAGTCGATTTGCTCGAAGGCTCAATGACAATCGATTCTAAAATAGGTCTTGGGACATTTATTTTGATTAAAGTTCCACTGTCTTTGTAAAGATAATTGTAAAATAGAGACAAAAGACATATTGACCATAAAAGCGGTGTGTTTAACAATGAGAATGGGGAGGCGTAGCTTGTGACTAAAGTAAATATTGTAATTATTGACGATCATCAGTTATTCCGTGAAGGTGTCAAACGGATTTTGGATTTCGAACCTACCTTTGAGGTAGTGGCCGAAGGAGACGACGGAGATGAAGCGGCTCGCATTGTCGAGCACTACCATCCTGATGTTGTCATCATGGATATTAATATGCCGAATGTGAACGGAGTAGAAGCGACAAAACAACTGGTCGACTTGTATCCGGAATCAAAGGTTATTATTTTATCTATCCATGATGACGAAAACTATGTTACACATGCATTAAAAACAGGAGCCCGCGGCTATCTGCTGAAAGAAATGGATGCCGATACGCTGATCGAAGCCGTGAAAGTGGTAGCTGAAGGCGGATCTTATCTGCATCCTAAGGTTACGCATAATCTTGTGAATGAATTCCGCCGACTTGCAACAAGCGGTGTATCATCTCACGCTCAGCATGAAGTGTATCCGGAAATCCGGAGACCTCTTCACATTCTTACAAGAAGGGAATGCGAGGTTCTCCAGATGCTGGCGGACGGAAAAAGCAACCGCGGAATCGGCGAATCATTATTTATCAGTGAAAAAACGGTTAAAAACCACGTCAGCAACATCCTTCAAAAAATGAATGTAAACGACAGAACGCAGGCTGTTGTTGTAGCCATTAAAAACGGCTGGGTAGAAATGAGATAAAGATGGACTTGCCATAAGGCAGGTCTTTTCTTTTGGCAGAAAATCAAACTTTATAATGAAAAAAGCTGCTTTTTCTTTTAAAATAGAAAAGAGTATCTTTCATAAGGAAGGTTTATTTCATGAAAACAGCAGTAGTAACAGACAGTACGGCATATATACCTAAAGACCTGCGCGATCACTACAATATTTATATGATACCTCTCAATGTGATCTTTGGAGAGACTTCATACAGGGAAGAGATCGATATGAGCTGGAAGGACTATTACAAAGAAGTAAAAGCTCACGAAAATCTCCCGACGACATCCCAGCCCGCGTACGGCGAGCTGATTTCTCTCTATGAAAAGCTCGGAGAAACATATGATGCGGTTATCAGCATCCACCTTTCCAGCGGCATCAGCGGAACATTTAACAGCGCTGTATCAGCAAGCGGTATGCTGGATGGAATTAAACTGTATCCGTTTGATTCGGAAATCAGCTGCATGGCTCAAGGTTTTTATGCGATCGAAGCGGCTGAGATGGCGGAAAAAGGAGCAGCTCCGGAAGAAATCATTCGCCACTTGGATCATATGAAAACCTCAATGAGGGCTTATTTTATGGTTGACGACCTTTCACATTTGCAAAGGGGAGGACGTCTGAGCGGCGCCCAGGCTTTTGTCGGAAGCCTATTAAAAGTAAAACCGATTTTGCATTTTGAGAACAAGCTAATCGTTCCCTACGAAAAAATCCGGACGAGAAAAAAAGCGATGAACCGTTTATTTGAGCTTTTTGGCGAAGATGCCGAAAAAGGAAAGCCGCTGAGAGCGGTTGTGATTCATGCCAACCGTGAAGAAGAAGCCGATCAAATAATCGAAGATTTGTCGCAGCAATACGCACATGTCGAATTTTATAAAAGCTATTTCGGGCCTGTGATCGGCACCCACCTTGGTGAAGGAGCAATGGGTATCGCCTGGTATACAGTATAAAAGCCAATCTCCGTTTTGCAAAACGGAGATTTTTTCTTTTTCAACGGTTTTTGAGGGAGATTTTTAGATTTTGACTGTTTTACAAGAAAACATGGATGATAGATACTGAATGGCAGATTGGAGGTGATTCACATCGAACATCCGGCATCCTATTCCCGTGAATTGCGGTCATGTATGGAGCAGCGCCACCTTCTGAAAAGCGAACTTCCTTTTCCGGAACCTGTCATTGATTGGCACATCCAAGAAGGCCTGATAAAAACGGAGGAAGGCATTAAAAAAACGAAGAGAGGCTTTGTTTGCTATAGGTGCGGCCAGCACGAGCGCTCATGTTTCGCTCGATATCCTTGCTATAGGTGCAATAAATCCTGCGTGTACTGCCGAGCCTGCGTCATGATGGGCAGGGTGAGCGAGTGTACCCCTCTGTTGACTTGGCGTGAGCATGGCATACATGAATGGGCGCCTGTTTACACGGAGTGGAAAGGCGCACTTTCAGCCGGTCAGGAAAAAGCGGCCAAATCTATTATCGATGCTATACGCAGGAAAGAAGAGCTGTTGATCTGGGCGGTTTGCGGGTCGGGAAAAACAGAACTTCTTTTTCAAGGGATCGAATTCGCGCTGAACAACGGTTTGAGAGTATGTATCGCCACTCCGAGAACAGACGTTGTGCTCGAGCTTGCTCCGCGGTTTCGCCACGCCTTCCCAGGGGTGGAAATCGCCGCTTTATACGGAGGGAGCTCAGACGTTGGAACTCTCTCGCCGCTTGTCATTTCAACTACCCACCAGCTGCTCCGCTATAAAGAAGCATTTGACGTGATCATCATAGATGAGGTGGATGCTTTTCCGTATTCTATTGATAACACGCTGCAATACGCTGTTAAAAAATCGGCAAAACAGCAAAGCGCACACATCTATTTGACCGCCACGCCTTCTGCGGATATGAAGAAAAGGGCTGAGAGCGGAAAGCTGCACACCGTCCGTATTCCCGCGAGATTCCACCGCAGCCCGCTGCCTCAACCTACATTGATTTGGTGCGGAAATTGGGAAAGGGGTTTGAAACGAAAAAAAGTTCCTTTTCGCCTCAAAAAATGGCTTTTTAAGCACAAAGAACTGCAGCATCCGGTTTTTATGTTCGTTCCCTCTGTCCCTGTTCTTAAAACCGTGGTCAGTCTGCTGAAAAAGGAAACATTTCGCGCTGAAGGGGTCTATTCCGAAGACCCTGAGAGAAATGAAAAAGTGAACCGGTTTAGGGAAAGTAAGCTTGAGGTGCTCGTGACGACAACGATTTTGGAAAGAGGAGTGACCGTCAAAAAAGCGCAGGTTGGAGTATTGGGGGCAGAGTCGGCGATTTTTTCGGAAAGCGCTCTTGTCCAAATGGCCGGAAGAGCCGGCAGGCATCCCGAGCACACAGATGGAGACGTCTGTTTCTTTCATCACGGCAGGACAAAGGCGATGAATGCGGCACAACGTCATATTCAACATATGAATAAACTGTCTAAAAAGGAAATGTTGATTGACTAGTCTGATATTCATGGTAAAGTATACCTATGAATATAAAATGAGGAGCGGTGCCGGATGCTAGTCAATGCTAAAGAGGCTGTTTTGGAAGAGTTGTTTGATCAGTATATCGAACAGCTGCACATGAGTTGTATGTGCAGCAGGTGCAGGGAGGATGTGCTCGCCTTGGCTTTAAATGCAGTAAAACCGAAATATGTAACAGATGAGTCAAAGCTGGCTTACATAAAAGCAGAGCTCGTTGACAAACAAAAAAATACATCAATGCTCGTTACCTTGGCTGAAGCTGCCAGAAAGGTGAATGACAACCCGCTTTGCGAAAGCAATCGAAAAGGGAGGGAATGAACTGTATTGTTTAATTTGTGAAGCGCCTCTTTTACATTCTCTTTCATGGCGCGCTTTTTTCTTTTTACGATCAGAAGAGAAAATATGCAGGGCATGTAAAGACAATTTTATCAGGATCGAAGGAACCGTGTGCCCTAAGTGCGGGCGCCCCCAAGAGAGCGAAGAACTGTGCGGTGACTGCGTAAAATGGGAAGCTGATCCGTTAACCCGCTCTCTTTTGAGGCAAAACCGCTCTGTCTATATCTACAATACCTTCATGAAAGAAGTCCTTGCCCGTTTTAAGTTCAGAGGTGATGCTGAACTGGTCTTCGCTTTTGCTCCTTCATTTATCAATGCTTTCCATCAATATTGCCGCCGCACTCCTGCTGTTTTAGTTCCGATACCACTCAGTGAAGAACGTAAAGCGGAGCGGGGATTCAATCAGGCGGAGCGGCTTGCTTCCTTATTAAAAAGACCCGTTATGCATCCTTTGATCAGAATTGAAAATGAAAAACAATCCAAAAAAAGCAGAAAAGAACGGATCAAGCCCAAAACGGTTTTTAGAACCGAAAAGGGATCAGTAAAGAATCTGGATATCATATTGATCGACGACTTGTATACGACAGGGGCGACGCTTCATCATGCCGCTGATTGTCTGATGATATCCGGTGAGGCAAAATCTGTATCATCATTTACATTAATTCGAAGCTAAATCATTTTTTCTCCCTGCCGATATAAAAGATAGAATTTAAGGATAGGGGTCAAAATTTATGAGTCAATTGGCGAATTGTCCAAGATGTAATGCATTGTTTATGAAAAGCAGTTTTCAAACCGTTTGTGCTTCATGCGTGAAAGAAGAAGAGCGTGCGTATGAAACCGTTTATAAATTTCTGAAAAAACAGGAAAACCGCCAGTCTACCATGTTTCAGATTGTAGAAAAAACAGGTGTCGAAGAAGAGTTAATATTGAAGTTTATCAGACAGAAACGCATTCAAATTTCCAATTTCCCGAATCTCGGCTATCCGTGCGAAAGGTGCGGCACACTTATTCGGGAAGGGCGTTATTGCCTGTCATGCGATCAAGATTTAGCATCGCAAATGAGTCAATTAGACCAGCTGGAACAGCTTGAAAAAGAGAGAAAGAATAGTTCTAAAGGCACGTACTATACCTTTAAGCCTAAAAATGACTGATTCCCTAAACTAACTTGAAGCTCAGACGATAAAATGAGTATGATCATAGATAACTATGGCGGAAAGTGAGAGGAATCCCATGAAGATCAACCAATATGGAACACAACCTGTTAATCCTTATCATAAATCATTTGAAAAACAAACAGCTTCTTCGCAGGCTGCAGCACAACCGGAAGATAAAGTTGAGATTTCTGCGAAAGCAAAGGAGCTGCAAAAAGGTCCTGATTTAATGAAGGAGCGTCAGGAGAAAATTGCCCAGCTGAAAGCAGCCGTTGAGAATGGAACGTACAAAGTGGACGGCAAAGGCATAGCTGAAAAAATGGTCAATTTTTATAAACAGCAATAAAAGGAGGAAGTCGTTCAGTGAAACGGGTGATAAAAGAGCTGGAGCGCTTATGCGTGCTGCATGAACATCTGCTGTCTCTGTCGGAACAAAAAACGGAGGCGCTGAAGACGAACGAAATAAAGGCACTTTCAGAAATCGTGACGAAAGAACAAAAATATGTGCAGGCCATTGAACAAACGGAACAGTCTCGCATTGAAGCAACTAAAAGCTGTATCGGCAGCTCGGACGCGACCATCAGCGCATGTATCAGCAAAGCTGCGGGCGGCGAGAAAAAGGTGCTGGAACAGCTGTATGCCAAGCTCTCACAGCTCGTCATCCGTTTAAAAGACGTGAACGATTTGAACAAGCAGTTGACTTTTCAGTCGCTTCAATTTATCTCGCTTACATTTGATATGCTCCTTCCGAAAGAAAGCGGTTCGAATTACGGAAAAGAGCAGCAGTCAAATCAGACAGGCGGGACCAAACGGCTTTCTTTATTCGATTCAAAAGCTTAGAACGGAGTGAAAAAGATGACAAACCCAACTTTTTTAGGGCTGGAAATCGCCAAAAGAGGCTTGTCCGCGCAGCAATCAGCTCTAAGCGTGACAGCAAACAATATATCCAACGCCAATACCGAAGGGTATTCAAGACAGCGTGTCACATTTAAAGCGTCGACCCCTTATCCGTCCGTATCAAGAGACTCTGTCGGGCTTGCCGGCCAGATGGGTACAGGCGTTGAAGTCGGTTCGGTTGAACGGGTTAGAGACAGCTTTCTGGACTATCAATACCGGACGCAGAATACAAAGGCCGGCTATTATAATGCAAAAGTGGACGCTTTTAACCAAATGGAAGGGATTATGAATGAACTGAACGACACCGGATTAAACAAGGTTCTGAATTCATTTTGGAATTCCATTCAGGAATTGACGAACAACGCTCACGAACCGAGCGCTGCTTCTGTCGTCGGACAAAAAGGGCAGGCGGTCGCCGATACATTTAACACTTTGTATAATTCGCTGACAACCGTTCAATCAAATTTAGGCGACCAGATTGATCAAAATGTGATGACGATCAACTCGCTTCTGTCACAGCTGAACAGCTTGAACGAGCAAATCGCCAAAGTCGAGCCGAACGGCTATCTCCCGAATGATTTGTACGATAAGCGTGATCAGCTCCTTGATGAACTGTCTTCAATGGTTAATATCAAAGTCAGCTATACGAAAACCGGCGGCAACCCACTTGCAACCGCTGAAGGCATTGCATCAATAGAAATCCTGGACGAAAACGGCCAGTCTCTGGGCAAGGTTCTTGACGGACCAAACTTCACGACTGAAACTGTCAAAGTAAATTACGACAACGATACCGGCCTTGTGACAGGCGTTTCCCTCGGCGGGACGGACATCGGCATCGATTCGTTTACTAGTAAAGGATCGCTGCGCGGTTTAATCGAGTCCTTCGGATATATGTCAAACGGTGCAGAAAAAGGTTTATATCCTGAAATGCTTGCAGACCTGGATACGCTGGCGCTTGCTTTTGCGAAAGAGTTTAATGCAGTCCACCAAAGCGGGTTTACTTCATCGGGAGAACCGGGAGGCATCTTCTTTGAATTTACCGGGGGAGAGGCTGAGCCTGCAAAGGGAGCCGCAGGAAAAATCAAAGTAGCCGATGAGATCATGAATTCAAAAGGCGATAAAATCGCCGCATCGCTGAATGGTGAAGCGAGCGACAACTCCAACGCGACAAATCTCGCTAATGTCTTCACCAAGAAAATTCAAATCGGCGACAAAACGACGACCGTTTTAGACTATTACGCAGGCATTATCGGTGAAATGGGTGTAAAAGCTCAGGAAACAAACAGACTGGCCAAAAATACAGAAACGCTTGTAAACACTGCTGAGTTGAACAGGCAATCTGTGAGCGCCGTATCATTAGACGAAGAGATGTCGAACATGATCCAATTCCAGCATGCTTATAACGCAGCTGCGAGAATGATAACGCTGCAGGACGAAGTCCTCGATAAAATTATTAACGGCATGGGTGTCGTAGGAAGGTAGGTAAAGATTCATGCGGGTAACCCAAGGGATGATCGCAAAAAACTCTTTGCGCTACATCAATTCAAGCTATGGTAAGCTGGATAAGCTTCAATCCCAGATTTCGTCAGGAAAAAAGATTTCAAAGGCGTCCGATGATCCCGTCGTCGCAATGAAAAGCCTGAAGTACAATACACAATTGTCCCAGGTTAAACAATATCAAAGCAATGCCTCCCAAGCTTTTACATGGCTTGAAAACACGGAAACGAACATTACAGAAGGCATTGATATCATGGGGAAAATCAGGGAGCTGACCGTTAAGGCTCAAAACAGTACAAACGGCGAGGATGAACTAAATGCGATCGGAGTCGAAATCGGCCAACTGAAAGACCAGCTGATTCAGATCGCCAATACGCAGGTTAACGGCCGCTACCTCTTTAACGGTACGAACTCTGACGTCGCTCCGATCACCAAAAACGCCGATGGTACTTACACATACAATTTTGAAAACTATACAAGCAGCTCTGACGTCAACATCAATGTTTCGCCAAATGCAACCTTAAATGTAAACTCAAATCCGATTTCGGCTTTTGGCGGGCAGTCAGGCAGCGGACAAAACGTCTTTGAAATGATTGAGTCTCTCGAGAACGCCTTAAAAGCGGGAACAATGGAAGGGATGGAAAACGCCCTCTCAGATATTGACCAGTTTTCCAATCAGATGAGCAATGAGCGGTCTGATATCGGAGCGCGCTACAACCGGCTCGAATTGATCAATGCGCGGCTGAGCGAACAGGAAGAGACGGCGACAAAGGTATTGTCAGACAACGAAGATGTTGAGCTTGAAGAAATCATTACTGAATTTATTACACAGCAATCGGTTCACAGAGCTGCACTTGCCATAAATGCGAAAATCGTTCAGCCGACACTGGTTGACTTTTTAAGATAAAAGCGACTCTATCCGAGTTGCTTTTTTTCAGCAAAAGGAGGATATCATAATGGAGATGCCGAGGCTGATCATGCAAAATATCCCCGGCCGCATCGGTTTAACAACAACGCCGCCGGATTTGAAAATGGAACAGCCGCGCGCCGACTTGAAAATCGAGCAGCCGCCGGCTGAACTGGAGATCACAACCACCCCTTCAAAGCTCACGATTGACCAGACAAAAGCTTGGGAAGACTTAGAAAGAAAGCATATCTTTAAAAGGATTGAAGAAGGAGCGCAGCAGGGCTATCAAGATTGGCTTGCCGGAATGGCTCGGACCGCTGAAGAAGGGGACGAGATGATGCGGATCGAAATCGAAGGCAATCCGCTTGCAGACCAGGCGAGACGAATCGGCGAGCCTGAACCGATTCAAATCGGCGTTCATTTTACGCCGTCATTTGACAGGGTGAAGATCGCATATGAACCGGCTAAAGTGAACATTGAAGCGACGCCGCGCAAGCCTGTTATCGAAGCAACGCCGAATAAACCGGTTGTTAACTATACGCCGGGCAGTGTGAAGGTTGACATGCTCCAATATCCGGAGGTAAAAATAGAGGTGGAATACCCAAAACAAAAGTAATTCAGCAAAGGATCGTGAATGATGATCATTAAAACGAAGTATCACGGAGAAACGCAAATTCAAGAAGACCAGACAATCGTGTTTAAAAACGGCCTGCCCGGATTTACAGGCGAAAAGAAATTTGTCATTCTGCCGCTGTCCGAGGATTCGCCGTTCGTCGTCCTTCAGTCGGTGCAGTCGGAAGAGCTGGCATTCATTGTCGCCAGTCCGTTCGTCTTTTTCAAAGATTACGGTTTTGATCTCGATGAAACAACGGTTGAGCTTCTTGAAATCGAGTCTGCCGAAGACGTTGAAGTGATGGCGATTTTAACGATCGAAGAGCCATTCGAAAAATCAACGGCCAATTTGATGGCGCCGATTGTCGTGAACCGAAAAACAATGCTTGCCAAACAAGTGATTTTGCATGACTCTTCTTATCAGACAAAGCAGCCGATAGGAGGGGAAGCATGCTAGTCTTATCCCGCAAGCTCAATGAAGCGATTCAAATCGGAGACGATATTGAAGTGAAAATTATATCCATTGACGGCGACCAGGTGAAAATCGGCATTGACGCGCCGAAGCATATCGAAATTCACCGCAAGGAAATCTATTTGGCGATCCAGGAAGAAAACAGCCGGGCCGCTTCCATCTCAAACGATTTGCTTGCTAAATTATCCTCACAAAAAAAGTGAGGATTTTTTTATTTTTGCTATAAACAAATCAAAGGGAGTTCCGATATATAGTATGTAGCAGGAAGGACAGCCTGAATGCTTCAAAATATGCACATGGACGTGCAATCAAACACATTTCAAGGAGGAAATACACAATGAGAATCAACCACAACATTGCAGCGCTTAACACGCTGAACCGTTTGTCTTCAAACAACAGCGCAAGCCAAAAGAACATGGAGAAGCTTTCTTCAGGTCTTCGCATCAACCGTGCCGGAGATGACGCAGCAGGTCTTGCCATCTCTGAAAAAATGAGAGGACAAATCCGCGGTCTAGAAATGGCTCAGAAAAACGCTCAAGATGGAATCTCTCTTATCCAAACTGCTGAGGGTGCATTGACTGAGACTCATGCAATCCTTCAACGTATGCGTGAACTTACAGTTCAAGCGAACAGCACAGGTACACAAGATACTACCGACCTTTCTGCAATCCAAGATGAAATCAATGCACTGAAAGAAGAGATTGGTGGATCAACTAAGGCTGGAGCAAGTAAAGGTATCTCTGACCGTACACAATTCAACGGTAAAAACCTTCTTGATGGTACATTCAACTCTACTGACGGAGACCAGTTGCAATTCCAAATCGGAGCAAACAGTGGTCAAACGATTTCAGTTAATATCGAAAGCATGGCCGTTAATAAAATCGGAACAATCGCTGATCCAGCTGATCCGACTCAGAACTTTACGGTGGAACAAATTGATGTTGTAGCACTAACTGGAAAAGTAGACTCAGAAGGGAATGATATTTCAGCTGATCCTTCTGGATTCACTTTTGATAAACAATTAGGTGCGATCGACAACGCAATCAAACAAGTATCGACTCAACGTTCTAAACTTGGTGCGGTACAAAACCGTCTAGAGCACACAATCAACAACCTGGGTGCCTCTGGTGAAAACTTAACAGCTGCTGAGTCTCGTATCCGTGACGTTGACATGGCGAAAGAAATGAGTGAGTTCACGAAGAACAACATTCTTTCTCAAGCTTCTCAAGCGATGCTTGCTCAAGCGAACCAACAGCCGCAAAACGTTCTTCAGTTGCTTCGTTAATTGTTTAAAAAAGACCTTGGCAAAAGCCAAGGTCTTTTTTATTGTAATATCAAACCCAATAAAGATTGCTAAGGTCCTTTTTTGTAATATTAGAAAAGAGACACTCAATCATTGACCTTAGGGTGTCTCAATATAGAATGCCTATTTATTAGAGAAATCGCTAATAATAAGTGTTCTTGTACCACTTAGTGCAGAATTCTTACCTTTTATGTAGTAGAGGTGATCTGGATCAGTATAAACTGTCTGAATTTCTTGTTGTAGCGAGTAATCTACACTGGAAGAGGCAACTAATTTATTTCTTCCATCCGGAGTAATTTCGTAGAGTGAACAAGTACCACCACCTAAACGTGTTGCATAATAAAATCTGCACCGGAAATCGCCTTCCCCAACGCCATGAAAAATATCAGCGCTTTGGCGAACTTCACCAGGGTATACAGCTACTCGAGCCAAAACTGCTGCCTTCGAAGAAGTGTAAAAACTAAATAACAATACAAAGGTTATTGCGAGCGACACAAAGATTTTTTTCATGATCAAATCCCCTTTCTTGTAGATATTGTCAATTCAATTATAACATTATAAAAAATAACAAATTTGAATATTTATTGAAAGATATTTTCTTATCCAAAAGGATTTATAATAAAGGTGATAATAAGGAAGTTCTATCATGGTCTTTACTCTTCAAATATACAGTGAGTGGCTAGTTTCTATCACCTTGCATTAGTTTTTTTCCATAAAGATGTTTAATCTCATTCGCCCTTAGCCGATATAAGTTTTAGATCATAGCATAGGGGATGGTAAAAATTGTCGATCGGTAGATTGTCATCTTTAGAACCCATAATTGATGCTTACAAAACACAGATGATGAATAAGCAGTATGAAGCGGCAGAGCGTTCGCAGCAGACGGATGCTGCAGAATTTACATTTGCTCAGCTTGAAAAAACGGTACAAGGCGCAAACAATCTTTTAGAGCCGTCTCAAGTCCACCTTCAGTTTGTACTTCACGAAAAATTGGGAGAGTATTATGTGAAGGTCGTGGACAATCGGACAGAGGAAGTCGTCCGTGAGATCCCGCCAAAAGAGTGGCTCGATTTTTATGCAGCGATGGCGGAGTTCATGGGATTAATTGTCGATAAAACTACATAGAACAGGAGTGTAAAAGATATGGCGATCAGAATATCAGGATTAGCTTCAGGCATGGATATTGATGACATTGTCAGCAAATTAATGAAGACGGAGCGCGTTCCGCTCGATAAGCTCACACAAAAGAAACAGACTTTGGAGTGGCAGCGCGACAGCTATCGTGAAATCAATACGAAAATTAAAGATTTGCAGGAATCAATCAACCTTATGCTCCGCCCCAGCACGTACGGCGCGAAAAAGGTGACAAGCTCTAACGAGTCAGCGGTTACGGCAACAGGTACCACGAATGCAGCATCAGGCACGATTCAAATCAACAACCTGGCAACCGCCGCCACCTATAAGACTTCTAGCCTTTCAGGGTATACAGGAAGCGATCAAACGTTAACTTTCCAAGTGACAGCTCCTGGAGAAACGACTGCAAAAAAAGTTGAAATCAGCGTCAGCAGTACGGATACGCTGGATGACATCGTTTCCAAAGTCAACAAATCAAATTTGGGCGTAACCGCTATGAAGGAAAAGATTTATAACGGGTCTGAATATGTGGAAACGATCGCCTTCACATCAAAAGCAACCGGCGCAGGGGGAAGCATACAGGCAGCTGATGATGCGACGGCGAGCTTTATGTCCAATCAGCTCGGATTTTCGCTTGACGCAGACAACAAGCTGACAGCCAGCCAGGTCGGTCAAAACGCTGAAGTTATCATCAACGGATTGCAGATTGAGAAAACAACCAACAACTTTACCGTTAATAATGTGACATATCAGTTGAAGAACACGACAACCAGCCCCGTTTCGCTTGACGTAGCAACTGATGTTGACGGGATTTATGAAAAGATTAAAGACTTTGTCACACAGTACAATGAACTGATCGATATGGTCAACGGAAAGCTCACGGAAAAGAAATACCGCGACTATACGCCGCTGACAGAAGAACAAAAAGCAGATATGACGGAAAAGCAAATTGAGCTGTGGGAAGAAAAAGCGAAAAGCGGACTGTTAAGGGGTGACACGATTTTAAGCGGTGCCACCAACCAAATGCGGACTGATTTTTACGCTAATGTATCTGCTAATGGAGAATCACTGCAGCTTACCCAGTTTGGAATTTCTACTTCAAGCGTTTACAGTCAGCGCGGTCATTTAGAGATAAACGAAAAAAAACTGAGAGAAAAGATCGCAGAGGACCCCGACAGTGTGGCTAACCTTTTTATGGCGGGAACTAGCAGTACTGAAAACTATAATGAAAAAGGGATATTGAGGCGGATTCAGTCTGTTTTAACCGATACAAAGAAGCAGATTGAAGATAAAGCCGGAAATTCAACAATGGCAAACAATCAATTCTCGATCGGAAAAAACTTGAATACAGTTGAATCTGACATTTCGTCAATGAACGCCCGCCTGAAACAAGTCGAAAATCGCTACTACACAAAATTCACGGCGATGGAAAAAGCGATTCAAAAAGCGAACGAACAATCGACATACTTATTACAAATGCTTGGACAATAATATTGTGGAGGATCAAGAATGGCTTTAAACAACCCGTATGCAGCTTATCAGCAAAATTCAATCAACACGGCGACTCCTGGAGAATTGACGCTTATGCTATTTGACGGCTGCCTTAAATTTATGAAGCTGGCGAAACAGGCGATTGAACAAGAGGATATGGAAACGAAAAATACGAACCTTGTCAAAGCTCAAAAGATTATCCAGGAGCTCAATATCACCCTTGACCGGAAAGTCGAATTGGCCGCTTCAATGGGGGCAATGTACGAGTATATCCACCGCCGCCTTGTTGAAGCCAACATTCGCAATGACAAAGATATCGTGACGGAAGTCGAAGGGTATGTCAAAGATTTACGCGATGCCTGGAAGCAGGCGCTTCAAATCGAACGGCAGGGCCGGTTCGGATCGGGCGGGCTGGCGTAATGGAAAAGATTGAGCTGCTGTACAGCGAAACAAAACATATGCTCGCTCAAATAAAAGACGCCCCCGAAAGCGATGAGCTGGTTCAGGCAATTGAAAATTTTCTTGAAAAACGCGATGGCTTGATCAAAGAGATCAAGCCGCCTCTTTCTGAGACAGAAAAACAGCAGCTGCGGCAAGTGACGGATATGGAGCCATTGCTCATGGCCGAACTGAAAAGGCTGCAGCAGGCTGTCAAACAGGAGCTGCTTCAGGTGAAGCAGAAGCGTGCCATGCATCATTCCTATATCAATCCGTACGCCAACATGACGATTGACGGCACATATTATGACAAGCGCAAATAGGTGATCGCTTTGACAAGCACCGACGATTACATGCTCTTAACGACTTATTATCAGCTTTTGTTTACGATTGAAGAGGGGTTTTGCTATTTAATAGAAGCGAATCAAGATTTGGCGAAGACAGAAGGAGAGCGGATTTTTAACGATTTAATCTATGCTTTTTTTCAGTTGGATTCGTCGCACGCTGTATTGCTGTCGATTTTGGAGACAAGCTGTGCCAAATCTTCGATTCGTTTTTTTGACAGAGTCTTCCGTGAGTTTGACAGTCTGATTTATTACAATTATCCGTCTGCTGAATTTCAGCATGACTTAACCCATCATTTTTTACCGCTTTATCGGGAATGGATGAAAACGATCCACCAATGCATGAGACCTTACGTTATCCATTGACGGCATACACCGGACCGGCTTCTGCAGGTGTATGCCATATTTTTTTATAAAGCAAAAATGGCGTTCTGATTTGATTCGCATGTGAATATATTTAAGATTTAATAAAGGGGTTCAAATGACAGGAGACAATCTTCGTCAAAATTCACGGATTTTTCACATAATTTTTACGTTTATGCAGGAATTCAGCAGGGAAAAGACGAAATGTATTTACATATCCTTAATATAAAGGAGGCGTTCTTTTGATGGAGTACAACGTCAGAGGAGAAAACATTGAGGTAACACCAGCGTTAAGAGAACACGTCGTGAAGAAAATTGGAAAGCTTGAGCGTTATTTTGAAAATAACGTTGATGCGATTGTTCACGTCAACTTGAAATTCTACAACGATCAGGAATCTAAGGTGGAAGTGACAATTCCAATGACAGACCTCTCTCTCCGTGCGGAAGTTCACCACGAAGATATGTACAATGCAATCGATCTCGCAACGAACAAACTGGAACGTCAAATTCGCAAGCACAAAACAAAAGTGAACCGGAAATTCCGCGAAAAAGGTTCTCCGAAGTATGTTTTTGCCGAAGGAAACGGCATCGGAACGGCCGTGAAGGATGACACTGAGGATGAACAGCCGCAGGTTGTCCGTCAAAAGCGCTTTAATTTAAAACCGATGGATAATGAAGAAGCGATTTTACAAATGAATATGCTTGGACACAGCTTCTTTGTATTCACGAACGCCGAAACCAATCTGACCAATGTGGTCTACCGAAGAAACGACGGAAAATACGGTTTGATCGAGCCGAACGAATAAATATATCAAGTCCCCTCCCGGATCTTCCGCAGAGGGGATTTTTTCCGTTTCCCCGCGGTAAATTGTTTGGAAATGACAAAAGGTATGATATGATATTGCATATATAAAAATTACTGTTTACTCATACTTAAACAAGGAAATTAAAGAGGAGCGTTATTCTATGCTTGGAATTTTAAATAAAGTGTTTGATCCGACAAAACGCACGCTCAGCCGTTATGAAAAGAAAGCGAACGAGATTGATGCGCTCAAGGCAGATATAGAGAAGCTTTCAGACGAAGCTTTGAAACAAAAGACAATCGAGTTCAAAGAGCGCCTCGAAAAAGGCGAAACAGTTGACGATCTTTTGACTGAAGCGTTTGCCGTTGTCAGAGAAGCTTCCCGGCGTGTGACAGGCATGTTCCCGTTTAAGGTTCAGCTGATGGGGGGCGTTGCCCTTCATGAAGGGAATATCGCCGAAATGAAAACGGGGGAAGGTAAAACGCTGACGTCCACAATGCCCGTTTATTTGAACGCTCTGTCAGGGAAAGGCGTTCACATCGTGACGGTCAACGAATACCTGGCGAGCCGCGATGCTGAAGAGATGGGAAAAATCTATGAATTTCTCGGGCTGACAGTCGGCTTAAACCTGAACAGCCTTTCAAAAGACGAGAAGCGTGAAGCCTATGCAGCCGATATTACGTACTCTACGAATAATGAGCTTGGCTTTGACTACTTGCGCGACAACATGGTGCTTTATAAAGAGCAGATGGTTCAGCGTCCGCTGCATTTTGCGGTCATCGATGAAGTCGACTCGATTTTGATCGATGAAGCAAGAACGCCGCTCATCATTTCCGGACAAGCAGCCAAATCCACAAAGCTGTACGTTCAGGCCAATGCGTTTGTCCGCACATTAAAAGCGGATCAGGACTACACATACGATGTGAAAACAAAAGGCGTTCAGCTGACTGAAGAAGGGATGACAAAAGCCGAAAAGGCATTCGGCATCGAAAACTTGTTTGATGTCCGCCATGTCGCCTTAAACCATCATATTGGCCAGGCGCTCAAAGCCCATGCGGCGATGCATAAAGACGTCGATTACGTCGTCGAAGACGGCCAGGTCGTTATCGTCGACTCTTTCACAGGCCGTCTGATGAAAGGCCGCCGCTACAGCGACGGGCTCCACCAGGCCATTGAAGCGAAGGAAGGGCTTGAGATCCAAAATGAGAGCATGACGCTCGCGACGATCACCTTCCAGAACTATTTCCGCATGTATGAAAAATTAGCCGGAATGACGGGTACGGCAAAAACGGAAGAAGAAGAATTCCGCAACATCTACAACATGCAGGTTGTAACGATTCCGACCAACAAGCCGATCGCCCGTGATGACCGCCCGGATTTAATTTATCGGACCATGGAAGGAAAATTTAAAGCTGTTGCAGAGGATGTCGCCCAGCGCTATATGGTTGGCCAGCCGGTTCTTGTCGGTACGGTTGCGGTTGAAACATCTGAATTGATCTCAAAGCTGCTTAAAAATAAAGGAATTCCGCATCAGGTGTTAAACGCGAAAAACCACGAGCGGGAAGCCCAGATTATCGAAGATGCCGGGCAAAAAGGCGCGGTCACCATCGCGACGAACATGGCGGGACGCGGTACGGACATCAAGCTTGGCGAAGGCGTAAAAGAGCTGGGCGGACTGGCCGTCATCGGTACGGAGCGCCATGAATCACGGCGGATTGACAACCAGCTGCGCGGACGTTCAGGCCGTCAGGGGGACCCTGGTATCACCCAATTTTATCTTTCCATGGAAGATGAATTAATGAAACGCTTCGGCGCAGAACGGACGATGGCGATGCTTGACCGCTTCGGAATGGACGATTCGACGCCGATTCAGAGCAAGATGGTTTCAAGAGCGGTCGAATCTTCACAGAAGCGTGTGGAAGGCAACAACTTTGATGCCCGTAAGCAGCTTCTGCAATACGATGACGTGCTCCGCCAGCAGCGTGAAGTCATCTATAAACAGCGCTTTGAGGTCATCGATTCCGACAACCTCCGCTCCATCGTCGAAACTATGATTAAAGCCTCACTTGAGCGGGCTGTTGCTTCATACACGCCAAAGGAAGATCTGCCTGAAGAGTGGAATCTTGACGGCCTTGTCGAACTTGTAAATGCGAATTTCCTTGATGAGGGCGGAGTGGAGAAAAGCGATGTTTTCGGAAAAGAGCCTGAGGAAATCACAGAGCTCATTTATGACCGCATCAAGACGAAATACGATGAGAAAGAAGAGCGCTACGGCTCTGAACAAATGCGCGAATTTGAGAAAGTCATCGTTCTCCGCGAAGTGGATACGAAATGGATGGATCACATCGATGCGATGGATCAGCTGCGTCAAGGAATTCATCTGCGCGCTTACGCTCAGACAAACCCGCTCCGCGAGTATCAGATGGAAGGCTTTGCAATGTTTGAAAACATGATCGCGGCCATCGAAGATGATGTAGCCAAATTCGTCATGAAGGCTGAAATCGAAAACAACCTTGAGCGCGAAGAGGTCATTCAAGGACAGACAACAGCTCATCAGCCGAAAGAAGGCGATGAGGAAAAACAAGCGAAGAAAAAACCGGTCCGCAAAGCGGTGGATATCGGACGCAATGATCCTTGCTACTGCGGAAGCGGAAAAAAATATAAAAACTGCTGCGGAAGAACAGAATAAAAAGAGGTGCTTAGCCTCTTTTTATTTTGAACAGGCTGAAATATATGATGAGGTGAAAGAATAATGGAATTGGCAGAAATCAGACAGGAACTTGAAAATATGGCTACTCGGTTAGCGGACTTCAGGGGGTCTCTTTGACCTCGAAACAAAGGAAGCAAGAATCAGCGAACTAGACGAGCAGATGGCTGACCCTGACTTTTGGGGAGATCAGCAAAAAGCGCAGACGATCATTAATGAAGCGAATGCGTTAAAAGACTATGTCAACACGTACAACAAATTGAGCGAATCTCATGAAGAACTGCAAATGACGCACGATCTTTTAAAAGAAGATCCTGACCAAGACCTGCAAAATGAACTGGTCAGCGAGCTGAAAAGTTTAACAAAGCAGTTTAACGAATTTGAGCTGCAGCTGTTGTTAAGCGAGCCGTATGATAAAAACAATGCGATCCTTGAGCTTCACCCGGGAGCCGGCGGCACCGAATCACAGGATTGGGGTTCAATGCTTCTGAGAATGTACACCAGGTGGGCAGAGCGCCGCGGATTTAAGGTGGAGACCCTTGATTACCTCCCGGGGGATGAAGCGGGAATCAAGTCTGTCACTCTCCTGATCAAAGGCCACAATGCCTACGGCTATTTAAAAGCCGAGAAAGGTGTGCACAGGCTCGTCAGAATTTCTCCGTTCGACTCATCAGGGCGCAGGCACACGTCGTTTGTGTCTTGTGATGTCATGCCTGAATTTAACGAAGAAATCGACATTGAGATCCGCACGGAAGATATTAAAGTCGATACGTACAGGGCAAGCGGCGCCGGCGGCCAGCACGTCAATACGACAGACTCCGCCGTCAGGATCACCCACCTGCCGACAGGGGTCATCGTCACTTGCCAAACGGAGCGCTCCCAAATTAAAAACCGCGAACGTGCCATGAAAATGCTGAAGTCGAAGCTGTATCAGCGCAGAATCGAAGAGCAGCAGGCACAGCTTGACGAAATTCGCGGTGAACAAAAAGAAATCGGCTGGGGAAGCCAGATCCGCTCATACGTTTTCCATCCGTATTCCCTAGTGAAGGATCATAGAACGAACACGGAAATGGGGAACGTGCAGGCAGTCATGGACGGAGATATTGACTCTTTCATCGACGCATATTTGCGTTCCAAGCTTTCCTAAAATTGAAGAAAGACACATCCATATTGTGAGGATGTGTCTTTTTTTGCGGGTAAATCTCCTGGATATGTACAGCCTAAACCTTATAAAGCTTTGTCCCTCTGCCGCTTTATCCGTTTAATACGTTATTTGGCTGTTATTTACTTACAATAAGCTAAATGCTATACTCTCGATTGGTAACGAATCGTGCGGAGGATGACAGGTATGAATATGGACAAAACGAGATATCAATTGTTTACGGCGCTGCGTGACTACGGCTATATCCTGTTTGGATCAGCCGTCGTCGCTGTGACATTTAATATGTTTCTGCTTCCCAACCGGATTGCAGCCGGCGGCGTCAGCGGCATCAGCACCATTTTGCAATCGTTCGGCTTTGAAGCCGCCTATGTGCAATGGGCATTTAATATTCCTTTATTTATTGCCGGGGTTCTCATACTCGGAGGAAAATTCGGCATTAAAACGCTTGTCGGGTCTGTTTTTCTCCCGTTTGTCGTATATATGACGCGGGACATTGCTCCGGCGACAGAGAATCCGCTCTTAGCTGCCATTTTCGGCGGTGTCGGCATCGGAGTCGGTATCGGGATGGTCTTTCTCGGAAGAGGCTCGACTGGCGGAACTGCGCTGGCTGCGCAAATCATTCATAAGTACACCGGGCTTTCGCAAGGCAAATGTTTGGCGCTGATCGACGGTACGATTGTCCTGTCGGCGATGTTTGTGTTTAACATCGAACAGGGACTGTATGCTATGCTTGGCGTTTATATATCAAGCAAAACCATCGATGTCATCCAGATCGGGCTGAACCGTTCCAAAATGGCGATGATCATTACCAACCGGGAAGAGGAAGTCCGACATGCGGTACTGAATAAAATCGACAGAGGGATTACGAAAATATCAGCGGTCGGAGGCTATACAGATGATGAGCGGCCCATTCTGATGTGCGTGGTCGGCCAGACCGAGTTCACAAAGCTGAAACAACTCGTGAAACACATTGATGAATCTGCATTTGTCATTGCGATGGATGCTTCAGAGGTGCTTGGCGAGGGTTTTAAACGCGCGTAATCGAGGTTATAATAAAGGTTGACTTGTTAAAGGAGCTGACTTGAAAAAATGAAAATGAAGCTGTTTACTCTGTTTATGGCTGTTTCTTTTGTGCTGGCTGCCTGCGGGGGCAATAACAACGAAAGCAAAGAGAAAAACACAGGCGGGCAAGCAACTGCAACGGACGGGGAAGAGATTTACCAGCAAAACTGCACAGGCTGCCATGGTAAGGATTTGGCCGGCGGTTCCGCCCCGAGCTTGAAAGAGGTTGGCGGCAAGTATAAGGAAGGCGAAATTAAGGACATTGTAGTCAACGGCCGCGGCGGAATGCCTGGCAATCTTGTAAACGAAAAAGAAGCTGAAGCGGTCGCGAAGTGGCTTTCAGAGAAAAAATAAGATTGCCTTGCCGGTCAGGCGGCGAAGAGAACCTTCTTCACATTCGGGTGAAAAAGGTTCTTTTTTTGTTTAAAAGGACTTTATACCTATTGAAAAACGAAGAAAAACAAGTTCTTTTATCTCAGAAAAGGCCCAGAGTACAAATTTTTTGTCTGATTTTGCGTTTTTCCTATAACTTATGTCGGCATTGAAACAAAACTGTAATATCATTTTGTCTAATCTTGACGTATAATGGGTGTTGTTGAAAAAGGGCTTGAATCAATACCATTTATCGTGAAATTAGCAGGACACAAAACGACATGTCCTTTCGAAGAGTATGACCGTATAAACATAGAAGATTAGGTGATTACATGATCGAAATAAAAGATGTATATAAGACTTATTCCAACGGGGTCTCGGCGCTGAACGGAATAAGCATCTCTATATATCCCGGAGAATTTGTTTATGTTGTAGGACCGAGCGGAGCAGGAAAGTCAACCTTCATTAAAATGATTTACCGCGAAGAAAAGCCTTCCAAAGGGAAGATTGTCATAAACAATAAAAATTTGGCGCAGCTCAAAGAAAAAGAGATTCCTTTTATCAGAAGGAAAATCGGCGTTGTATTCCAGGACTTTAAACTGCTGCCGAAGCTGACGGTGTTTGAAAATGTTGCATTTGCTTTAGAGGTCATCGGGGAGCGTCCAGAGGTGATCAGAAAAAAAGTGCTTGAAGTGCTTGATCTTGTCCAGCTGAAACACAAAGCAAGGCAATTCCCTGATCAGCTGTCCGGGGGAGAACAGCAGCGGGTTTCAATTGCACGGTCAATCGTCAACGACCCTGATGTCGTGATCGCTGACGAGCCGACGGGAAACCTTGACCCTGAGACGTCTTGGGAAATCATGAAGACGCTCGAGGAAATCAACAACCGCGGAACAACAGTCGTTATGGCGACTCATAACAAAGAAATCGTAAACACCATGAAGAAACGGGTCATCGCAATCGAAGACGGGGTCATTGTGCGTGATGAAGCTAGAGGGGAGTATGGTTCTTATGATTAGAACTCTCGGACGGCATTTGCGCGAGAGCTTAAAATCTCTCGGGAGAAACGCGTGGATGACTTTCGCATCCATCAGTGCTGTAACTGTTACACTTATCTTGGTCGGCGTGTTCATGGTCATCATGCTGAACGTATACAATATGACATTAAAAGCCGAACAGGAAGTCGAAGTCAAAGTGCTTGTTGACTTGACGGCCAACCAGGATCAAAAAAATACATTGGAAAAAGAAATTAAACAAATACCGGAAATCAGCAGTGTCAAATACTCATCTAAAGATGAAGAGCTGAAAAACCTGAAAGACAGCTTTGGTGAAGACGGGAAATTCTTTGCGATGTTCGAGCAGGAAAACCCGCTGAACGATGCGTTTGTCGTAAAAACAACAGACCCTCAAGACACGCCGAAAGCTGCCAAGAAGCTAGAGAAGCTGACCAACGTCTATAAAGTGACATACGGGCAGGAGCAGGTAGACCGCTTATTTAAAATCAGCGGTGTCACCAAAGTAATCGGGATTGCATTGGTTGTCGGCCTGCTGTTTACGGCGATGTTTTTAATCTCTAATACGATCAAAATCACGATTTTTGCAAGACGCAAAGAAATCGAGATTATGAAACTTGTAGGCGCGACAAACTGGTTCATTCGCTGGCCATTCTTCATTGAAGGTCTGCTCTTGGGCGTATGCGGTTCTATCATTCCGATCGCTATTTTGCTCGGAACGTATCATCATGCCGTTCAGTGGATCGCTCCGAAAGTTCAGGGCACATTCATACAGCTCTTGCCGTACAATCCGTTCGTCTTCCAGATTTCAGCGATCCTTGTGCTGATCGGAGCCGTTATCGGTGTATGGGGAAGCTTGATGTCGATTCGCAAATTCTTAAAAGTTTAAACCGGCGCTCTCGCCGGTTGTATCATGTTTAAAGCTGGGATGCCTGCAAAGCGCCGGGCTCCCTTGATTCTGAAGGCAAGGAGGAACCAAGGTTGAAAAGAAAGCTTATGACGCTGGGGCTGACCGCTGTGCTCGGATCGTCGGCAGTGCTGATCCCCTTAAAAAGCAACCATGCTTTAGCTTATGAAGACTTGGAGAAAAAAAAGAGCGACGTTCAAAGCAAAAAATCTGAAAACGAGTCAAAACTCGAAAAAAAGAAACAGGAGCTTTCCAAGCTTGAATCAAAGGAAGCAGGCCTGAAAAGCGAGATCGAGAAAATCGACCGTCAGATGACGGACACGAATGAAAAGCTGGAAAAGAAAAACGAAGAAATCGACCAAACAAAGAAAAGCATTGAAGAGCTGAAAAAGCAAATCAAAAAGCTTAAAGAAAAGATTGAGAAACGCAATAAAATATTGAAAGACCGGGTTCGATCCATGCAGGAAAACGGCGGTTCCGTTCAATACATAGATGTGCTTCTCGGCTCGAAAAGCTTTGGGGATTTCATCAGCCGTGCGGGTGCGGTTTCGACAATTGTCGAAGCTGATAAAGACCTGATGGAAGAGCAAAAGCGCGATCTTCAGCTTGTTGAGGAAAAGGAAACAAAGCTGAGCAAGGATCTTGAAAGGCTTGAAAAAGCGCTCAAAGACCTGGAAGATTTAAAAAAGACGCTCGACAAGCAGCAAAAAGAGAAAGCAAACGTCATGAAAAAAGTGAAGCAAGATAAAGATCACGCACATGAAGAACTTGGTTCACTCGAAAATGAAGCAGAAATTTTAAAGCGTCAGGATGAAGCGATCAAAGCTGAAGAGGCGCATCGGAAAAAGCAGGAAGCTGAAGCGAGCCGCCGGGCTGCAAGCGGCCAATCGGAAGCCTCTTCTTCTAAACCGTCGGCACCAAGCAGCTCAGGCTTTATCCGTCCTGCTTCCGGCACATTTACTTCCGGGTTCGGAAATCGTTCGCTCGGGAATCACTTCGGCGTAGATATCGCCAAGCGCGGTTCAGGGGTTCCGATTCATGCGGCAGCCGCCGGAACGGTCTATAACGCCCATTACTCGTCCAGCTACGGCAATGTTGTGTTTATTACCCATAACATCAACGGGCAAACATATCAGACGGTCTACTCTCACATGTCTTCGATTAAAGTGCAGACAGGCCAGCGTGTTGAACAGGGACAAGTGATCGGAACGATGGGAAATACAGGCCAATCCTACGGGCAGCATCTTCACTTTGAAATTCATAAAGGCCTTTGGAACAACGCGAAATCCAATGCTGTTGACCCGGCCAATTATATACCGCTTTAAAAATGAAAGCCGATTCGTCCGGAAATGGACCGAATCGGCTTTTTGTCATTTAAAAAGTGGCTTCATCTGTTTTTCTGGAGATTTTGCTATGGAATCATTAAGCCAAAAAAGTAGAATAAACTCCAAAGCACTTCATGGTATACTAAATTAATCTTAAAAAAGAAGATCTGTTTGAACAGGAGTTTACATGATGACACATTTTACAATTCATGAAGAGATGATAAACAGCGAGTCGCTTCCGCCATTTACGCTTACGATCGAGGATACTTATGCCGCGACAGTATATAGTGATACGGAGATGCAGGCCGAACTGGTAAAGGTGCTCGAGAACAATGGCAAATGGACCGTTTTTGATCAACAGGAAGGTTTGTATCAGCGCCTGACGGTGGAGGAGAATATCACTTTTTTCCATAAATGGTTCGGCTGTGAAACACCATTGCCTGAAATTCTTGTGCTGTTTGAATTACAAAACTGTGCTAAAAAAACACTGCATAAATGTTCGGAATCTGACATTCGCCGTGTCTATTTTGCTAAGTATTTCATGAGCGGTGTTCAGCCGATGATTTTCCGCGAGCCGATCCATGGCGCTGATGTCAGAACAATGAATACTTTTATGAACATGCTGCAAAAATTGAGGGATCATCACATACCTGTCATGATCTTAGTATCCAATATGGAGCACGCTCTGCTGCTTGGGGATATCGCATACAAACTTCAGAAAAATGGTATACAGCAAATCGAAATCATCGAAGCAGAAGAAAGTGCGTCGGAAGCTAAAAACATTGGAACAGCGGCGACTGCAAATTTTTTCAAGGTTCCGGCAAAAGTCGATGACAAGATGATATTATTTGATCCCTTGGAGATTGACTACATCGAAAGTCAGGATGGCAAAGCGATGATCGTTGTTCAGGATGAATCATATGCGATGGATTCCACACTGGCAGAAATCGAGAAAAAATTAGCGGTTTATGGATTTTATCGATGTCATCGTTCATATATCGTCAATTTACAAAAAGTCCGTGAAATCATTACATGGTCTAAAAATACCTATTCACTGCGAATCGATAACAAATCCCAGTCGACGATTCCGTTGTCACGAACAAAAATACAAGACATTCAGGAAAAATTCAGTCTGAAATAGGTACCGTTCACCCTAAACAAACAGCATTTGCACGTATTTTACAACTGAAGACAGGTACAGTTTACCTTCGTGATGGTACATTCCGTTCTCATATTACGGCATCAGCTGGTTATATCCGTTACGATGAGAGCAGCTAATCGAAGGGGGTTTTCAGTTGGAATATGCAATGAAAGTAACAGGAATGCGGAAATCGTTTGGACGCCACACAGCTATAAAAGATGTCAGTTTTCATGTGAAAAAGGGTGAAATTTTTGGATTGCTTGGACCAAGCGGATCTGGCAAAACAACAACGATTAAAATCTTAACGGGAGAACTTGGACAATCGGCGGGTAAAGTTATGGTACTCGGGATGGATTCATCCCGGATTGGAACAGCCGATTTTAAATCCAAGGTCGGGATATTATCTGATAACAGTTCACTATATGAGCGACTGACGATCTATGATAATCTGAAATTATTTTGTAAATTGTACCATGCTCCGTTAAGTCAAATCGATGTGATTTTGCGTGAGGTTAACCTGCACGATCAGCGAACGAAAACGGTCTCGAAGTTGTCAAAAGGGATGAAACAGCGTGTACTACTGGCTAAAGCACTCATTCATAAACCTGAACTGGTATTTCTGGATGAACCAACATCTGCATTGGACCCGGGAAATATGGCGCACATTCACCGTGGACTAAAGAAGCTGAATGAAGCGGGAACAACCATTTTCCTGACAACTCACAATATGGAAGAAGCGAATCAATTGTGTGACCGTGTTGCGTTTTTGCACAAAGGTGAAATAGTGGAACTGGATCGTCCGGATGAAATCCGTTACAAGTACTCGACGCACGCATTTCATGTTGAAACATTTGATGGAGAACGGATCGTCATCAAAAATAAACCAGAGAATGCGGATCACATTAAGGAATTGATGGTCAACAATCGAGTGAAATCAATGCATACGGACAATCCGACGCTGGGCCAAATCTTTTTGAAAGTGACTGGGGAGGAGTTGGTATAATGAATATTCAACGTATAAGTGCCATCTTTGAAAAAGATATAAAAGATTTTATGAAAAATATGATGCTATTGATGATGCCGGTAATCCCGATTATATTATCGCTTTTATATGGGCGGATGAGTGGTGGTAAAGAGCTCCCTATTTTTGTCATGTATATCATAGTAGGGGTAACGTATACATCGGTTACTTCAAGCGGCATGATGACAATGATGGCGGAGGAAAATGAAAAGAAGACATTACGCGGTCTGATTCAGTCACCAGCGTCGTTTCTGGATATCATTGTCGGCAAAAGTCTTGTGATCGGATTGATGACTTTGATTTCCCTTGTCGTATCACTCATCATCGTTGGTTTTGACCCGTTCCTTAATGTCAGAGCGCTTCTTGGGTTGATCTTATTGTTCTTATACTTTTTATTTCTTGGCATTGGTATAGGCCTATTTTCCAAGTCAATCGCTGCAACGTCTGCATATATCATGCCAGTGATGTTGCTGTTCGGGTTTACACCGATGATTGAATTTCTTGGCTTGGATAAAGACAGTATCATCATTAAAGTTGCCGATACTTTTCCAATTATGCAAGCGATTGAAATACACGAAACCAACTCCTGGCTGCCGCTCGGTATTATAGCTGTTTGGGTTCTAGGCGCAGCCCTGTTTATGTATGTTTGTTTTAAGAAGACGATGACAGACGATTAATGGGGCTTTTTAATAAGGCTGGGGAAACCCCGCCCATCATGGTATTGAAGTGAGACTGGAAAACGTGTACCTTTTCCAGCCTCATGCAGCTGCATTGCGATAAGAGTGCAGCTTTTTTTATTTCGTCTTTTTTACATATGGTATTTCTTCACCATCCAAGGCTGCGTGTACATCCAGTGAAAGCCAACAAAGCTATTGTTACACTGAAAATAAACAACCCCCTCCTTTACGCTCTTAAAATCATCTTGTCAGAAAATAACACAGGGTATAGAATGAAAGTGACATCTGTCGACAGTCGACTATTTAAATAGGGGATGATCTAATGAAAGTATTCAACATTGCCAGCATACCCGGTGACGGAGTAGGAAAAGAAGTCGTACCTGCTGCACAGCGAGTTTTGAAAGCGGTTTCTGATGTTCACGGGGGACTCTCATTTCGGTTTACGGAGTTTCCATACAGCTGCGAGTATTATTTGGAACACGGGGAAATGATGCCCGATGACGGTATGGAGCAGCTGAAAGAGTTCGACAGCATCTTCCTTGGAGCGGTAGGAAACAGCAAGCTTGTCCCCGATCATATTTCCCTATGGGGGCTGCTCATTAAAATCCGCCGCGAATTTGAACAGGTCATCAATGTTAGACCAGCAAAATATTTGCAAGGAATCAAGTCTCCGCTGGCCAATCCAAAAGATTTCGATCTTCTTGTCGTCAGGGAAAACAGTGAAGGGGAATACAGCTCGATCGGAGGGAGAATCTTCAGAGATGAAGATGAAATCGCCATCCAAAATGCCGTTTTTTCAAGAAAAGGGGCGGAGAGGGCGATGCGCTTTGCATTTGAGTTGGCGGCTAAACGGAAAAAGCATGTCACAAGCGCAACAAAATCGAACGGAATCGTTTATTCAATGCCTTTTTGGGATGAAGTCTTTGCGAACACGGCAAAAGACTACCCTGGTATTACCGCTGATTCGCAGCACATAGACGCGCTGTCGGCCTTTTTTGTAACGAAGCCGGAGAAGCTTGACGTCATTGTGGCCAGCAACTTATTCGGCGATATTTTGACCGATATCGGGGCGGCGATTATGGGAAGCATAGGTGTGGCGCCGGCCGCCAATATCAATGTAAACGGCAAATATCCGTCCATGTTTGAGCCTGTGCACGGCTCTGCTCCGGATATTATCGGCAAAGGAATTGCAAACCCGGTCGGGCAAATTTGGACGGCTAAAATGATGCTTGATCATTTTGGAGAAGAAGAACTCGGTGCCAGATTGCTTGACGTGATCGAAGACGTTCTAAAAAGCGGTTACTTGACGCCTGATATCGGCGGTTCAAGTACGACGGATGAAGTGACAAAAGAAATCATCAAGCGCGTGAGGTCCATATAAGCGAAAGCTCTCTGCACTCCGGCAGCTTTTTTTGCTGTGAATGGAAAAACGATTACATGATACGGGCGGTTTTGGCGCATACTACTTCAAGCAAGAAAACATAGTGCAGGCAGAAGAGGAGGTATAGGATGAATCAGAAGATTGCACGGCTCATCATTGCGCTCAGCCTGTTATGCGGCTTGGTAACAGGCGCCGGCCCGATTCCGTTTCATGATGTCGTTCCAAAAGCATCAGCAGCTGCCGCCAGAAACGAATTGGAGAAAATTGAGAAAGCATATGACCTGATTTCAAATGAATATGTGGAGCAGGTCGACAGGGAAAAGCTGTTGGAAGGAGCCATACAGGGCATGCTTTCAACATTGAATGACCCATACTCGGTTTATATGGATAAACAGACTGCAAAGCGGTTTTCAGATTCCCTTGATTCCTCTTTTGAAGGAATCGGCGCAGAAATCGGAATGGAAGACAGGAAAATCATTATCGTTTCTCCTTTTAAACAGTCTCCGGCAGAGAAAGCCGGATTAAAGCCGAACGATGAAATCATCAGCATCGACGGCGATTCCATGGCCGGAATGGATTTGAATGACGCCGTATTAAAAATCAGGGGCAAAAAGGGGTCGACGGTTACGCTGAAAGTGCACCGGCCCGGCATGAAAGACCAGCTGACATTTACGATTAAGCGCGATGAAATTCCGCTGGAGACGGTATTTGCTTCCATTAAAAAAGTACAGGACAAACCTGTCGGCTATATCGCAATATCTTCCTTTTCCGAACATACGGCAAAAGATTTTACTGCTGAACTGAAAAAGCTTGAGAAAAAGGGAATAAAAGGGCTCGTTTTGGATGTAAGAGGCAATCCGGGCGGGTACTTGCAAAGCGTGGAAGACATTTTAAAACATTTTGTGACAAAAGATCATCCGTATATACAAATCGCCGAAAGAAACGGAAATAAAAAACAATACTTCTCAAAATTAAAAGAGAAAAAACCATATCCTGTGAGCGTGATTACGGACAAGGGCAGCGCTTCAGCGTCGGAAATTCTTGCTGGTGCATTAAAAGAAGCCGAGGGCTACGACGTGGTGGGCGATCCTTCCTTTGGAAAGGGAACCGTCCAGCAGGCGGTCCCGATGGGAGACGGAAGCAATATTAAGCTGACGCTGTACAAATGGCTGACACCTAAAGGAAATTGGATCCATAAGCAGGGAATTCAGCCGACCGTTCCAGTCGCCCAGCCTGCATATTTCTCACTGGGGCCTGTACAGTTGAAGGAGCCTCTTAAGCCGGATATGAACAACAATGAAATTAAGCGGGCGCAGCACCTCTTGAAAGGCCTCGGGTTTGTCCCTGGCCGGGAAGACGGCTATTACAATGAAGGCACAAAAAAAGCTGTCATGGCGTTTCAGGCAGAAAACAAGCTGAAACAAACGGGCATCATTGACCAAAAAACGGCAAATACAATGAACTTGCGGATTGAAGAGAAAAAGATGAAAGAAAAGAACGATCTTCAGCTGCAAACCGCATTAAAAGTGCTGTTTAACAAAAAGTGAGGATACAGGATGTCCTCACTTTTTTTATTCCCAGAAAGTAAATTCTCAACCTTTTTACCTAAAATTTTTGTTTTTTCATAAAAAAACATTCATAATGAATAGAATTGACCCGATAACATAAGTGTATGGGAGACTTTATAAGGATGTAAAGATGCAGTAAAAATGTAACTTTTGCAAGTTGTATAACTAAGGAAAACTTTTTAAAATAGAACCAAAGCTTTTTCAAGAATTATAATGTGTGCATTTTTTTTGCGGAGAATGTTAGCGCTGTTTGCGTTCTTCGTCTCTGTTGGTGGAGTCGTCTGACGCTTGCGCTTTTCTTATATATAAATAATAAATGGGGGTACACGATTGAAAAGGGCAAGTATTGTGAGAGAGAAAAAATACTATGAATTAGTGGAGCAGTTAAAAGTTCGATCACAAGACGTTACGTTTTCCGCTACAAAGGCAGTAGGATTGCTTATGCTGTTCAGCAGATACCTCGTAAACTACACTTCGGTCGAAAGTGTGGAGGATATCAATGAGGATTGCGCGGAACTTTATTTCAACTACTTGATGGACAACCACAAGCGGCTCGGCATCAATCTGACCGATATCAAGCGGTCAATGCAGCTGATAGGAGATATTCTTGATGTCGAAGTCAATCATTACCTGAAAGACTTTTCTTTGTCGAATGTGACGCTTTGGATGAGCCAGGAGAAATAAACCTCACGTTTACCATACCCAAGCATTTTATTATTTGTTAAAATAATAATAAAATGCACCAGCTTGCCTAAAGGTGCCAGCATTTGTCGTCACGAATGCGCTTGAAAAGCACCGGCGTTAAAGCATCATGACGAAAGTTTCTGCGGCTGACGGCTCAGGCATCCCGCCTGAACGGCCGCCCGTCATTTCCTCGTGCCGACGCTTTAGACAAGCTGGGTTTCCCTAAAATATCCAACGTTAAAAAGCTGCCGTATTTAAGGCGGCCTGAAATGCTTGGCTGAGGCGGTGAACGTTCCCTTGTCAGTTGAAGAAAGCTTAATTGAACTTTTAAAAGGAGCAGGATTGTTTTTTCTGCACCCGCTCTTCTATTTTATGATGATCATGAGTCTTGCTTACGGCTATGCCCGGATCAAACGTGAAAGAAAGACGTTTCATACGCGTATTGAAGATATTTATGACGAGTTTAAGTTTACATATTCCAAAGGACTCTTGGCAGGACTCGTGCTGTCCATTGTTTCGTTCGGCTTAGGGCTGTCTCTCCCGATGGGTATGCTGGTTTTAATAGCGGCGGTCAGCGTTGCCGCAGCTTTAACTTTCAGACAGAGTCTGCTGTCAGCGGCATATACGCTTGGCGTGAGCATCGTCGCCGGTTTATGTATTGAATACACCGGTTTCGGAGCGCTTGACGCATTTCTTCCGCAGCTGTCCCTCGCGAATTGGCCGGCTGCTGCCGTCCTGCTCGGACTTCTGTTGGTAGCGGAAGGAGTGCTCGTCTACAAAACGGCACATATCAAAACTTCCCCTGCGATCGTCATGAGCAAAAGGGGGCTCCCGATCGGCCAGCAGATTGCGGGCAGAACCTGGCTTTTGCCGTTGTTCATTCTCATTCCGGGACATGCGATCGAATCATCGGTTCCGTGGTGGCCCGTTCTGTCATTTAACGGCGGCTTTGAGCTCCTGTGGATTCCTTATTTCATCGGCTTCGGCCAAAGAGTTCAAGGATCGCTTCCGATTGAAAGCATTAAAATTACAGCGAAGCGCATCAGCGTGCTTGGTATTATCATTCTGCTGGTCGCGGCCGGAAGCGTATGGTGGACGCCGCTTGCCGCCCTTGCCGCCGGAGCGGCGATCGCAGGAAGGGCCTTTTTATCATGGAAACAGCGGATGAACGATAATTCCGCGCCTTTCCATTTTTCAAAGAGAGACCAGGGGCTCGTGGTGCTCGGCATTATTCCGAACACGCCGGCAGCCGATCTCGGTCTCAAGATTGGCGAAATCATCACGAAGGTCAACGGGATTTCAGTGAAAAATGCGGCGGATTTCTACGAAGCGCTTCAGAAAAACGGTGCTTTCTTCAAACTTGAAGTCGTCGGTTTAAACAATGAAATTCGTTTTGAACAAAGAGCTTCATATGAAGGAGAGCATCATGAGCTTGGCATCATCTTTGTAAAAGAAGAGGATGCGGCGATGAAGCATGCCGAGGCAGCCGCCTCACAAGAAACAGAATAATTGATGTTAATAAAGCGCCGCTTATTCGGGCGCTTTTGCTTTTCCTTTTAGGGAAACTTTTTGGTTGTCTTTTACAAAACGTTCCGCTAGGATGATGGATAGAACTGATTGAAGGAGAATGATTGATGAAAAAGGCTTTTCTCGGCGGTGTTTTTGTTTGTTTGATAGCTGTATTGATTTCGGCTGCGGCCGGGGATTGGACATTGATTTTCAAAGTTTCGGGAGCCGCCGGACTAGGCGCGATTCTGCTGTCTGCTTTATGTTCCGGCGTATTTGTCAGCGGTGACCGGTTCAGGGGAAATCACGATTCGGAAACGAAAGAGCACAGGGAGTGGAACGGCAAACTGGCAAACACGCTCGCCATTTTCGCCATGCCGAACCTCCTGGCCGCCGGAATCTCGTTCTTTTTCGCCTTTTAACGTCTGATTCCGAATAACGTGGCATGATGATGGACAAAATGAATGAGTGTCCATGTTTGTCCGTTTCTTTGTTCTTTAATATAATCGAATAAGATCAAGAAACGTGAGGAGGGTTTTTGTGTTTACAAAAGCCGTTTTTGCACTGATATTTCCTTTCTTGCTTGTCTTGTTTTTTACAAGGGTGACCTATAACCATTACGTCGGGATTGCGCTGACCGCAGCGCTGTTGTTCGCTTCATATTTAAAAGGTTATACGGAAACCTTTTTTATTGTAGGACTTGATATTGTATCGCTCGTAGCCGGTTCGCTCTATGCGGCGAAAAAGGCGGGCGAAAAGAAGGAAGACTCATAGAAACCGTAAGAATGATTGCCGTGAAGCCCTGCTTTTGATGACAAAAAGGAGGGGTTTTTTGATAGATCAGGAAGGGCCGGCTTTTGTGGAAAAACACAGAAACCGAACTTTAGTTCGTATTTTTACTTCGGGTGTGTTAAAATAATAAGCAGGAAGATTTCGTAAAGAAACGGAGGCTTTTTTGTGAAAGACCGCTTTGAATTAGTCTCGAATTATCAGCCCCAGGGGGATCAGCCGAAAGCGATTGATCAGCTTGTCAAAGGAATCAATGAAGGCAGAAAGCATCAGACGCTTTTGGGGGCGACCGGTACAGGAAAGACGTTTACGATGTCAAACGTGATTAAAGAAGTCAACAAACCGACTCTCGTCATCGCCCACAACAAAACGCTCGCCGGACAGCTGTACAGCGAGTTTAAGGAATTTTTCCCAAACAACGCAGTCGAATATTTTGTCAGCTATTATGACTATTACCAGCCTGAAGCTTACGTGCCTCAGACTGATACATTTATCGAAAAAGATGCCAGCATTAACGATGAGATTGATAAATTAAGGCACTCCGCCACATCTGCTCTTTTTGAACGCAAAGATGTCATCATTGTGGCGAGTGTCTCTTGTATTTACGGTTTGGGTTCTCCTGAGGAATACAGGGAACTGGTGCTCTCGCTCAGAGCGGAAATGGAAATCGAGCGGAATGAGCTGCTCAGAAAGCTCGTTGACATCCAATATGCACGGAATGATATCGACTTTCAGCGCGGAACATTCAGGGTGCGCGGCGATGTCGTCGAGATTTTCCCGGCTTCAAGGGATGAGCACTGCATCCGGGTTGAATTTTTCGGGGACGAAATTGAACGGATCAGGGAAGTGGATGCCCTGACAGGCGAAATTTTAGGGGAGAGGGAACACGTCGCGATCTTCCCGGCTTCCCACTTCGTCACACGGGAAGAAAAGATGAAGAAAGCGATCATAAACATTGAAGAGGAGCTGGAAGAGCGCCTTAAAGCGCTTCGTGAAGAAGGCAGGCTCCTTGAAGCCCAGCGTCTGGAACAGCGGACGAGATACGATTTGGAAATGATGCGCGAAATGGGCTTTTGTTCGGGCATCGAAAACTATTCAAGACATTTGACGCTTCGTCCGGCAGGTTCGACTCCATATACGCTGCTCGATTACTTTCCGGACGATTTTCTGATGGTCATAGACGAGTCGCATGTCACCATGCCGCAGATCAGAGGAATGTACAACGGAGACCAGGCGAGAAAACAGGTTCTCGTCGATCACGGATTCAGGCTCCCTTCCGCTTTGGATAACCGTCCGCTCAGGTTTGAAGAGTTTGAAAAGCACATTCACAACATCGTGTATGTGTCGGCTACGCCGGGCCCTTATGAACTTGAGCATACGCCTGAAATGGTAGAGCAGATCATCCGGCCGACAGGGCTCCTCGATCCGATCATTGAGGTAAGGCCGATTGAAGGGCAGATCGATGATCTGATCGGCGAAATCCAGCAGAGAATCGAGCGGAATGAACGCGTCCTCGTCACTACGCTGACGAAAAAAATGTCCGAGGATTTGACGGATTATCTGAAGGAAATCGGAATCAAGGTCACGTATCTGCATTCCGAGATTAAAACGCTGGAGCGGATCGAGATCATCCGCGATCTTCGCCTCGGCAAGCATGACGTTCTCATCGGCATCAACCTGCTGAGGGAAGGACTCGATATTCCCGAGGTTTCACTTGTCGCCATCCTTGACGCAGACAAAGAAGGCTTTTTGCGGTCTGAGCGTTCGCTCATCCAAACGATCGGCCGCGCCGCCAGAAATGCCGAAGGCCGCGTGATCATGTATGCCGACAAAATCACCAATTCGATGGAAATCGCAATCAATGAAACGAAGCGCCGCCGCGAACAGCAGGAGGCTTATAATGAGAAACACGGCATTACGCCGAAAACGATCAACAAAAAGATCAGGGACGTCATCCGGGCAACTCATGCTGCTGAAGAGCAGGAAGAATATCAAGTAAAAGAGGAGCCGAAGCTTTCGAAGATGACGAAGAAAGAGCGGGAAAAAGTGATCGCTCAAATGGAAAACGACATGAAGGAAGCCGCAAAAGCGCTTGACTTTGAACGTGCCGCTGAGCTTCGCGACTTGCTCCTAGAGTTAAAATCGGAAGGATGAATAGAGAATGGCAACGAAACGAATTGAGGTGAAAGGTGCAAGGGCCCACAACCTGAAAAATATCGATGTCTCTATTCCGAGGGACCAGCTTGTCGTGCTGACAGGTCTTTCGGGATCAGGGAAATCATCCCTTGCGTTCGATACGATATATGCAGAGGGGCAACGGCGCTATGTCGAGTCTCTCTCCGCATATGCCCGCCAGTTTTTAGGACAGATGGACAAACCTGACGTCGATGCGATCGAAGGTCTGTCACCGGCGATCAGCATCGATCAGAAAACGACGAGCCGGAACCCCCGGTCGACAGTCGGAACGGTGACGGAAATCTATGATTATCTCCGGCTGCTGTTTGCCAGAATCGGAAAGCCGGTCTGCCCGGTTCACGGCATTGAAATTACCTCGCAAACGATCGAACAGATGACGGACAGAATTTTGGAATATCCTGAGCGCACGAAGCTCCAGGTGCTCGCGCCAATCGTCTCGGGAAGAAAAGGTTCGCATGTGAAAGTGCTCGATCAAATCAGAAAGCAAGGCTATGTGAGAGTCCGGATCGACGGCGAAATGAACGACCTCTCAGAAGACATCGAGCTTGAAAAGAATAAAAAGCATTCGATCGAAGTCGTCGTCGACCGCATCGTCATAAAAGAAGGCGTAACAGCCCGTCTCACAGACTCGCTCGAAACGGCGCTCCGCCTCGGCGAAGGCCGCGTGATCATCGATGTGATCGGACAGGAAGAGCTGCTTTTCAGCGAACATCATGCCTGCCCGCACTGCGGTTTTTCAATCGGTGAACTGGAGCCGAGAATGTTCTCTTTCAACAGCCCGTTCGGCGCGTGTCCGAGCTGTGACGGTCTCGGGTCCAAGCTGGAAGTCGATGTAGAACTCGTCATTCCAAACGATGAGCTGTCGCTAAAGGAGAATGCGATTGCGCCTTGGGAACCGCAAAGCTCTCAGTATTATCCGAAGCTGCTTGAAGCGGTATGCAGCCATTATGGAATCGATATGGATGTTCCGGTCAGGGAGCTGCCGAAGCACCAGCTTGAAAAGATCCTTTACGGCAGCGGAGACGAGCAGATTTATTTCAGATATGAAAACGACTTCGGACAGGTCCGGGAAAACTACATTGAGTTCGAAGGCGTCATCCGCAATATCGAAAGGCGCTATAAAGAAACGAGCTCTGATTATGTTCGTGAACTGATGGAAAAATACATGGCCAATCAGCCGTGCCCTTCATGCAAAGGCTACCGTCTGAAAAAGGAATCCCTCGCCGTGCTGATAAACGGCCTTCACATCGGCAAGATAACCGAAATGTCGGTTTCTAACGCACTTCAATTTTTCCGTGAACTTGAACTTTCGGAAAAAGACATGAAGATCGCCAACCTCATTTTGCGGGAGATTGAAGAGCGCCTTGGATTTTTAAACAATGTCGGGCTTGACTATTTGACGCTCAGCCGCGCAGCCGGCACTCTGTCGGGAGGAGAAGCGCAGCGGATCAGGCTTGCAACGCAAATCGGCTCAAGGCTGACCGGTGTCCTCTACATCCTTGATGAGCCGTCAATCGGTCTTCATCAGCGCGATAACGACCGCTTGATTGATACGCTCAAAAACATGAGGGATATCGGAAACACCTTGATCGTCGTCGAGCATGACGAGGATACGATGCTTGCCGCCGATTATTTAATTGATATCGGACCCGGCGCGGGCGTACACGGGGGAGAAGTGATCTCCGCCGGAACACCGGAAGAAGTGATGAACGATGATCAATCGCTGACAGGGCAGTACCTCTCAGGGAAAAAATTCATTCCTCTTCCTGCCGAGAGAAGAAAGCCTGACAACCGTTTTATCGAGGTAAAAGGCGCAAAGGAAAACAACTTGAAAAATGTTTCCGTGAAGTTTCCGCTCGGCGTCTTCACAGCTGTCACCGGTGTATCGGGATCAGGGAAAAGCACGCTCGTCAATGAAATTCTCCACAAAACGCTGGCTCAGAAGCTGCATCGGGCGAAGGCAAAACCGGGAGAGTACAAAGAAATAAAAGGAATCGAGCACCTCGATAAAGTGATCGACATCGACCAGTCTCCGATCGGCCGGACGCCGAGGTCAAACCCGGCCACATATACCGGCGTGTTCGATGACATCCGTGACGTGTTTGCCCAGACGAATGAAGCGAAAGTCAGAGGATACAAAAAAGGGCGCTTCAGCTTTAACGTCAAAGGCGGGCGCTGTGAAGCCTGCAAAGGCGACGGAATTATCAAAATCGAAATGCACTTCCTGCCAGATGTATACGTTCCTTGCGAGGTTTGCCACGGAAAGAGGTACAACCGTGAAACGCTTCAGGTCACATACAAAGGTAAAAACATTTCTGATGTGCTTGAGATGACGGTCGAAAATGCCGTTCAATTTTTTGAGAACATCCCGAAAATCAAGCGCAAGCTGCAGACCCTCTATGATGTCGGTCTTGGCTATATTACGCTCGGACAGCCGGCTACAACGCTTTCCGGGGGAGAAGCGCAGCGGGTCAAATTGGCATCTGAACTTCATCGCCGTTCAACGGGAAGATCACTCTATATCTTGGACGAGCCGACGACAGGACTGCATGTCGATGATATCGCAAGGCTTTTAGCCGTTCTGCAGCGCCTGGTCGATAACGGAGATACCGTGCTTGTAATCGAACACAATCTCGATATTATAAAAGCAGCTGATTATTTGATCGATTTGGGTCCTGAAGGCGGAGACGGCGGGGGGACGATCGTGGCCTCCGGACCGCCCGAAGAAGTCATGAAAGTCGAAGGGTCATATACCGGCCGCTATTTAAAACCGATCATTGAACGCGACAAAAACAGAATGAAGAAGCGGCTTCAAGAAAAAGAAGCTGTCAAACCGTAAAAAACATGCTGCCGATGTCACGTCGGCAGCTTTTTCAATGGCCGAATGCTCAGCGGCAAGCTTTGTTCAAAAGATTTTCATTGCTCTTTTATTCAATAGCTGTTATAACGTAAAAAACAAACCATAAAGGGGGATGGGGTGATGAAGATCGATCGGATGGATCATCTGGTCCTGACGGTAAAAGACATTGATGCGACATGCGAATTTTACAGCCGTGTGTTGGGGATGGATGCGGTCACTTTTCGAGAAGGAAGAAAAGCGCTGACATTCGGCAGGCAAAAAATAAACCTCCACGAGGCCGGAAAAGAGTTTGAGCCGAAGGCACAGCACCCGGTGCCCGGCTCCCAGGACCTGTGTTTCATCACAAATACAGACATTGATGATGTGATCCGTCATCTGGAGGGGCTGTCCATTCAGATTGAAGAAGGCCCCGCAGAGCGGACGGGCGCTGAAGGACCGATCGTTTCGGTTTATATCAGAGATCCCGACGGAAATCTGCTTGAAATATCAAACGAACTTCATGAGAACGTTTAACGTTCAGTCCGGCTGATGTGTTTGGCCGCTTCAATCATACTGTTTAAAATGTGAGTGCTGCTGCTGTTCAGCAGAACCTTTAAATAGCGGATTTCGCTTGAAAGCGGAGGAGCGGAGTTGATCGCTTCCAATCGGTTCACGATCTCCTGATTCATCCTTTTTTGTTCTTGAATCAGACTAAGAAGCTGGGAGGCGGATGAGGCGTGTACTTCCGATTTCTGTTTCATAACGCTCGCTCCTTTTCTTTAGCTTTGCCACATATTTTAAAGGGTTATAAAAAAAGAATCTATTCATAAAATCTAAAAAAATCAATTCGCGAAGTTTGACGCACGCCGATCGAATGAAAATGAAACCAAAAGGCCATGATACACGTAAACTGAGTATAAGGTCACTGTACATTAGACTCACAAGAACGCTTTACATCGATAAGGAGTGTTTTGTATGACGAGAAACAACGCGCTGATTTCTGCAATTTGTTATTTTAGCGTTTTTTTTGCCCCGCTTATTTTGCCAATCGCTGCGTATTTTATAACAGATGATCAAGAAACGAAAAAGCATGCAATGCGTTCGCTTATTTCGCATATTATTCCGTTTATAAGCGTAGTCATATTGGCAGCAGGTGCGATCAGCGGTTCGCTTATCTTTAATGACGGCGGTTATTTGGCGGTCATTTTCATGATCGGAGGTTTCGTTTTTTTCGGGATCATCAGTTTGATTATTGTGGTCTGGAACGTTGTTCAAGGGATTAAAATGCTGACTCAGGCCTAAAAGAAGGAGAACGGGGGAGCTTTTCATGAAACAGGAGAAAGAGCGAATTTTAAAATTGGTCGAGGAAGGAAAGCTGTCTGCGAAAGAGGCGCTGATCCTGATCGAAAAACTTGAAGAAGACTACAGGGAAACAGAGAGCAAGGTGACAGCTCTGTCTGAGGATGTCATTGATGCGGAGGACTTCTACAGCGAAAAGAAAAAAGAACCGAAGCCTTCGATCGGTTCGAAACTGTTCGAATGGATTGATACCGCTGTAAAAAAAGTGAAAGAAGCAGACCTGGATTTGAATTTCGGGCAATCGTTCGAGGTCCAGCATATATTCCAGTTCAAAGACTCCGATTTTTCGACTCTGGATATTCAGCTTGCCAACGGCAGCGTCAACCTTGTACCATGGAGCGATTCCGACATCAGAGTCGAATGCCAGGCAAAAGTGTACCGCACCGAAAATCAGGATGAAGCAAGGCAGGCTTTTCTCCAGCATATCGACTGCGGTGTGGAAGGCGATAAGTTCACGATCCGTACGGAGAAAAAAACAATGAAGACCAACCTTACCGTCTATATACCGGACAAAGAGTACGGCAAAATCCGCTTTAAGCTGTTTAACGGCCCGGTCAGAGGGGAACATTTAAACGTAAAAGAGCTGTCCGCCAAAACGACGAACGGCGTGCTGTCGTTCTCTGCTCTCACGGCAGGAAAAGCTTCATTGGAAACTGCAAATGGACAAATCAAACTTGCCGACCATACTTGCGGAGAGATTGAAGCGGAAACCATCAATGGATTGATCGATCTAAAAGGTTCATGCGATGCCCTTGACCTGCAGAGCTTTAACGGCAATATTGCTGCAACAGTCAAAAATCCGCACTGCCGGACGGCATATGTGAAAACAACGACTGGAAGCGTAGAGCTGAATGTTCCCCGGGACTGCGCTGTAACAGCGGAGCTGAAAAGCAATCTCGGTTCTCTGTCTCATGATCTGTCAGATGCGGAAATTTTAAAAGAAAAAAACGAGACAATCCAGAAAGAAATGTATCTAAAAGCAAATCAAAATCATGATCATAGCATGACTGTTTTTTTGGAATCGAAGACAGGATCGATCCATTTAAACCATACACAGGAGTGATACAATGAAAAGGCTATTTCGATCCGAAACAGACAGAAAGATTGCCGGGGTCGTCGGGGGTCTTGCTGAATATTTAAATATGGATGCGTCGTTGCTGAGAATCATTACGGTTCTATTATTTATATTTTCGATCGGATTTCCCGTCCTGCTGATTTATATAGTCTGGGTATTCCTAGTGCCGAATGAAGGGGAAGTCGACAGATGATGAAATGGATCATAAACGTTCTTGTCAATGCCTTATTATTAATCGTCATTGCCGGTTACTTTGATGCGGTTCACGTCAGAAGCATCGGGGCAGCCATTACGGCAAGCGTGATTTTATCGATCTTAAATATGTTTGTGAAGCCGGTGCTCGTGATTTTGACGCTGCCTGTCACGGTGATTACGTTAGGTTTATTTTTGTTTATCATCAATGCGATTACTCTTTATATGACCGCGTCCATTATGGGGGACAGTTTTGACCTTGACGGCTTTGGGACAGCCATTTTTGCGTCGATCGTCCTGTCGGTTTTCCACTTGCTCATTCAAAAAGCAATTATCGAACCGATGTCCAAAAAATAAACTGAAGTCTGATGAATCATCAGGCTTCTTTTTTTTGCACGGATGTCTCTTTCATAAAAATGATCTGTAAAGGCAAAATACGAAAGGGAGGTAGACGATGAAAAAGTACAGAAATCGCCAAACCCTTTTGTTTCTGGCCGCAGTTTTGCTTTTTGCCTTACAGATGCCGATTTCGTCCGCGGCGGGAAAAGAGCGCATTCAGCCTCGTTCACCGGCCATCAGGCATACTTCTGTTGAACAAGTAAAAAAAGGAGACGACTTATATTTTTCCGCGGAGGCGGCCGCCGACACGGTCATTCTGTATTACAAGCAGCATGACGAATTGCCGTATCGGGCGATTCCGATGGAAGTGGAGCCGGGCAAACAGAACGGCTATATTGCCAAATTGGAAAGCGAATCCATAGCATCCGACAAAGTCCAGTATTACATTGAAGCTCAAGCCGGTCGTTCCTCTGTGAAGACGGATGTGTATACTGTCGCCCTGAAAGGCATGCGTACAGATACCCAAAAGCTTCCGGAACTGTTGATCACAGAAATGGCTGTCGACACGTCAAACACCGGTGCAAAGGATGGCTATGAATTTATTGAAGTTTATAACAATACCAATAAAGCTGTTCATCTGAACAGCTACAAAATGAAATACAGACATCCTGAAAAGGGCAAGGAATCAGATACCACCTGGCCTTTTGAACATGATGATGTGACGATTCCTTCCGGTCAAACACACGTGTTTTGGGTAAAAAACCGCTCAAACGGGCATTTGACGGAAGATGACTTCAATCAGCATTACGGTGTTCACCTTCATGAAGGCAAAACGCTTTCTGTTCTCAAAGGGAGCGGCATGGCGAATACCGGGCCGAGGGAAGTGATCATCTGCACAAACAGCGGGGAAGAGGTCGCATCCGCCCGTTATCAAAGCGAGCCGGATAAAACCGATGTCACTAAAAATAAAGCGCTTCTTTATCGATATCCGCTGGACGGAACGAAGCATATGAAAATGATATCGGCCGGGGAAGAAAAACCGTCTCCTGGTTCGCTCCTGAAGGCGCAGGTTCCTTCACAGACGGTGACGGTCATGCCTGACAGAGAAAAGCCGGCGATCCATGATATGACGGATCATCAAGCGGTCAAACCGGGTGAAACGATTCAGCTCTTAGCTGATATGAAAGACAATCGGCAAGTGAAACAGGCGCAGTTTTTCTACCGTATGAATGATGATGAGCCGTTTACTGAAGTCCGTGTTGAAAAAAGCCGCAATGACGGTTTGTACCGTCACAATATCTATTTTGCCGAGCTCATTGGTAAAGAAAAAGTGGAATACTATATGCGGGCCGGCGATGGATCAAATGTTACGGCGACTGAAAAGAAAACGATACCGCTTGATCAGCGGATTTTGAAGGGACTCAGGCTGAATGTAAGCGAAGGCGGAACCGTTTCCGGAAAGATGCTGCTGAAAGCCACATCAGAAAAGCCGCCTTCTGAAACGACAATTCGGATTGACGGAATTGAACAAAAAAAAGGTGAATCAGCGCTTGAAAAAAAAGCCTACTTTGCCTTCGATGTCAATCAAACAAATCTGTATTTTAAAAATGCTGTAACTATCGGCACGAGGGTTCAAAAAGTTTTTGACGATTCGCGCCGCCGGTATACGACGATTACGGTTCCGGTTTCTCCGGAGGAATTTAAAAAAGGAAAGCCGTTTACGATTAAAGTTCGTTCAGGCACGAAGTCAACCCCATTTGAACAATCTGCAGAAGAAAACAGGGATGATTTTGTCCTCAAGAATCCCCGCCTTATCTTAGCGGATGGAACCATCATCCGCGATGAGCGGTATGACGATCCGAAAGCTGAGCTTCCGGCCGGCGACGGCCCAGGGGCGCGCGAATGGTATGAATTCCGTTTTTCGATTCCGAAAGCCAAGTTTACATCGCTCGTCAGTCAATGGCATACACGCGCCTGGGATGAAGGGCCGCACATCGTTGAAGCGGAAAATGGCGAAGAAAGGCTCATCCGCAGGGTGACAATCGATAACACAGGCCCTGAGATCAAAACGTCATTAAAAGGCGGCAGGACGTATAAAGGATCGTTTGAGATCAATGCGGCCGCACACGATAAATGGAGCGGCGTGAAAAGCATCAAAGCCGTTCTTGACGGCAAAAAAATAGCGCTTCCCTATTTTATATCTTCCGCCGGCCTGGATGCGGGAAAGCACGAATTGAAAATAAAAGCGGAGGACAGCGCCGGCAACCTGTCAATCGTGAAAAAGGCATTTTATATTAAAGAGGAAAAGCCGGACAAGCCCGCCCAAGTCAAAAATGCCCCCGGCAGCACACAGGCTAAGCTGGCCGTCCGCGTCAAGGACCCGACAAAAGATAAGATGAGAGTGTCATTCCATCAAGGGTTTCAGTACACTGTAAAAGACGAAGAGCATGTTGATGTGTCAGCGAACGAAAGCGTGACGGAACCTCCGCAAAGCTTTGCGGTCAGCGGGGAAAAGGCACTGACAAAAGAAGAGCGCAGCAGCATGTCCGCACCTGACGGTAAAGGTTTTGAAATGTCATCAACAACAAAGTTTCCGTACCATCGCTTTGATGTCAAAGTGGATGAAAATACGGGGCCGAACGACAAGGTGGAAGTGCTGTGGCGCGGGAGTTCGCTTCCCGGCAGAAAAGTCTCCATGTTCGCCTGGAATTGGTCGAGCAAGAGGTGGGAGACGCTGACATTCCATGTTGCAAAGGATGACAAATCTTTCACCCTCAAAGGAAGCATCAAAGCTGCCGATTATGTCCGACAATCCAAGGCGAGCATCATCATTCAGGATCAAATTCAGCTTTCGCAAAATGACTATACATTTGTGTGGATGTCTGATACGCAATATTATTCGGAAAGCTATCCGCACATTTTTGAACGTCAGGTCAAGTGGATCGCCGAACAAAAGGACAAGCTGAACATTCAGTACGTCTTTCATACAGGGGATCTTGTGGATGAAGCGGATCAGCCGCTGCAATGGAAGCGCGCCGACCAGTTCATGAAAGTTCTCGACGACCATCAAGTTCCTTACGGCGTGCTGGCGGGCAATCACGATGTCAGCCATAAAGACCGCTCTTATTTGAAATTCGGCAGGTATTTCGGTGAAAGACGTTTTAAACAAAAACCGCATTACGGCGGGTCTTATCAGAATAACAAAGGGCATTACGATCTCATTTCCAGCGGAGGAAACGACTATATCATGGTATCGATGGGGTGGGGAATCGGAAAAAAAGAACTGAAGTGGATAGATGATGTTCTGAAACGCCATCCCGATCGAAAAGCGATTTTGTCATTTCACGAGTTTTTGCTTGTCAGCGGAAGCAGAAGTCCAATCGGGGAGAAAATATTTGAACAGATCATCAAGCGGAATCCGAATGTGATCGCCGTGTTGAGCGGCCACTATCACAGCTCCAACTTAAAAGTCGATAAGCTTGATGATAACGGGGACGGCAAGCCGGATCGCAAAGTGTATCAAATGCTTGCCGACTATCAGGGCGGTCCTGAAGGAGGCCAAGGTTATTTAAGAATTCTTCATGTGGATCCGAAGCATGACACGATCCATGTCAAAACGTATTCGCCATATCTCGACGACTATAATTTTTATGATCCGCACCAATTCGGCCCGAAAGACGAGTTCAACATCAAAACGGATCTGAAACCGCGGAAGAAAAAGGTTGAAACCGATTATTTTGAGCTGAATGTCTTTTCGAACAAGGAAATTGGGAAAGCAAAAACGGTGAAAAGCGGAAAGACGGCTTCAGTGACATGGAAGGATTTACAGCCGAATACAACCTATTTCTGGTACGCCGCAGCTTCTGATCAATACGGCGGCAAAAGCAGGTCTCAGATGTGGAAATTGACGACAAAAGATGATGGCATGAAATCCTTTTTAATAGACCAAACAGCAGGGGCGGGCTCAGCCCGGCGGCAATTGTCGGGGAGCCTTCCGCCGGCCGGCATGATGTTAAAGCAAGCGACACTTGAGCCGTCATGTATAAAAAACCTCCCAATGGCTGTAATCGGCTTTTGGCTGGCGGCGGTATTCATTTGTGAACGTAAAAAGCATTTGTTTTCCTAAGGGGAGCAAATGCTTTTTAGTTTGTCACATCTTTTTTCAGACGGGTTGCCGTGTCGGTTTGTTTTTTTCTGTAAAGCGATAAAATGCTGACAGAAGCGATGACGGCAAGGGAAAGGACGGCGGCTGTGAAATAGAGGTTGAAAAACCCCGTTCCCACACTTTCATGGATCGCTTCGCTTATGATGTCCTTGACTTTTGGGTCGGGAATCTGGCTGAGTGACTCGTTCAGACGCGATAAGTCCGTCTCGCCGCCTGTAAATTCATTTAAAGGCGTCCCTGCATCATTCAGTTTTTGTTTGATATGTGTGCCGATATTTTCGTAGCCGGCCGTTATATATCCCGCATACAGCGCGGGCGCCAAAGTCATCCCCATCTGCCTGACGAGCGATAATGTACCGAGCGCTGTCCCGTAATCCTGTTTTGCTGCCTCTGATACAAGCATATTTAACGGCGCGCCTAACAGAAAACCAAAACCGATCCCTGCGATAATGCTTGCCAAAACAAATTCCCACTTCTCTGTCACCCAGACGGATAAAAGTAAAAACCCGGCGAACGAAATGATTCCCGAAAGCCATGCCGCCTTTACCGGTCCTTTCCGATCGGCGAGCATTCCGCCGAGCCCTGCTCCTATTCCTGAAGCCAGCGCCAGAGGCGTCATCCAATACCCCGCTTTTTCAGGAGCGACATGCAAATATTGTTCCGCATATGCAGGAATGAAAATGACGGCTGCCAAGAGTCCGCCGGATAAAAATCCGATAAAAAGCGTCCATTGAAACACCTTGTTTTTTAATAAGCTGTAGGCAAGTATCGGGTCGCCGCCTTTCAGTTCTATGCGTTTTTCGTAAAAGATGAGTCCCGCAAAAAGCGCGCAGCCGATCAGAAGAAAACAGTATACTTTTGGATCGGACAGGGCGGCGGACATGTGCTGGCCGTTTATATTCGTTATTCCGTACATCACAGCTAAAATCGCGAGAGACAACAGCACAGTTCCGGCCAGATCGAGCGGCTTCTGTGTTCCGCCTTTTGTTTCCTTCATCAATGGAACGCTGAGAATGATCAGCGCTGCGGCAATCGGAAGGTTGATCAAAAACAGCCAGTGCCAGCTTCCGGTCATATCCAAAATAAAGCTGCCGATATTCGGACCGAGCACTGCCGCGATCCCGTTCATCGCACCTAAAAGCCCCAGTGCGGTTCCCTGTTTTTCTTTAGGCAGCGCAGTGAGAATATGCGAGCTTCCGATAATGAAGATTCCGCCGCCGCCAAGCGACTGAATCAGCCTCGCCAATAAAAACATCGGGAAGTTTTGGCTCAATGCAACCAGCAGCGAACCGGCGCCAAACAGCAAGACTTCGATGATAAACAGCTTTTTTCGTCCATACCGGTCAGACAGCTTTCCGACGATCGGGACGCTGACTGCCAAACCGAGCGTATAAAGCGTGATGCCCCAAGCTCCCCATGAGGGGGATACTTGAAACGAATCGTTGATTGTCGTCAGTGCGGCTGAAATGATGCCATTGTCTAAAGCAGCCATAAACACGCCGATCGTAAATAATAAAACGGCCCACTTTTGGTTCACACCATTTATCCTCCTTTTTTATTAATTCAAAATGAATAATTCACTTTGAGTGAACTATTTTAATCATCCTTAAAAAAACACGTTTTGTCAAAAGAAATTTTTCAACAAAAAAAGCTGCGCCGGTTTCCGGGCAGCTTGTCTATTCATCGTCAGCTTTTAACGCTTGTTCAAGAATGGTAAGGCCTTCATTCACTTTGATTTTTTCCTGTTCATTCAGCTTCTGGAGCGCTTTTTTGAGCTTTTCGTGGCCTTTTTTGTAAAGGCTTCGAAAAATCCCCTTTGCATCTTCGGTTAGTTCAACAACAATCGTTCTCCGATCTTGCTCGGAATGTGTTCTTTTGATGAAGTTCGCTTGTTCAAGGCGGCTGAGCAGTCCGGTCATATTTGAAAGGGAAGCGCCCATTTTTTCAGCGATCTCGGAGACTTTCAGTGTGCCGTGGTTGTTCAGAAGCATTAAAACCTTCATTTGCGGCATGCTGAGATCGAGCTTCATCCATTCGGAGACATCCCCCAGGCCGGCAGCGGTCAGTACTTTCATATAGAGAACCCATGTCTCTTTTTCTTCCGGGGTCAAAATGTCTTCGTTCAGCACGGTTGTATCATGGATATTGTATTTCAACGGTTCTTCACTTCCTTTTCGCGTTCCTCTTTACATACTACTGATTTTTCGCTTTGAAAGAAAGCACTTCATCGAAGTGTCAAGGCGGCCATTTTCAAAAAATGTTTTAGGTTCATTTTGAAAGTGATAGAATAAAGCTGAATGTCTAGTTCTTCATCTGAGAAGAGGAGGGTGCATCAATCGTGCCGAAAGTTCGAACAAAAGATGTGATGGATAAATTTAAGCTTGAGCTCATCAGCGGAGAAGAAGGGATCAACCGCCCGATTACGATGAGCGATTTATCAAGACCGGGCCTTGAAATGGCTGGTTATTTTACATACTATCCTAAAGAGAGGGTTCAGCTGCTTGGGAAGACCGAGATTACCTTTTTTGAAAAGCTTCCAGAGGAAGAAAAAAAGCAGCGGATGCTGTCGTTATGCACGGAAATTACACCGGCGATCATCCTTTCCCGTGATTTGCCGATTCCGCCTGAACTCATCGAGGCTTCCGAAGAAAACGGTGTGCCTGTGCTTCGATCCCCGTTGAAGACGACGCGCCTGACGAGCCGTCTGACGAATTTTCTTGAAAGCCAGCTTGCTCCGACAACTGCGATTCACGGCGTCCTCGTCGACGTTTACGGCGTCGGGGTGCTCATTATCGGAAAGAGCGGCGTCGGAAAAAGCGAAACGGCTTTGGAACTTGTCAAAAGAGGCCATCGCCTTGTGGCGGATGACTGCGTTGAGATCAGACAGGAAGACCAGGATACATTGATCGGAAGCGCGCCTGAATTAATTGAGCATCTCCTGGAAATCAGAGGTCTTGGCATTATCAATGTCATGACGTTATTCGGCGCGGGGGCGGTCAGAAGCTTTAAACGGATTACCCTTGTCATGAGTCTGGAGCTTTGGGAGCAAGGAAAGCAGTATGACCGCTTAGGGCTTGAAGAAGACACGATGAAAATTATTGATACAGACGTTCCGAAGCTGACAATTCCGGTTCGTCCGGGAAGAAACCTTGCCGTTATCATCGAAGTGGCCGCAATGAACTTCAGACTGAAGAGAATGGGGCTGAATGCCGCTGAGCAATTTACCCATAAGCTTGCGGATGTGATTGAAGATGGTGAGCTTGAAGAATAGGAGCTGACAATATGAATGAAACGATTGAACCTTTAAATCCGATTGCTTTTCACCTGGGGCCGATTGCTGTCCACTGGTACGGCATTATCATCGGCCTTGGCGCTTTGCTGGGCTTGTGGCTGGCGGTCAGGGAAGGCGAACGGAGGGGACTGCATAAGGACACCTTTGTCGATTTGGTGCTTTTTGCGATCCCGATTGCGATTTTATGCGCAAGGGCGTACTATGTCATTTTTCAATGGGGCTATTACAGTGAACACCCGGACCAGATTATTCAAATATGGAACGGCGGCCTTGCGATCCACGGCGGTCTGATCGGCGCCGTGCTGACGGGAATCATTTATGCGAAGGTCAAAGGGCTTTCGTTTTGGAAGCTGGCTGATATCGCTGCTCCAAGCATCCTGCTCGGTCAGGCGATCGGCCGCTGGGGAAACTTTATGAACCAGGAAGCGCACGGTGGGGCGGTGTCAAGAGCGTTTTTAGAAAACCTCCACCTGCCTGATTTTATCATCAATCAAATGTATATCGACGGACAGTACTATCAGCCTACCTTTTTGTATGAATCGCTGTGGAGCTTCACGGGAGTCGTCGTTCTGCTTCTTTTAAGAAAAGCGAATTTAAAGCGAGGCGAGCTGTTCTTAATCTATGTCATTTGGTATTCGATGGGACGCTACTATATCGAAGGCCTTAGAACGGACAGTCTGATGCTGACGGCGAACCTTCGCATCGCACAGGTGATTTCGATCGTCCTGATCCTCTGTGCGGCTGCGCTGATAGCCTACAGACGTTTCAAAGGCAGAGAGATTAAACGGTATCAGGAGATGTAGCGATTTTACAAAGGGGAGACAGCGATGAAGGGAACTTTAAAAGCCGGCGCTGCGGCGGGGCTGAAAACGACGTGGACGCTCGGAAAAGTGATTTTTCCTGTCACGCTGATTGTCAGCCTGCTTCAGCATACACCGGTGATGGACTGGTTGATCAAACTGATCACGCCGGCGATGAAGATTTTCGGGTTGTCAGGGGAAGCGGCGATACCGCTTGTGCTCGGAAACATGCTGAACTTGTATGCCGGAATTGCGGGGATTTTAACGCTTGATTTGACGGTTAAAGAAGTGTTTATTTTAGCGGTGATGCTGTCGTTTTGCCACAATTTGATTATCGAATCGACCGTTGCTTCAAGGGTCGGAATTAAAATATGGCTTATTTTGCTCGTGCGCATCGGTCTCGCCGTTTTTTCGGCTTTTATCATTAACCTTGTCTGGCACGGCGGTCAGGATGCGGCTAAATACGGCTTGATCTCTGCGAAAAGCGCCGCTCCTTCCGGCTGGCTTGACATTGCGCTTGAAGCCGTCACCAAGGCGGGCCTTGGTGTCCTTCAGCTTGCAGCCATCGTGATACCGCTGATGATCATCATTCAATATATGAGAGACCTCGGCTGGCTGCATACTTTTTCAAAGTGGTTTGCACCGCTGACGAGAATGCTCGGAATGAAGGAGAACACCTCAATGACGATGGTTGCCGGGCTGACGATCGGTCTTGCATACGGGGCCGGTGTCATGATCAAAGCGGTCGAAGAAGACGGCGTCAGCAAAAGAGATGTAACGCTCGCGTTTATTTTTCTCGTCGCCTGCCACGCGGTTGTTGAAGACACATTGGTATTTATCCCGCTCGGCATTCCGGTCTGGCCTCTTTTGTTGATCAGGCTTGTGACCGCGGTCCTGCTGACGATCGCGATTTCGCGCTTCTGGAGAAAGCCGGGTTATTCCGTTCGCAGAAAGGAAGCTTTGTATGAAAGTTAATACGGTTTTATTTGATTTGGATGGAACGCTCATCAATACAAATGAGCTGATTATTGCCTCATTTTTGCACACGCTCGAACATTATGCACCGGGACGCTATAAACGGGAGGATGTCCTTGCTTTTATCGGACCTTCCCTTTATGAAACGTTCTCAAGCATTCAAAAGGATAAGGCTGAAGAAATGATCAGCATGTACCGGACATTTAATCATCAGAAGCATGATGAACTGGTAACCGAGTATGAGACGGTTTACGAGACGCTTGAACGTCTTACGGAAGAAGGGTATAAGCTCGGGATTGTCACGACAAAGCTGCGGGACACCGTTATCATGGGGCTTAAACTGACCGGGCTTGATGCCTTTTTCGAGACGGTTGTGACGCTGGATGACGTTAAGCGGGCGAAGCCTGATCCCGAGCCTGTTTTGCTCGCCCTTTCCAAGCTTGGCAGCCGTCCGGAAGAAGCGATCATGATCGGTGACAATTACCACGATATATTAGCAGGGAAGAATGCCGGAACGAAAACAGCAGGCGTTGCGTGGACGATAAAAGGAGAAAAAAGCCTTGCCAAACACGAGCCTGATTTTATGCTTCAGCAAATGAGCGATCTCCTTCGCATTCTTGAGGTGGAGAAAGCTTGAGAAAAACGAAGCGCTATCCGGTGTCCGGCCCCAATTCCTTATGGCACATCTATCAGACGGTTCCGTTTTTTAAAGTGATCAAAAACTTTATCGTCATTCAGGCGGCGCGCTATACGCCGTTTCTTGGAATGAAAAATTGGATGTACCGGACGTTTTTGCAGATGAAAATCGGAGAGAAATGCTCATTTGCTTTAATGGTTATGCCGGATATCATGTTTCCTGAAAAGATCTCCGTCGGGCGTAACACCGTGATCGGCTACAATACGACCATTTTGGCGCACGAGTATTTAATAAAAGAATATCGGCTCGGCGAGGTTGTCATCGGCGATGAAGTCATGATCGGAGCCAATACGACGATCCTTCCAGGCGTCGAAATCGGAGACGGCGCCGTCATTTCCGCCGGTACGCTCGTTCATAAAGATGTGCCTCCGGGCGCTTTTGTCGGCGGCAATCCGATGCGGCTGATCTATACAAAAGAAGAAATGGAAAAAAGATTGGAGACCCCCGCTGAATAAGGAACGGGGGCCTTTATTTGCAATCACCGTTAAAATTCATGATTGTTCCTTTCCGTAATATGCTTCACACCGATCCATTTCTTTCCGACTTTTGAGTACCTTGTATTTGTCATCGTAACGGAACTTGTACTGCTGTCGGTTCTGAAGATCGCCTCTTTCATGTTTGTAATCGTACAGTTATCAATATTGACCACGGCCTTAAATGTCGAGCCTCCGAGCTGGCGAATGAATTTGCCTCCTTGATCGGCAGTGAAATTTTTCACGGTAAATGTGCTCGCTTTATTAATTTGAAAGATTTTGTCCGCGGCAAGCCGGGCCGATCCTCCGTTAATCGTGACATTTCCTTCGCTTTTGACAGTCAGGGCATCTTCGCCGACATCTTCCCAAACAACGTTGTTTATGGAAGCGTTGCCATAAGTGTGAACACCATCAGCAGCAGGAGCGCCAAGCACGACATTTTTGAGCGTTGCACCATTCTCCACTTTAAAAATCGGTTTTTGATCTTCGCGCTGGCTGCCGTCCCCGAGCTCCGGACCTGCAATCAGCCGCTTGCCTTTCCCGTCATACGTTTGTCCTTTTTCGACTACGATCGTTTTGTGAACAACCTCGGCGGCCGAGGCTTTTTCGGACAGAGCCTGTCCAAACCCGCAGACGAGCAAACCTGACAAAATAACCGTACCTGCTAATCTCTTCATCATTTTCATCCTCCTCATGACATATTGTTCAAAACAGATTTTGTCTCCCGTAGGTGAAAGCAGTTTCTGGTCCATTTGCAATAAGATGAGACACCTATTTCGGTACTATCATATATGCGAGTTTGCTGACGTGTAAACAAATAATTTGAATATTGTGAAAAAACAGTAAATAAAACACGTGAAATGGGGTTGTTTTCTGTATTTTGGATGTGACGAAAGGGTAAAGGGGCTTATTTTAATAGGGGTTGAAAGAACTAAAAAAAGGCAGAGGGTTAATCTGCCTTTTTAAGCGGCGATCACGATCGCCTGACTGCCCATCTGTTTCCATGATTTTTCAAAATGTTCTCTGTTTGTTTTTCTGTTTTTATATCCGTACGGATCATTCACATAAACGTAATCTTCATCATAGCCTGTCACGGCAACACTGTGAACGCTGTACGTCACATCGACTTTGCCTGACGGTGTATTCCATGTTTCCATATCGTTGACTGGGGTGAAATGTACAGTGGTGATCACCCAAACCGGTCTTCCCTGATTCAGCTGTTCATATATTTTCTCCGGCTCACTTCCCGTCAAATCGACAGCTTTAGTACCTGCGTATGAATAGGCCAAATCGTAAATCGGGCCATGGTAGACACTCAGTCCGGGTCCGTTTTCCATATCTCCGACAAAGCCGTCGTTAGGATTTCCCTTTAAGCCGTTTTCATAGTGCAGAGGCACTTTTTTCACCTCATTGGCAAGCTCATTTTTTGTGACATGATATCCGCTGTAGTTTAAGATCATCGCCAGGCTGGCGACTTCACAGCCGTTATAAAGCTTCGGCGAGTCCATTTGGTTGATCAGCGGGACGTCAAGCGGCTGACGTACTTCTTTATTGTCAGCAGCATTCTTATGGCTGCTGTGCAGCATTTCGGCTAACGGGCTTAACGCATCTTTAGAAAACAGTATAAGAACGGCGGTCATAAGAGCTGCTACGAAGAAAATAAAAAAAAGAGTTTTGAAAAATTTCATTCTGAGTCTCCTGTCTTCCCGTTGCTGGTTTGGTTAAGGCAAAGATTTGCGATCGTTTATATTATACCATCAAGATGTTCATTACATAAAAGTTATCATTTCCGATACGGGCCGGAGTCTATTTTAAGAACGGCTGTTGATTTTGATTCTTTTATCTGTTAGCATATTATCATATTAGCGAACTAAAGGATTCGGAATTTTCCTTCAAACGGTTATGGGGGTGCAAGTGTAGATGTTTATGTTTGAAAAACCGCATGGCATGCGGGATACGCTGCCTGTGCTTTACGAAACAAAGAAAAAGGTGCGCTCTTCATTAACAGAGGTGATGGCTCTGTGGGGGTATCAGTTCATGGAGACACCGGCCCTTGAATTTTATGATACGGTTGGTGTGCAGTCGGCCATATTGGATCAGCAGTTGTTTAAACTCCTCGATCAGGAGGGGCAGACGCTCGTGTTAAGACCTGATATGACGGCTCCGATCGCAAGGGTAGCGGCCTCAAAACTTCATAAAGATGATCACCCGCTCAGAGTGGGCTATGCTGCAAATGTGTTCAGGGCACAGGAGCGTGAAGGCGGGCGTGCCGCCGAATTTGAGCAAGTCGGCGTCGAACTGATCGGCGATGGATCTACAAGCGCTGACGCAGAAGTGATTGCGCTCGTCATTTTTTCGCTTAAAAAAGCCGGCCTGACTTCATTTAAAATCTCGATCGGCCATGTCGGAATTTCAGACGCTCTGTTTGTGGAGGTTTTAGGAAACGAAGAAAGGGCTCATGTCCTGCGGCGCTATTTATACGAAAAGAACTATGTCGGCTACCGGGAGCATGTAAAATCCCTCAATTTATCCTCAATTGATAAAAGCAGGCTGCTCGAGCTTTTGGAGTTGAGAGGCGGTATTGAAACGTGCAGCAAGGCGGCATCGATCATCGATTCTGAAAAAGGAAAACGCGCGGTTTCAGAACTGAAGACGCTTTGGGAGACGCTCGGCGACTATGGTTGCACGGACGACATTAAGCTCGATTTAGGCATGGTCAGCCATATGAGCTACTATACCGGCGTTTTGTTTGAAATCTATGCTGAAAACGTCGGCTTTCCGATCGGAAACGGCGGCAGATATGACCAGCTTCTCGGCCGCTTCGACTCACCCGCTCCGGCAACCGGTTTCGGCATCAGGACTGACAGGCTGCTGGAAGCATTGAAGCCGGCGGAAGAGCAAGAAAAAATCGATGTCGTCATCTTCAGCACGGAACAGAGAAAAGAGGCGATCAAATTTGCCGAAGAAGAGCGAAGAAAAGGCAAAAAAGTCGTCATACAGGACTTAGCGGGAATCGGAGATATTGACCAAATGACAAAGTCTTTTCAAAACGTGACCTATTTTATCGGGGCCAGAAAGGAAGAGAAGCATGGGTAAGGAATTGACGATTGCGATGCCGAAAGGGCGGATATTTGAGGAAGCTGCCGATATGCTTCGAAAAGCAGGCTATCAGCTCCCTGAAGAATTCGACGATTCGAGAAAGCTGATCATTCAAGTGCCTGAAGAAAACCTTCGCTTTATCCTCGCCAAGCCGATGGATGTCACAACATATGTCGAGCACGGGGTGGCCGATGTCGGAATCGCCGGCAAAGATGTCCTGCTGGAAGAAGAACGCGATGTCTACGAGGTTCTTGATTTAAACATCAGCAAATGCCGTCTTGCCGTAGCCGGCCTGCCAGAGACGGCGGCCGACAGCGTTGCACCCCGGGTTGCGACCAAGTATCCAAATGTCGCGTCAAGCTACTTCAGGGAGCAGGGAGAACAAGTGGAAATCATCAAGCTCAACGGTTCGATTGAACTCGCTCCCTTGATCGGGCTTGCCGGCCGAATCGTTGATATCGTATCAACAGGACAGACTTTAAGGGAAAACGGTCTGGTTGAAACCGAAAAAATTTGCGATATCACGTCGCGTTTCATCGTAAATCCTGTCAGCTACCGAATGAAAGACGCAGTCATCGATGAAATGGCTTCAAAACTTTCTCTTATTGTGGAAGGGGAAAAAGCAAAATGAAGATCAAATCCATCAGCGGAAATACGTCGGTTTCACTAAAGCGGACCATTGACGCCGGAACAGAAGAACAAAGAAAAGCAGTCCGCCGCATTATCGAAGAAGTGAAAAAGAACGGGAATTCAGCTGTTTCCGCATTCACAAGGCAATTTGACGGAGCGGATGTGGCTGACTTTCGCGTTTCTGAAGACGAAATCAAGGAAGCATACACCACGCTCAAAAAACGGGATCTCGAGATTATTCGGGCGGCGATTTTCAACATTAAAGAATATCATGAGCGGCAGCTCGCATCATCATGGTTTTACCACCGCAAGGACGGAACGATGCTCGGCCAGAAAATTACGCCGCTTGATTCAGCGGGAGTGTACGTGCCCGGCGGAACGGCTGCTTACCCATCATCCGTCCTGATGAATGTCATTCCGGCGCTTGTTGCCGGCGTCGATCGCATTGTCCTTGCCTCACCTCCGGGAAAAGACGGCAAATTGTCGGCGGGAGTGCTGGCGGCTGCGGCCGAGCTTGGCGTCACAGAGATTTACAAAATGGGCGGCGCTCAGGCGATTGCCGCATTGGCTTACGGAACGGAATCCATTTCCCCCGTCGATAAAATCACCGGACCTGGCAATATTTACGTCGCCTTGGCTAAACGGGAAGTATTCGGCCAGGTTGATATCGATATGATCGCGGGCCCCAGTGAAATCGCCATCCTCGCTGACAGTACGGCAAACCACCGGGAAATCGCCGCTGATCTACTTTCACAGGCTGAGCACGATGCGATGGCATCGAGCATTCTTGTCACCGACTCAAAGGAGCTTGCCGAATCTGTTTTAAAAGAGGTTTACGAACAGCTCGAACATCTTCCGAGAAAAGAGATTGCACGGCAGTCGATTGACAACCACGGTTTGATCTATGTTACAAAGACGATGCATGAAGCCGTTTCCGTCATCAATGAGCTCGCTCCTGAACATTTGGAAATTTTAACAGCTCAGCCTGACGCCCTGCTCGGACAGATTAAACACGCGGGCGCCATTTTTCTGGGCCGCTACAGTTCAGAGCCGGTGGGCGATTATTTTGCAGGCCCTAATCATGTTCTGCCGACTAACGGCACAGCCAGATTTTCAAGCCCGCTAAATGTGACTGACTTCCAAAAGCGCTCCAGCATCATTTCCTACAGCAGGGATGCATTCCGCGAGAATGCCGAGAACATCGCAGCCTTTGCAAGATTAGAAGGACTTGAAGCCCATGCAAGAGCCATTGAATCCAGAAACCGGGAGGAAAACTGATGAGAAAAGCCGAACGGGCAAGAAAAACCAATGAAACTGATATTAAATTATCCTTTCATATTGATGGAGAAGGGAAAGCGGATATTCAAACAGATGTCCCGTTTATGACACATATGCTCGATTTATTTACAAAACACGGGCAGTTTGACCTTTCAGTTGAAGCGAAAGGCGATGTTGAAATCGACGACCACCATACGACGGAAGATATCGGTATTTGTCTCGGACAGGCGCTTTTGGAAGCGCTCGGAGATAAACAAGGAATCAAACGCTACGGTTCGAGCATGGTGCCGATGGATGAAGCGCTCGCCCAGGTTGCGATTGATCTGAGCAACAGGCCGCACCTCGAGTTCAGAGCCGAATTCCCGAGCCGGAAAGTCGGAACATTTGATACAGAGCTTGTCCATGAATTTTTGTGGAAGTTTGCGCTGGAAGCGCGAATGAATCTTCATGTCATCGTTCATTACGGTACGAATACCCACCACATGATCGAGGCGATTTTTAAAGCGTTGGGACGTGCGCTTGATGAAGCGACATTGATCGATCCGCGGGTCAAAGGAATTCCGTCAACGAAAGGAATGCTGTAAATGATCGGTGTCATAGATTACGGAATGGGAAACCTGTACAGCGTCTCTAAAGCGCTTGAACGGATCGATGCTCCTTATTTCGTGTCCGAGCATCCGGATGAACTTAAGAAAGCGGACAGCTATATCCTTCCGGGAGTCGGCGCTTTTCGGGATGCGATGGAGACTTTAAGCCAGACCGGCCTGAAAACATTTATTCAAGATGCCGTAAGCGAAGGAAAACCTTTTCTCGGCATATGCCTCGGCATGCAGCTTTTGTTTGAAGAAAGCGAAGAACGCGGGGCGTCAGAAGGACTCGGCCTTTTGAAAGGAAAAATCGTTAAACTGAAAGACCGTGATCAAGCGGGAGATCGCTTAAAAGTGCCTCACATGGGCTGGAATCTGCTCACGGTCCACCGCGACTCTCCGCTTTTACCAAAGACGAAAGAAGGATATGCGTATTTCGTTCATTCGTATTATGTCAGCGGAATCGAAGAGGAGGCTTTGCTTGCCAGCGCCGAATACGGTGTGCGTGTGCCCGCTGTCGTCGGTCTTGGCAATGTATACGGCGCCCAGTTCCATCCGGAAAAAAGCAGTGCGGTCGGCATGTCGATCTTAAAGCGTTTCAAGCAGCTTACACAAGAACAGAAGGTGAAAAAATGAGCGAGTTTACTGTATACCCTGCCATTGACATGAGAAACGGCAAATGCGTCAGGCTCATCCAGGGAGATTACGAAAAAGAAACGATTTACGGTCATTCCCCTCTGGATATGGCCTCCCGGTTTGCTGAAGCGGGGGCAGACTGGATTCATCTTGTCGATTTGGACGGGGCAAGAGAAGGCAAAAAAGTGAACGACAGCCACGTCATAAGCATTGCTGATGAGCTCAACGTTAAAGTGCAGGTCGGCGGCGGCATCAGGACCGAAAAAGACGTGTATGACTACTTGTCGCAAGGTGTTGAAAGGGTGATCTTAGGCAGCTCGGCCGTATCAAATCCCGAGTTTGTCAAAAACATGCTGAAAGCTTACGGCCGGCATATCGCAATCGGTCTTGACGCAAGAGACGGATTTGTTTCGACTGAAGGATGGCTTGAGACCTCCTCCGTTAGAGCGGAAGAGCTTGGCCGCGAGCTTGCGAATGAAGGTGCGGAAGTGTTTATCTTTACCGACATTGCGACTGACGGAATGCTGTCAGGACCGAATATCAGCAGTACAGTGGAGCTTGCCAGGGCAACCGGTAAACAAGTCATTGCCTCCGGCGGTGTCAGCTCTCTCGCCGATCTTGAGGCACTCGCTTCCCGGGCTGCGGAAGGCGTCTCTGGCGCCATTGTCGGAAAAGCGCTGTATACCAATCAATTTACCGTGGCTGAAGCGCTTGAAAGGGTGGCGGAAAAGTGATCACAAAACGAATTATCCCGTGTTTAGACGTAAAAGACGGCCGCGTTGTCAAAGGTGTACAGTTTGTTGAATTGAAAGATGCCGGCGACCCCGTTGAGCTGGCTGAAGTATATGATCGTGAAGGCGCTGATGAGCTTGTTTTTCTCGATATCTCGGCATCCCACGAGGGGAGAAAAACGATGGTTGACGTCGTTGAAAGAGTGGCGGCCAAGCTGGCGATCCCATTTACCGTCGGCGGCGGCATTAATCGTTTGGATGATATGAAAACGATCCTGCGGGCCGGAGCCGACAAAGTTTCCGTTAATACGGCTGCCGTTCTCCGTCCGGAACTGATAACGGAAGGCGCTGACTTTTTCGGCTCTCAATGCATTGTCGTCGCGATTGATGCAAAATTCGATCCGGAAGCTGATCAGTATTATGTTTATACACACGGCGGACGTAAAAAGACGGACCTTGAGGCCGTTTCATGGGCAAAGGAAGCCGTTCAGCGGGGAGCCGGTGAAATCCTGCTGACAAGCATGGATGCAGACGGAGAAAAGAACGGATTTGACTGCAGGCTCACAAAGTGTGTATCAGAAGCCGTTTCAGTCCCGGTCATTGCATCCGGAGGCGCAGGTCATGCGGACCACATGTATGATGCATTTGCAGAAGGGCAGGCGGACGCGGCTCTTGCCGCATCTATCTTTCATTACAAAGAAACATCTGTAAAAGAAGTAAAAGCTTATTTAAAAGAGCGCGGGGTGAATGTAAGATGATCAAGGCAGACGAGTTGACATTTAATGAAGCCGGCTTGATTCCGGCGATTGTCCAGGATGCAGTGAGCAAGGAAGTGCTGACACTTGCTTATATGAACAAAGAATCGTTTGAAAAAACGCAGGAAACGAAGGAGACATGGTTTTTCAGCAGGTCGCGAGGAGAGCTCTGGCATAAGGGAGCGACGTCAGGAAACATTCAGCGTGTGATAGACATCAGGCTTGACTGTGATCAGGATGCGCTCATCGTGCTGGTCGAACCGGCGGGACCGGCCTGTCATACAGGAAGCTACAGCTGTTTCTCGCCCGGCGAACATATCAGACAGACTGGCGGCGGCCGCTTTGACATCATCAATGAACTTGAAACGGTGATTGCCAAACGGCAGGCTGAAATGCATGAAGGCGCATATACGACATATTTGTTCCGTGAAGGCGTTGACAAGATTTTGAAGAAGGTTGGCGAAGAAGCGGCGGAAGTCATTATCGCTGCAAAAAACCGGGATTCTGAAGAGCTGAAATGGGAAGCGGCTGACCTTCTTTACCATCTGCTCGTTTTGCTGAGGGAGCAGTCCCTTCCGCTTGATGATGTGCTTGGCGTCCTGAAAGAGCGCCATGAAGGCGCTGAATCATAAGCGTATTGCTTACACCTAAAAAGCAAACTGCCTTTTGGGTGTTTTCCCGATAGGGGAGCTATTTGATGTTTAATTTCATCACGATTTGCTCTCCGATCGGCCCCGTTTTTCTTTCCCCTGTGTCTGCAAATCCGGCTTTCACATACAGGTGCTGGGCCGCGGTGTTTTTCACGTTCACAACCAGCACGATTTCATGACAATGGGTGAACGCCTTGGCGACAAACTCAGGAAGCTTGAGCATTCCTTCTTTTGCAAAACCTTTTCCCTGGTGCTTTCTGTCGACGGATAGCGCCGTTAACAGCATGGCTTCCGGGTTGTCCGAGTAGTCTTTTACCCTCTCGGTCGCATGCAGGATAAAAAATCCGACGGGCTTGCCTTCGCTTAACATTACGATTGGAAACTGACCGTCCGTCCGTTTTAAAACCTCTTTCGGCAGCGCGGTAAATCGATGCTGTTCTTCAGGAAGCTCGAATTCGAGAAGCGCAGCTGAATGTACTTCCGAGAAATGCTTCAATTCTATTGATCCGCTTTTTTTCACATGATGATCCCCCTTTCTATTATCATACAATGGGAACGTACATTCGTCACCATCTAGTGCTAAAAAAAGATTTTGCCCGGATGAAAATAAAAAGCGCACTTCCGATAAAAAACCTGCCTTGAGCCTTCTGAAAGCCCTATGCGCTCCGGTGCTCCAAACGTCCGGAATAAAATGGTGAAAAAACCATATGTGGAAAATGAAGAGAATTTTCTCGAAACTTGTTTTTGACCTGTTAAGCCGGCGGGGAACTATGTTATACTACTCACGGTATATAGTTTGAAATGGAGGGTATCTGTGGGAAAGTACACTTCTGAACACCATAAAGATTCGAGAATTGTCCAACTGTTCCAAGATGGGCAATATTTTTATCATAAAGGGCTCAAAGCATATAGAGAACGCAATTTATCCCGCGCGAGCAAGCTCATTCAGAGAGCGATTTTTCTTGAACCGGAAAACACGGGAATGCTGTCCCAACTTGCGGTTATTTACACGGAAATGGGATTTTATCAGCAATCAAATGAACTTTTGGACTTTATCCTGAAGAACATCAACGAAAAAATGACTGAATGCTACTATTTTAAAGCAAACAACTATGCGCACCTCGGTCTTTTTCACGAAGCCTACAAAGCAGCGGAGACTTATTTAAAAGAAGACCCGGACGGCGAGTTCAGCGAGGAAAATGCGGAGCTCCTTGATTTATTGGATATGGGAGAGGAAGATGAGGGCTATTCGCAGTTCGATCAGGACGACTTGATTCTGAAACAGGATCGGGCGAAATCACTGCTGGAAAATGGACAGCTTCAGGAATCAATCGTGATGCTTGAAGAAATCACTTCCGATTACCCCGAGTTTTGGTCGGCTTACAACAACCTTGCACTGGCATATTTTTATGCCGGAGACATTCAGAAAGCCAAAACGACGATTTTTACGGTCTTGGAAAAAAGCCATGGAAACCTGCATGCGCTTTGCAATCTTCTCATTTTTTATCACTATGAACGACGGGACGATAAGGTCGAGTCGCTTTCCGAACAGCTTTCCAATGTTTATCCGATGCTGTTTGAGCAAAGGTATAAGCTCGGCGCCACGCTGTCCCTCGTCGGCAGATACGATCTCGGCTATAAATGGCTGAAATCACTCTACCGCATGGGGTTTGAAGGTGATGAGACCTTTTATTACTGGCTCGCCTGCTCGGCTTATTACACCGGCCGTACTCAATTTGCCCGGTCTGTATGGAAAAAGATGCAGGAAGAGTATCCGGATGACGCCCGCATGGAGCCGTGGAAAGAACGGAAGGAAAAGAAACCTGTCCAGCGGCCGCTTGAGGAGCGCCTTGCCGCGTACTATATCAGCGGAAGAAAAGGGGAAAAAGCCCAGCTGAAAGCGGTGCTTGATTCACAGATGGCAAAAACGCCGTTTGAAGATCAGTTTGTCAGGCTTGTGCTTTACGGGGAAAGCAGTGCAGCCGTTGATTCAAAAGACGCGCTTCTTGCTTACAGAACTGCGAAAGCGATTGAACAAGCGGATCAGTCAGCGATGGAACAGGAGGCCATGTGCTTTTGGATTTTTCATGTCATTCAGCAGATCAGGGCTTACGGCCTTCAGCTGAAAAATGCCGGCGGGCTTGCCGCGGCGATCTATTACATTTGGAAGACAGAGCATCAGGAGCGGCTGACAAAAGCTGAAACTGCAAAAATTTTCCATATATCGCCCGGAACGCTTTCTAAGTACGAACGTACATTAAAAGAACATCTATAGAAACAGGTGTGAACTTCACTGTTCAGCCTGTTTTATTATGTGAGCAAAAAAATAGCGATTATTCATGATATTTTATAGGATATGGGTAAGGAAGATATAAGAAGGGAATCTTATTAAACAGGAATGGACTGCTTGGCAGCATAAGATTCATGAAGGAGTGAACATTGTGTCAGAAGAAAAAATGTATGACGTCATTATTATCGGAGCAGGTCCTGCGGGAATGACGGCAGCCGTTTATACGTCAAGGGCGAACCTGTCGACTTTGATGGTTGAAAGAGGCGTTCCGGGCGGACAGATGGCCAATACGGAGGATGTCGAAAACTATCCGGGATTTGAAAGCATTCTGGGACCCGAGCTTTCAAATAAAATGTTTGAACATGCGAAAAAGTTCGGCGCTGAGTATGCGTATGGCGATATTAAAGAAGTCGTCGATGAAGGAGACTACAAGATCGTCAAAGCGGGATCAAAAGAATTTAAAGCGCGCGCAGTCATCATTACAGCAGGCGCCGAATATAAGAAGCTCGGCGTACCTGGCGAAAAAGAGCTTGGCGGCCGCGGTGTATCTTATTGTGCGGTTTGTGACGGCGCATTCTTTAAAAACAAAGAGCTCGTCGTTGTCGGAGGAGGGGACTCTGCTGTTGAAGAAGGCGTGTACTTAACCCGTTTCGCTTCGAAAGTAACGATCGTCCACCGCCGCGATAAGCTGAGAGCGCAAAGCATCCTTCAGGCGCGCGCGTTTGACAACGAAAAAGTCGACTTTCTCTGGAACAAGACAGTCAAGGAAATTCATGAAAAAGACGGAAAGGTCGGCAAAGTAACGCTGGTCGATACGGTCACGGGCGACGAAGAAGAGTTCCGGACTGACGGCGTCTTTATCTACATCGGTATGCTGCCGCTTTCAGAGCCGTTCAAAAACCTCGGCATTACAAATGAAGAGGGCTACATCGTGACAAATGAACAGATGGAAACAAAAGTCGAAGGTATTTTTGCAGCGGGCGATATCCGTGAGAAAACCCTTCGCCAAATCGTAACGGCAACAGGCGACGGAAGCATTGCCGCACAGAGCGTTCAGCACTATATCGAAGAGCTGAAAGAGAAAGAAAAGGCTGTAAAATAACGTATTTTTATCGTCATCATGATTTAACCGCCCTGTAACACCAGTGAAACAATTATTCGTTATGATGGGTATAGTAATTGACCCCCTTTTATAATGAATTTTATTGGCACGGATGATCTTATCCGTGTCCTTTTTTTGTTTTATTTTCCTATAAAGAGAATTTTTTACAAATTTCACAAGTTGTTCAAATTTTAATATTGAAACGTCCGTTTTTGCTGTAAAATAGAATAAAAGAACGGTTTTCGCAAGCGCTTCCATTCGCTGAAAAAACCGTTTCTTTAAGCTTTACCAGGGAAAAGCCTTAAAGCAGTCCGGAAAAAAGCGATTTTCACGGCGGAACTGCATGTTCATTGTGAGCGGGGACAGGAAGCGGTATAATAGAAAAAAGAATTGAAGGAATAAAAGGATGGGTGACAGACTTTGCAAAGAGTGACGAATTGTGTGCTGACTTCAGGTGATAAAGTCCTGTTGCTGCAAAAGCCCAGACGCGGCTGGTGGGTAGCCCCCGGCGGCAAAATGGAAAGCGGGGAAACCGTCAGGGATGCCGTCATCAGGGAATACCGCGAAGAGACGGGCCTGTATGTGCTGAACCCGCAGCTGAAAGGGATATTCACCTTTATCATAAAAGAAAATGATCAGGTCGTATCTGAATGGATGATGTTCACATTCGTCGCCGATCATTATACAGGTAAACATGTAGAAGAATCGGAAGAAGGCATCATCAGGTGGCATCAGGCGGGAGACGTCGGGAGCCTGCCGATGGCGCCGGGAGACGTCCATATTCTGGATTTTATGCTGAAAGGCAAAGGACTGCTTCACGGCACCTTTACGTATACGCCTGACTTTGAATTGCTGTCCTATCGCCTCGACCCGCAAGGCGAATAAACATAAGAGGGGGAGAGAAGCATGAATGCGAATGGAGGCCATGATATACAGCTTGTGATCATAACCGGAATGTCAGGGGCAGGAAAAACAGTGGCGATTCAAAGCTTTGAGGATCTCGGTTTTTTCTGTGTCGATAATCTGCCGCCATCTTTGCTGCCGAAATTTTTGGAGCTGATGAAGGAATCAAGTTCAAAAATGAGCAAAGTTGCCCTTGTTATGGATTTGCGCGGCCGCGAGTTTTTTGACAGCCTGATTGAAGCGCTTGACGAGATTGGGGAAACATCGTGGATTACCCCGCGAATTTTATTTTTAGATGCCAAGGATTTGGTTCTCGTTTCAAGATATAAAGAGACAAGAAGGTCCCACCCCCTTGCGACAACTGGCCTGCCGCTTGAGGGCATCCGGACGGAACGGGAGCTTCTCGAAGAGCTGAAAGGCCGCTCTCAAATCATTTATGATACATCCGATATGAAACCGAGGGACCTGCGCGAAAAAATCGTCCAGCATTTTGCGGCAGATCACGGACATACCTTTACGGTGAATGTGATGTCATTCGGGTTTAAATACGGATTACCGATCGATGCGGATCTAGTGTTCGACGTAAGGTTTCTTCCGAATCCGTACTATATCGACAGCATGAGGCCGCTGACGGGAAAAGATCAGGAAGTATCTTCGTATGTGATGAAATGGAACGAAACGCAAAAGTTTCTTGAAAAACTGACCGAGCTGCTGAGCTTTATGCTTCCGTCATATAAGCGCGAAGGAAAAAGCCAGCTGGTCATCGCGATTGGCTGCACAGGCGGACAGCATCGCTCTGTGACGCTTGCTGAATACCTTGCCGATTACTATAAAAAGGACTACTATACTCATGTTACTCACCGGGACATCGAGAAGAAAAGTAGAAAATAGCATGGCAGATCAGAAAAAAATCGCAATCTTTGGCGGAGGAACTGGCCTTTCGGTATTGCTCAGAGGATTGAAGCAACAGCCCGTTGACATTACGGCGATTGTGACGGTCGCAGATGACGGCGGAAGCTCGGGGAGGCTGCGTGATGAGCTTAAAATTCCCCCGCCGGGGGATATCAGAAATGTGCTCGCTGCACTGTCTGATGTTGAACCGCTTGTTGAAGACCTGTTCCAGCACCGCTTCTCTAAAGGCGGCGATTTAATCGGCCATTCATTGGGAAATTTGATTTTGGCGGCGATGACGAATATAACCGGTGATTTCTTTCACGCCGTCACTGAAATGAGCAAAGTTTTAAATGTGAGGGGAAGGGTTCTGCCCGCGGCCAATACCAGCGTTGTCCTTCATGCAGAAATGGATGACGGACAGGTCATATCCGGGGAATCGACGATTCCGTCTTACGGGAAGCAGATTAAACGGGTGTTTTTAACCCCTGAAAAAATTGAACCCGTCCCGGAAACGATTGATGTAATCCGCGGCGCCGACCTGATTATTCTCGGCCCCGGAAGCCTGTATACGAGCATCTTGCCGAACCTTCTCGTTCCGAAGATAAGGGAAGAAATATTAAACGCCCCGGCAAAAAAAGTTTATATTTGCAATGTGATGACCCAGCCGGGAGAAACGCTGTACTACAGCGCAGCCGATCATGTAAAAGCGCTTAACGAGCATATGGGCGGTCCGTTTATTGATACGATCCTCGTCAACAATGAGGAAATCCCGGACGACATCCGGGAACGCTATGCGAAGGAGCAGGCACAGCCCGTCCAGTTTAACATTGAAGATCTGTCTGCGATGGGGCTTGAGGTCATCAAAGATCAGATTGTGACATACGAGAATGGCGTGATCCGTCATGATACACATAAAGTCGCTTCGCTACTTGTTGATTTGTTAAAAGAATAGCAGGCCTTGGAATGGGGGTGTCTATAATATGTCATTTGCATCGGAAACGAAAAAAGAACTTACAAACCTTGAAGTAAAGGATTGCTGCGCGAAAGCAGAGCTCTCTGCCCTCATTCGGATGAACGGTTCATTGTCTTTCTCAAACCGAAAAGTGGTTCTCGACGTCCAGACCGAGAACGCGGCCATCGCCAGAAGAATTTACACATTGCTGAAGAAACAATACGATGTTTCCGTTGAACTGCTCGTTCGAAAGAAAATGAGACTGAAAAAGAACAATGTCTACATCGTACGCCTGATCGAAAATGCCAAGCTGATTCTCGAGGACTTGAAAATACTCGGAGACAACTTTGTCATTGCCAGAAACATCTCGGAAGACTTAGTCAAAAAACGATGCTGCAAACGTTCTTATATGAGAGGGGCTTTTTTAGCCGGGGGTTCTGTCAACAATCCCGAGACATCTTCTTACCACCTCGAAATTTTTTCGCTGTACAAAGAGCATAATGATTCATTGTGCAGGCTCATGAATCAGTTTCATTTAAACAGCAAAACGCTTGAGCGGAAAAAAGGGTACATCACGTATCTGAAGGAAGCTGAAAAAATCACCGAGTTTTTGAATGTGATCGGCGCGCATAATTCGCTGCTCCGCTTTGAAGATGTCCGGATCGTTCGCGATATGAGAAACTCGGTCAACCGGCTCGTTAATTGCGAGACGGCCAATCTAAACAAAACGATTGGCGCTTCTCTGCGGCAGGTGGAAAACATTAAGCTGATCGACGAACGAATCGGGCTTGATGCGCTACCGGAAAAGCTGAGGGAAATCGCCCAGCTCCGCATTGATTATCAGGAAGTAACCTTAAAGGAGCTCGGGGAAATGGTGTCGAGCGGAAAAATCAGCAAATCGGGCATCAACCACCGGCTTAGGAAACTGGATGAAATAGCTGAGCAGCTGCGTTCAGGACAATCTGTCTCTTTAAAATAGGGAATGGGGGAGATCGTATGGTTCAACAAAAGGTGGAAATTCTTTTGAAAACGGGGCTTCAAGCGCGCCCGGCGGCATTGTTTGTTCAAGAAGCCAACCGTTTTCAATCAGATATTTTTCTGGAAAAGGGAGATAAAAAAGTGAATGCCAAAAGCATCATGGGGCTGATGAGCCTGGCTGTCAGCACCGGATCGGAAGTCACGCTGATCGCTGACGGATCCGATGAACAAGATGCTCTTGCTGCATTGACTGCATATGTTCAAGAGAAACAAGCTAAACCTTTATGAGGTTTGGCTTTTTCTCATCGATTCAAAGCGGAAGGAGAATAACCGATGACGACGATGCTTGATTCGCTGTTTAAAAGGATCGGATATAAGCCCGGTCAGCAGGTGACATTTGCTGACTTGCCCGAGTTTTTATCGCTGCTGGCTTTACAGTTTCCTTTTGAAAATGGCGCGGTTTTAAGAAATGAACGGATTTCGATGACGAAAACAGAGCTGACGGAAGCCTTGCTGAACAATAAAAGGGGCGGTTTATGCTATGATTTGAACGCCTTTCTTTACTATGTGCTGACAGAGCTCGGCTTTTCCGTTCACATGGTACGCGGGACGGTTTTTAATGCAAAAGAACAGGCGTGGGCGCTGACGGGAACGCATGTCGCCGTTATTTTGCGGGAAGGCGATGAAACCTATTTGCTTGATACTGGATTCGGCATCAACCTGCCGCTTGCACCCGTTCCGTTCTCAGGTGAACCGATCACCTCAAAAACAGGAGCTTATCGTATCAGGAAAACAAAGACAGATAAAGGCGATTACCTTCTTGAAATGGATAAGGGAGAGGGATGGCAGATCGGCTACGCGTTTTCGCTGACGCCAATCGATGAAGCAGCGCTTACGTGCGTGCGGGATGCGGTTTTCGATGAGGAAGCGTCTCCCTTTAATAAAAACCCGCTCGCTTCCAAGCTGACAAAGGACGGAAAGTTAATTTTGTCGAAGGATCACTTCACAAAGCAAACCGGGAGCGGTTTGACGAAAGAAGATGTGAACGCCGGAGATTTCCAGACCATTTTCAGTCAAGCATTTTTTGACTGAAGAACCGCTGCGGGCATCAATTAAAATAAGCGGACGCCTGTCTGCAGCGCCCGCTCGTTTTCTGTTTTATCCTTCTGTTTTCAGCTGAAAGCCGTCCAGTGTTTCTTCGGCCTCGCGAAAAAGCTGCAAATATGCTTCGGCTTGATCGCCCAAGTAAATCCGGCTTTTTTCGACATTCTTCCACTCGATCAGCAAAGGCATGCTGATCCAGCCAGTCAGACAATCCCACAGCGCGTCTAGGTTCTCGCCATAGTAGTCCGGAAGCTCCAGCTGTTCTTTTAATGCTTGGTGAAGATCTGATACATTCGCGATCTTGTCTCCGTTTAAAGTGACTTGTTTCATATGATCATCTCATTCTCGTAAACGTTTTATAGTGGTCAGTTGTTTTATAAACCAGTCTGTCGTTGGAATAGACGATCCGGTCTGACCCCCGGAATCCCGATGTATAGTTGATGTCGGCTTCTCTCCATACGCGTCCGGACGCATCTGGAAGCAGCTTTTCTCTGTTTTGAAAGATATCGCCGCCGATGCTTTTACCAGGCGCTACTTCTGCCAGGTTGCCTTTTTGCGGGTCCCAGCCTAATTTTGACGCCTCGGCTTTTGTGATGAAGTTGTCAGGCAGCCTGCCGTATTTCACAATATAGTCGGCAACACCTTCAAATGTATTGATGACTTCATTTGACTGAACAGTACCGCCTTTTTCTGCATGCGGCCCTTCAGCTGAGCTTGTGAAAAGGTTCCCCGCCAGAAAGCCCAGCGCGAGAACAATCCCAAGCGCAAGTGTGGATAATATTTTTTTCACGGATAAAGTCCTCCCTGTCTTTAGACTTTATAGCATAAACATGAAGAATGTGCCTTCATGTGATTGAACAGCCGCATTTCCTCATTTCTATATTCCGTCTGTAATCATATTGAATTGTACCTCAAAACATGCTCAGAAATATTATAGTATTGTAAATTTTCCATGAAACCCGGGGACGGGAACGGATCGCCGCGTTTCCTATTTGACTCCCACAATGTTAGTCAAGATCTGAAGAAAAAAACCGACTGTTTTTCATCAGTTCTTTTCAATGGAAATGTGAAATAGGCGGTAAAGTTCCTTTGCGCCTGCAGGCGTGACTGCAACGGCCCGTGTGCGCGGGCGCCGCTCGATCCAGCCCATGCGGATAAAAGCGTCGAGCAGTGCGGAGCCCAGGGCACCGGCAATGTGATGCCGCCTTTCACTCCAATCCAGGCATTTATGGCAAAAAGAGCGCCGTTTCTTTTTGACTTCCCCAACATCGATGCCAAGTTCCTTCAAAAATAATTCTCCTGCTTCAGTCACGGTAAAAGCCGTCTCTTCTTCTTTCAACACGCCCATCTCCACGAGCCGCTCCGCAAGTGTGACGCCGAGCGATCCAGCCAAGTGATCATAGCATGTCCGCGCTTTTCTGACCGCCCGATCTTCGGCTGACTGCCGGAAAGAGCGAATTTCAGCAGGGGGGGCTATGTTGAGCAGAGTTTCCAGCGATTGTGCAACTTTGCCATCTTTGAGCCGGTAATAGCGGTGCCGTCCTTGCTTCCGGCATGTCAGCATTTCGGCGTCAAGCAGTTTGGAAAGGTGAAAGCTTGCTGTCTGCTGTTTGATTCCCGCATATCCGGCCAGCTCGGTAGCTGTATAAAACCGGTCATCAAGCAATGCGGTTAAAATCGCGGCCCGCGACGGATCGGTGACAAGCTTGGCGACCTCGGCGATATTCGGATTCACGGTCATGACACTTCCTCCTAAAATGTAATCGATACTTCGATGTTAATTGAAATATTGGAGAATTACAATAAAAGCATAAAAGGAGGAGACCGATATGCATCTAAACAGCAAAATTATTCAGCCAAGCATTTTATACTACGGAACACCCGTCATTTTGCTCAGCACGCTGAACGAAGACGGTTCCACGAATCTCAGCCCGCTTTCCTCTTCTTGGGCGCTTGGGGATTCGATCGTACTCGGCGTCAGCACCTGCGGCAAAGCATTGGAGAATTTAGAGAGACAAGCCGGATGTGTCATCAATGTGCCGGATTCATCTTTATGGAGCAATGTAGAACGGCTCGCTTCCTATACCGGCAAACGATGCGTTCCGGAAGAAAAAAAGCGGCTCGGCTTTACATACCTTAAAGAAAAGTTTGCAGCCGGCGGATTTACGGCAGCAGATTCCCTGGCGGTGAAACCTGACAGAGTCGCCGATTGTCCGCTTCAAATTGAAGCGGAAGCCGTCAATATCCGCATTCCGGAACATTCACCGTATTTTGCCGTCATTGAAACAAAAGTGCTTCATGTGCACGCACATGAAGCGATTATAAAAGGGGAACACCACATCGATCCTCAAAAATGGGGGCCTTTAATTTATCTTTTTAGACACTATTTTGGTTTAGGACGCGAGCTCGGCAAAACATTCCGGGCCTGAATGTAAGAATGTGCGTCATCTCAGTTCTTTGACTATATCTTTTGGCTGTCTGCCCTGAAGACCGTCAATCAGGTTTTGGACGGCGCTTTTCAGCATGTTGACGTGTGTGACAAGAGTGGATGATCCAATGTGGGGAACGAGGGTCACATTGGAAAGGCTTAGGAGCGGATTGTCTTTTTCAATCGGCTCCTTTTCAAATACATCAAGTCCGGCTCCTTTAATCCATCCTTCTTTCAGCGCTTGAATCAACGCTTGTTCGTCAACGGTTTTGCCGCGGGAGATGTTGATGAAAATGGATGACGGTTTCATTTTTTTGAATTCAGCTTCGCCGATAAGGCGGTATGTCTCATCTGTGAGCGGTGTGATCAGAACAATGAAATCCGAGCGTTCCAACAATTCATGAAAGCCCGTATAAACCGCGCCGGTTTTTTTCTCTGTGTCGGGTTTGCGGCTGCGGCTGTAATAGAGCACTTCCATATCAAAACCCAAGGCCGCCCGTTTGGCGACTTGTTCTCCGATTCGTCCCATTCCGATGATGCCGAGCGTCCGGTGATGGACATCGCATCCGAACAAGCTTTCATCATCCTCTGATTTGGTCCATTTTCCATCGCGGATGTAGCGGTCGAGCTCGGCGATTCGCCGCGCTGAGGAAAGGATCAGACCGAAAGCGAGGTCTGCGACTGTGCCGTCAAGAATGTATGGTGTGTGAGTGCCGATAACCGATTTTTCTTTCATTGCTTCAATGTCAAAGTTGTCATAGCCGACGGAGTTGTTGCTGACGATTTTTAACTTCGGCGCATTGCATAATAATTCACGGTTGATTTTTGTCCCTGAGGTTAAAAGACCGTCTGCTTCCTTGATTTTTTCGAGCAGGGTCGATCTGGGAATGCGCTCGCGCGAAGTCCAAATTTCATATGTGCAGTGTTCGGCGAGCATCTCTTCGATTTCTTTTGGGACCGGTTTTGTGACATATACAAACGGTTTCATCTGCATTCTCCTTCCGCGTATCATCTGCTTCTATTATAGAGGAAAAACGGCTTCTATAAAAATCAAAGTCTGTTCCGAATAAACGCAGGACTATCAGCTCAATTATTGTTGTTTAGAAAATCATAGATACTTATTTCAGTTTTTTAATTTATTTTAATGCATTTTTATAACTATAAATCCAAATATTAGATGTTCTATTTTGCTTCCAGTTCTATTTTTATAGGTGAAGAACAGTGTAGATTTTATTATTTTAGAAAGATATAAAATTAGACTTTTTAAAATATTCAGTACATTTATAGTGAATTTTTTGATTCGAATCCAAATCGAAAAACCATGTGCTATAATTCGGCTGTAACAATATCAAGGTCATATGACTATGAAAAGGAGTGAGAGAGAAATGGCGATTTTAACTTCCATTTTGAAGCGAAATCAGTCTTTTGTAGAGGAAAAGGGGTACGAGTTTTATGAAACGACAAAATTTCCGGAGAAGAAACTTGTGATTTTGACATGTATGGACACGCGTTTATTAGAACTGCTCCATCATGCAATGGGGTTAAGAAATGGAGACGCAAAAATCATTAAGAATGCGGGGGCCGTTGTTTCTCACCCTTTTGGAAGCGTCATGCGCAGCATTCTTGTGGCTGTCTATGAGCTGCAGGCTGAAGAAGTCTGCGTGATCGGCCACCATGAGTGCGGTATGGCAAGCCTGAACGCTTCATCTATCCTTCAAAAGGCCAAACAGCGGGGGATTGATGATGGCTGTCTCGAACTCCTGCAGCATTCAGGCATCGACTTGGACACATGGATGACGGGCTTTGACAGCGTTGAAGACAGCGTCAGCCACAGCGTGAACATGGTTCGGAATCATCCGCTGATGCCTTCAGACGTTCCGGTGCACGGATTGGTGATTGATCCAAAGACCGGCCGTTTGGATGTTGTGGAAGATGGTTATTCACGTGAAGACGTTTTGCTTTCGGAAATGGGGAGGATAGATTGAATGTTACGTTTTTCAGGCAGATTTGAAGGATACAGCCTTAAACGGTTTCAAAAAGATATTGTAGCAGGAATGGTCGTTGGAGTCGTCGCAATTCCGCTTGGCATGGCTTTTGCCATAGCTTCGGGGGTGAAACCGGAACACGGTCTTTACACAGTGATTGTCGCCGGTATTTTGATTTCGCTTCTCGGCGGGTCGAAATACCAGATTGGCGGACCGACAGGCGCTTTTGTTCCGATCCTGTTCGCTATTGTGCTCCAATACGGATTTGAGAATCTGCTGATTGCCGGTTTTATGGCCGGAGTGATTCTCGTCATATTAGGGCTGCTAAAACTCGGCAAGATTATCAAGTTTATTCCGCGGCCGGTGATCATCGGGTTTACGGCCGGCATCGCAGTGATTATTTTCACCGGAGAAATCGCCAAGTTTTTAGGTTTGAGGAATGTTGAGAAGCATGAGAGTTTTTATATGAATATGCGAGAGGTTGTCATCAACCTGAACACGCTCAGCTTCTACAGCATTTTGACGGCTGTCGTATCGCTCTTCTTTGTGCTGTTTACGCCAAAGATTCTGCCGAAAGTGCCGGGAGCGCTTGCAGGCTTGCTTGTATCGACGGTCATGGCCACGATGATGTTTCCTGAACAGGTGGTAACGATCGGCTCAGCTTACGGCGAAATTCCGCGCAGCTTGCCGAGCTTTCAATTTCCTGAATTGTCATTGGAAAAAATCATTTACCTGCTGCCTCCCGCTCTTGCGATTGCGATGCTCGGCGGAATCGAATCGCTGCTTTCCGCGATGGTGGCAGACAATATGAAGGGAACAAGGCATGACAGCAATAAAGAGCTTGTCGGCCAGGGGGTTGCGAACATTGCCGCACCGCTGTTCGGCGGAATTCCGGCGACAGGCGCGATTGCCCGTACGGCAACCAATATTAAAACGGGTGCTGCTTCTCCGATTTCAGGGATCGTGCACGGCGTGTTTGTTTTATTGGTCCTGCTTTTGTTTGCGCCATACGCTTCCCTTATCCCGCTTGCAAGCATGTCGCCGATTTTAATGGTGGTCGCTTGGAATATGAGTGAGCGGAAAGAGTTTGTAAACATTTTGAAAATTAAGAATTCCGACTCTGCCGTGCTTGTCGTCACATTTCTTTTAACGGTTTGGCAGGACCTTGTATTTGGAGTGGCGGCCGGGATCCTGCTGGCGATCATCACCTTTATCGTCAGAATGAGCAAATCGTTCCGCATTAAAAAGGATGTGTCTGAATCGATCGTCCAGTCGGCTGCTGCAGCGGAAGAAAAGAAATTCCACCGCTCTGTCAGCATCTATTCTGTTGAAGGCCCGCTGTTTTTCGGCTCATCGAATTCATTGGAGGATTCAATTTTGGACAAAGGCCACCCGCCAAAACTCCTCATCCTGCTTATGAACAAAGTAGACTACATGGATTCTTCCGCAGAAGGCAGCTTGATGACGATCGTCAACCGTGTCCACCAGCAAAACGGCAAAGTGATGATTGTCGGGCTGCAGCAGCAGCCGCGTGAGCTTCTTCATAAAACAGGGCTGTTTCATAAAATCGGCAAAAAGCATTTTGTCGACAGGCCTGAACAAATATTTGACGTGACATAACTGAAGAAAACCGCCTGTTCCGGGCTGACCGAAGCAGGCGGTTGCTTTTATTCGGCGGCTTTTACATATGTGCCTTTTTTCATTGTGGCTATTGCCGTTTCTTTCATCAAAAGGACGTCTTTTGAAAGTGTGGAGGCGGGGACTTTTCTTCCGTTAACGGCGACTTTTGGATCGATCCATCTTACCTTTAAAGTTTGATGAAAAGTAAAATCGTCTTCGTCTCCTTGCTTAACGCTCTGGCTCGCTGTACTGAGCCTTTCAAGCGTTTCCCGGAAGCACGCTTTTTGCTTTAGCATCGCAAGCAGTTCCGTGTCGGTTTTGAAAAAATCGCGTCCCGTGATGATACGCATGTCAAGCGCCTTTTTCAGCATTTGGCTGAGTGTACAGAGCGCATATACATTGAGGGGATTCATAAAGAAGTCAATTACCTCTTGATAGTAAAGGCGGGTGAACCATTCGGCGTGCTCTGTCGAAGTGCAGCAGATTTCGCCTTCGACAACGGTCAGTCCGGTTTCTAAAAATCGTCGAATCTCTTCTTGGTCGCCAAACCCGTAGGCTAAAGAGTCGCGAAGCGTGTAATCGATGCGATCCGCACATAATGAAGGAGCCGGCTGCTCCAGCAGCGTCCATTTTTTTTCATCGTATAAGATATCTTCATCTTTGAATCCGTATGTATCCAGAATCCAGGGGATATCAGATTACTTGACCCATTGCCGAAACATCTGTTCATGGTAATCTTCGTTTTCCATGTTAAATACATCATCAGCCACATGGGAAAATGCCGTATGGGAAACATCGTGAAGCAAACCTGCAATTTGTTCTTCAAGGCTTCCGCCAAGCCTGCGGATCAAAAGCATAACCCCGATGCTGTGTTCGCAGCGGCTGATGTTCCATGCGGGATTGACGAGAAAGCATGCTCCGCCTTGGTGAATCCCATTTAGACGCTGAACGGCTTTTGAATGAATGAGGTCTGTCAGCACAGGCTCCAAATCTGCCTCGCCGTAAAGGCGGTCATTGATCTTCATGATGCTCTCCTGCAAATCTTTTCGTCAGTTTGCGGCGGTGGGCATCCATCATGTCTTCCAATGAAACATCGTATATGCCGGCAAGCATAATCAAATTCCCCATCACATCGCCCATTTCTTCGATCAGTTCCTTTTTCAGTTCAGCAGCCGGCCGTTTTGCTTCATCAGGACGGTCTCTTCCGATTTCGTATGCCCTGACCGCTCTCGCCAGTTCACCGGCCTCTTCCATTAAAAATCCCATCCGGATGAAAGGTCCGTATTCGCTCCATCCCCTTTTCCGATAAAATGTCTTTGTCCATTGCTCCGCGTCTGTGATTGTCATAAGTCTACACTCCCATTTAGAAATTCAATTATATTATCGCACACGGAACAAACAATATATAGTACAATGTTAATTGCTTTTATCAATATATGGAGTTGGAGTGAGCGAAAGTGAAAACGGTATGCGTATATTCAGGATCAAATATGGGGACGGACCCGGCGTACAAGAAGAAAGCTGCAGAGCTTGGTGTTTATATTGCCGAGAAGGGGCTTCGCCTTGTTTATGGAGGATCGAGAATGGGATTGATGGGCGTGATTGCGGATACCGTATTGAAAAACGGCGGGGAAGTTGTCGGCGTTATGCCGAAAGGACTTTTTACAGGGGAAATCGTTCATCAGCAGCTGACAGAGCTGATCGAAGTGAGCGGCATGCATGAGCGCAAAGCGAAAATGAGTGAATTAGCTGACGGCTTTATCGCGATGCCCGGAGGCTTCGGTACGTTTGAAGAGCTGTTTGAAGTGCTTTGCTGGGCCCAGATCGGCATTCATCAAAAGCCGATCGGACTTTACAATGTGAACGGCTATTTTGACCCACTTCTTAAAATGCTCGAATACAGCGTTCAAGAAGGCTTTTCGAATGAATCGCACCTTCAGCTGATTCATGCTTCGGCGAGCCCCGCGGAATTGATCGGGAACATGAATGATTATCACTACCCTGTCCTCGAGAAAAAGTGGAAGGATTTATAGAAACTCTTACATAATGAGCGGAGGTACGGTAACATAAAAAAGCTGCCGATGACTTCGGCAGCTTTTTTTGCTGTTTACTTCTGTGCGTCGATATTGCGTGTGAGCACTTTATCAATCAGGCCGTATTCTTTTGCTTCTTCAGCCGTTTTGAAGTTGTCACGGTCAGTATCGCGCTCGATCACTTCAAGCGGTTGTCCAGTGCGCTCTGCAAGAATTTTGTTCAGTTTGTCACGCAATGAAAGAATGCGCTTCGCGGCAATTTCGATTTCTGTTGCCTGACCTTGCGCTCCGCCAAGCGGCTGGTGGATCATGACTTCACTGTTTGGAAGAGCGTAGCGCTTCCCTTTCTCGCCGGCTGCGAGAAGGAACGCACCCATAGATGCCGCCATTCCCGTACAAATCGTAGAGACTTGAGGTTTAATGAACTGCATGGTGTCATAAATCGCCATGCCGGCTGTGATAGAGCCGCCAGGGCTGTTAATATAGATGCTGATATCTTTTTCTGGATCTTCGGCTTCAAGGAATAGAAGCTGAGATACGATGGAGTTCGCAACATTGTCATCGATTGCTGATCCCAGCATAATGATACGGTCTTTCAACAAGCGTGAGTAAATGTCATACGCTCTTTCCCCGCGGTTCGTCTGTTCAATGACTGTAGGTATTAAATTCATAATGCTCCTCCTTCACCTTAAAAGGTAAGTATGTAGTTTAATCATACATTTTTGGTCAATAAAGGTCAAACAAAAAGCCGCCTTCATTAAAAAGACATACTGGGGTTTATTTTTCCCATTTTAAAGGACATTCAAACAAAAGATCAACTTTACAGAGGAAAGTATAGAAAAATGGGGTCTAAGTCCATTGATCTTCAATTTAATTTATAGGAAAAAAGGAAGCCGGTTATATATGTGAACGCAGACAAGAGCGCTCAGAGCTCCAAATAAGAAGAAACCAAAGCTGATCGGGTTTCTCGGCGTTGTTGCCGCTCACAGATTTTATCTCGTCGAGAGAACAGGCTACGCTGTAGCCATGCTGCTTCTCAACTGGATTAGATTTGGTCTTTTATTGACGGTATGATCTGCCTTGTGAAAACAACGGACGAATTAAATAAAGAAATCGAGTATAATCTAAACCTGCATTGTTTCGAGCAAGAGATTGTGATTGACTTTTTAAAGAACAGGCCTTATAATATAAATTGCTGACGTTAAAAAATTATATTGTGCGCTCGTAGCTCAGCTGGATAGAGCGGTGGTTTCCGGTACCACGTCTGCCGGGGGTTCGAATCCCTCCGAGCGCGTTTTCAAGACAAGGGTTTGGCATTAGCCGCCCTTGTTTTTTTTGTGCACTTTTAGTCGTATTTGACTCCCCGGAAGCATATATCAATTGGGGTTACTCGTGATGACTAGACGAAGGGGCGGGGTTAAATGGACAAAAAACACAATTATTTTATACCGTCAGGACTGTTGATTGGATTAGGCATCGGGATATTATTCGACCATCCGGCACCGGGGCTTTTGATCGGCCTTGGGGCGGGGATTTTGTTGTCTGCTGTTGTGCCGAAACGAAACGGAAAGTGAGCTGGAAGGCTCGCTTTTTTGCGCTTTTACAAAAAAGGGCGGCCGCTTGCCCGCCCGTTGTTGTTTAATCGTGGATTGAACGCATATGTTTGATCTTTAGATTTTCAAAGACGGCCGTTCCATTTTCGGTAAAGAGCGTGATACCCGTATCATTCAGGTCGGGAAATGCAAGGTTTGAGTGCGTCGTTTCGCCGTCATCAATAAACGCTTCGACAGTGTTTTGATCTACGATGATTGTGAAATGCACCCGCTTTTTTTCCGGATCAAACGGTGCTTTGCTTTCCAAATAGGTGCGGGTGCTGTCAGGCTGTCCCGTAAATCCTCTGTTCACAAAAGAATAACCGCCTTCAGCCGAAATTCCTACATCGATATGGCGTTTTCGATCCGCGGATTCTCTTAGCCTGAATCCCGCGTTTTTAAGATCGGCCCACGAGATATCCGCCTCAAGCTGATAGGTATTTGCCTTAATCTGAAGCGTTTTTGATCCGTTTACTTCGATGCGCTCAAACTCATCTGTCGATTCGGTTAATTCATCCAATTGATCGATTGGATGAGAGGCAAGGCTGTATTGATTTCCGCCTTTATGTTTAAGCTGAATTTGCCGGACGATCGAATCGGTTCCGTTAAAGCCGTCTTTCCATGTCGGCGTCCGGTTTGCATAATCCCAGTTATTCATCCACGCCAAAGCATAGCGTTTCTCGTACGAATCGTCTGTTTCGCCGTCCTCAAATGTCACGCCCGCATACCAGTCAAAGCCGTGATCAAGCCACTGAGGTTCCGCTTCGTCCGCGGTAAATTCGTTGCCGTTGAAGCTGCCTGTCCAGTATGCATAAGTATTCGGCTTGCCGGCACCTTTTCCATTTGCGCTTGCTCCGAGAACCCATTTATATGTTCCGTCATCCGCCCGCATTTTGAATAGATCCGGACATTCGATGATGCCGATATTTTCTGTTTGAAAACTACTTGTATAACGCCATTCCTTCAGATTTTGTGATTCGTAAAAGCCGATTTTCGTTCCTTCAGCCAGCGCCATCACCCATTTATCATCCTCTTCATCCCAGATCACTTTCGGGTCTCTGAAATCGACGGTGTCCGGATTAGGCAATACCGGCTCTTCACCGTAAGGTTTAAATGTTTTTCCACCATTTTGGCTGTACCATAAAAATTGTTCTTCCTTCCCGTCATTGGCCGAAGGCTGCGTCATTATCGCCACGATCGCCCCTTTGCCGAAGCCGGCTGTGTTTTGTGAGTCGACAACGACAGAACCGGACCAAGGATCGCCGTTTTTATTCGTATATTTCGGAATGGCAACCCCTTGATCCTGCCAGTGGACGAGATCATCTGACACCGCGTGGCGCCACTCTGTCCCATTGCCGTCCGGATAGTCCCGGTTATAGAGATAGTAGTAATGATATTTTCCATTGAAATAGACGGGCTTTTGAGGGTCGTTTTTCCACTTGTCAGGGGTTGTCAAATGGAAAGCCGCGCGATATTCCGGTGTTTCCGGGGATTCTCCCTTTTTTTCTGTTTCCCGGTCTGAAGCCAATATCATGATGAAGATTCCAAGACAAACAGTTAAAATGCTAATCCGCTTATATACTGTCTTCTTCAAGAAAATTCCCCGCTTTATTCTAAGATGACACACGAAAGAAAATGCCGATGTTCACCGGCATTTTCTTTCGTTCGTTTTATTAGTTTACCGTTAATTGTCCCTGTTCAAGAATACTGTTTTTGACAACGGATGTTTTTGATCCTTTGACTTTCAGCAAAAAGCTTGGTGCAAATGTGGCGTGATGCTCGTTTGAAATTCCTCTGTTTGTGATGTAGCTCGTGATGACGACTTTGTCGCCTTTTTTCTGCGGTACGGCAAAGTGTGAATAAGTAAATGTGATGTCATTGTAATCAAGGTCCATGTGCAAAACAAGTCCGGATTTGTTTAAAGGCTTGAATGGCCCGGTTAGTGAATCTGATACATAGCCGAGCATATAAATGTCTTTTGCACCAATGCCGTCAATTGTCATTTTTGATCCTCTTGAATCTGTGAACAGATACCATTTTCCGTTCATTTTGAAGAGGTTGGCCCGTTCGATTTCATCAGTCACCGTATTGGAGGCGATCAAAGGCTTCATGACTTTTTTCAGCGTATAATCTTTATTTAATTCGATGATTCCGAGTGCGCCGTTAGCCAATGAAGCGTTCTTTTTGTTCGCTCCTTGAAGCAGCTTGCTGCTTTCTCCTCTAAAGAACTGCTTGCTGCCTCCGTAGTAAGCTCTGTTGAATAGAGAGTCTTCTCCCTGATAGCCGGTTTTTGTTCCCGTATTGGCTTCAAATACGAGATATTTGCGGCCGTGATCTTCCACATAATGCGGGTCTCTCAGCGTATGGTTGTCGCCGGAGCTGTAGTTTCCTTCGTCAATGAATTGCTGAACGTTTTGGTACACTGAACCGTCGGCGCCGTCAAAGACCGATTTATGATCTTCTACACCATCAATTTTCAGTGTGTCCGAATCCGGCTGCGTGAAGTTGACCTGAGCCGTTGTCAGCGTCTGTTTGCCGTATTGCGTGCCGGAGAAAGCTGTGTAAAACAGTCGGACTTTTCCGTCTTTTGTCAGCGTGGCGGAACCTGACCACTCTTGTGTTTGATACTTAAGGTACGGATCGTCAGGAGTGAATTTGTCGCTGTCTTTAAACACTCTGCCGGCGTTTTTCCAGCTGTCGATGGAAGTTTCGCCTTTCTTTTGATAGAACAAGTAGATGGATGTGTCATCGACGTCTTTCGGGTCGCCCGCCAACGCGAAAACAAGATTGTAGCCGTGGTATGTAGCGACTGTTCCGTCGGCATTTTGCAGCGGCCAGCTGTCCCATACGTCTAAATCGATCAGTTCTCCATTTTTGTTATAACCTTTTGCTGAAGGGATGTTTTTGATGGTTTTCGGATCGAATTGAGGAACTTTAAATTGTTCGCTCTTTTGCTGTTCGGGAATTTTCAGCATGTCATGTCTTGTGATATGAGAAAATCCGTAACTCTTCTTGTAATCTTGCGTTTCTTTTGCAAAGGTTTGCGGCGCGCCTCCCGCAAGCAGAGCTGCTGCGACGGTTAAGGCTGACGCTTTTTTAGCGATGTTTTTGATGTTCATCAATATTTCCTCCCTTTTTCAATATGTAACAGATTGCTCCTGACAACATGAACGTTTCCAATCATCCCTCCTAACTGCGGCATTGTCCTGAAGAACAGAAAAAAGACCTAAAATGTGCAAGGTCATATAGGCAAAAGATAGACTTCGCCCTTCACACATTTTAGGTCTTGCCTGCTTAGACAGTAACAATCCCGACAATATTGAATTACCATCATTCTAATATACTCATCTCCGGGACTCAACTGGTCTAAGTTCCTCTTTTCTCATACATTTTTTTGCAAATGACATCAATTTTAAGCTAAAAGGCACCTTTTTTAATGAATCTATAGTCCGTATAAGGAGGAATCGTCAATCGTTGAAATCAATATACATCGGTATACTTTCCCAAAAGGCATCTGGAATTGCGAGCTTTCGTTGATCATGTCTTGACAGGGTTGTTTGAATATCGTCCTCTTTTCCGGCTTGAACTTTTTGAAGCCATTCCGGATCCAACAGAAGTCCCCGACCGATTCCGACGAGATCGGCACCTGTTTTCAGCGCTTGAACGGCATCTTCCGGTGTGTGTACTTTCCCGGCTCCGATCAGAGGAAGACGGTCCCCGACCGCTTCTTTGATCAGTTCCATCCGCGTGCGGGATTTGTCTGCACCACGGCGCGGCAAGGACCGGAAATCAATGAGAGAAACGTGCAGGTAATCCAATGCTTGTTCCCGCAGTACATTGACGAAAGGCAACGTTTCAGCCATTGTGATTCCGGGCGTTTCCGGCTCTTCGGGCGAAAATTTGTAGCCGATGATAAAAGATGGTTTATGGTAGCTATCCGCTACGCGTCTGATTTCTTCTATAATCTGAAGCGGAAATCTCATCCGTTTCTCTAAAGTGCCGCCCCAGCTGTCATTGCGCCGGTTGTAATAAGGGGAGAAGAACTGATGGATGAGATACCCGTTTGCGCCGTGAATTTCGACTCCGTCAAACCCGGCTTCGATCGCTCTTCGCGCCGCCTGGCCGAAAGAATGGATAAGGTCTTGAATGTCTTGCTCAGACAGTGCCCTTGGCACCGGTGCATTCGGTTGATTCGGAGCGACGGCGCTGGCACTGACCGTCTGCTCTATACCTTTGGCTCCAGGATGGAAGAGCTGCAGGATTGCTTTTGCTCCATGTTTCTTTAAAGTGGCTGCAAGCCGGGTTAGTCCCGGGATTTGATCATCGTTCTCAGCTCCGGGAATGCCGGGAAATCCGGTTCCGGGCTGTACGGTTGTCGCAGATGTGATGACCATCCCGACATCTGTCGCCCGCGCGGCATAATAGACGAGTTCGTCGTCAGAAATGAATCCTCCCGGCATAGAGGATGAATGCCCCATTGGCGGCATGATGATTCTATTTTTCAATTGGATGCCGTTTTTAAAAGTAAAGGGTGTGAATAAAGAATCGTATTGTTTTTTCATGTTTTTCCTCCTTTTGATATAACCATAGCAACCACCGTGAGGCTCCACAAGAACACAATTTTTTTATATATGCTTTATAAAAATAAACCGTAAGATCGTTCTCTTGAATGCTCTGGTGTCCATATGGTAGGATCAAGTCAAAATTGGCGAATGAGGCAATGGAGGAATTGCTATGAATTCAGCTGTCGATCATAAAGAATGCTCTTCTTTAATACAGGGTGTATTGAAAATTTTCTCCGGTAAATGGTCATTTTTGGTTCTCGCCGAGCTCATTCAGGGCAAGCGGCGATTCAACGAGCTCAGAAGGAACTTGGGAAACGTCAACACTAAAGGATTAACTGACACATTAAGACATCTTGAAGAAAGCGGTATGATTTCCCGGAAGGTGTTCCCGACGGTTCCTGTTACTGTAGAATATGAATTAACAGAAAAAGGTAAAGAGTTCCACGGCATTTTTAAAGAGATGGCCGCGTGGGGGGAAAAATGGCTTCCGTAATGGAGCCTTTTTATTTTGCCTTCGTTTTGTGGTTCCAAATATTTCTGCCTTTTGGTATAGTGATAATGTGTTTAAATTTGCAACAAAAGGTGATCGAATATGAAAGTGATGGCAATTGCTCCATATGAAGGATTAAAAGAGCTGATGATTCAAGTGGCAGGCGGCGAGGATTTTGAATTCGAGGCGGCTTCCGGAGATTTAGAGAAGGGCGTGGAGCTGGCGAAACAAGCGGAAGCAAACGGGACTGATTTGATTATCAGTAGAGGTGGAACCGCTGAGCTGATCCAGCAAGAAGTTTCCATTCCGGTGGTGGATATCGAAGTGTCGGGATACGATATGCTGCGTGTGCTTACGCTTGCCAAGGGCTATCCCGGCAAAGCGGCAATTGTCGGATTTCCGATGATTGCCGACGGCGCGTCAGCAGTGTGCGAAATTTTGGATATCCGGATCGACGCCTGCACCGTATCAGACGAACGCGATGTTGAACCGGTGCTTCTTCAGCTCAAAGAACAGGGCTATCAGATCATTATCGGCGATGTGATCACAATTGAGAAAGCAGAGCAGCTCGGTTTAAACGGACTGCTTTTGACATCCGGAAAAGAAAGCATTGCCAAAGCTTTTGCATACGCTAAAAAACTGTATTCCTTTTTAGAGAGCATCAAGCAGAAGTACGCTGTGCCGTATCACATTTTACAAAAGGCCGAGACCGGTTATGCAGTATACAACAAGACATTGCGGCCGGTTTTTCAAAACGGCGTATTTGCCGAACAAATCGGCTTAATGGATCATCTGGAAGAGCTGATCGGGGAAGCGGAAAAGAAGGGAGTCATCCATTTTAGATTCCGAAAGCATGGGCGGACATGGAATATCACGGGACGCAGGTTTTTCGCATCAGACGAGGCATTGACCGTATTTACCGCGGAAAATGCAAAAGATGTTCACGTTTCTTCTTTGCCTGGAGCAGCGATTCTTTCTCCTTTACGGATGAGTTATATGGAAACATCGAGGAACGAAACGATGCAGCAGGTGCTGAAAAAAGCGGAGTTGTTCGCGGCAAGGCGGGAACCCATATGGATCAACGGAGCGCCCGGCTCAGGGAAAGAGAGCTTGGCCGGGCTGATCCATATGAAGGGGGAGGACAAGCATGAGCCGTTTCGAAAAATCGATGCCGGTTTGCTGTCTGAAGCAGAATGGGAACAGGCGTGTGAAAGCGAAGAATTCTTTTCAGGGAGAGGAACGCTATACATCAAACAAGTCGATCGCATGCCGCCATCCTCGCAACGGCTTTTACTCAGGCGGATCAGCGAACCGTATGACGGGCCGAGGCTGATCGTTTCTTCTTCCCGCAGGCGCGCCGGGGAATTTTTAAGCGATTTATATGATGCGCTTTGTCATTTGGAGCTGGACGTTCCCCCTCTTTACGAAAGAAAAGAGGATATTTTGCATCTGGCTTATCTGTTTATTGCGGAAAGCAATGAGGCATTCGGCAAACAAATCGTCGGCTTTCGAAGCGAAGCTGGTGTTCTGCTTGAAGAAGCGAAATGGCCGGGCAACCTCAGCCAATTGAGAAAAACAGTCCAAAACTGTGTCCTTGAAGCGCAGGGCGTTTATATCGAGAAGGCTGACGCCGAACGGGTCCTGAGCCGCTTGAACGAGGAAGAAAGAGAAGACATCGATTTATCCGGAACGCTCGAAGAGATCGAAAAAAGAATCATTCAAAAAATCTATGCCGAAGAAGGGAACAATCAAACAAGAACAGCGGAAAGGCTCGGCATCAACAGAACGACGCTTTGGAGAAAATTGAAATCGTCACATTGATAAGACACCGGCTAAACCGGTGTTTTATTTTTTTGTTTTAATATGCAACAATAAATAAAAAATAATTAGATAAATAACGTTGATTATTGAAACATTTATGTATATAATCATTTTTGAAAACGCTTTACAGGAAGGGGAGGCAATCATGGGATTCGTACCAAAGGGGATTTATCCCGCTATGCTGACACCGCTCACAGAAGATCAAAGCATTGATGAATCGGCGTTGAAACAGCTGACAAACCATTTGATCGATGCTCATGTACACGGGCTTTTTGCGTTGGGTACCAACGGGGAATTTCATATGTTCAACACCGGAGACAAGCTGAAAGTTGCAGAAATCATCATTCAAGAGACGGCAGGACGCGTTCCCGTCATGGTAGGGAGCGGAGGAAACAGCACAGAAGAAGCGATCTGGCTTTCTAAGAAAATGGAGAGGCTTGGCGCAGATGCGCTGTCGGTCATCACGCCATTCTTTATTCCACCGACACAGGAAGAAGCGGCGGTGCATTATAAAACAATTGCGGCATCCGTTTCACTTCCGATCCTTTTGTACAATATCCCTTCAAAAACAGGTTTCCATTTAGAACCAGAAACAGTGGCAGAGCTTGCGAAAGTGGATAATATCGTTGGAATTAAGGACAGCAGCGGAAACTTTGAAAACATACAGCAGTATATCGAGCTGACGAAAAATGAGGACTTTTCCGTTTTTGCAGGCACCGATTCGCTCATATTGAAAACGCTTCAAGCGGGAGGAGCGGGAGCAGTCGCAGCAACAGCAAATATGCTCCCTGATATCGTAACGTCGATTTACCACCATTGGTCAGAGGGTGAGACTGAAAAGGCGGAGGCTGCCCAGATGGAGCTTCAGCCGCTTCGCGATACATTTCGTTTAGGTACGATCCCGGCGGCACTGAAAAAAGCGGTTGGGCTTTATTCAATCCCTGTAGGCCCGCCGAAAGCGCCCATCCAAGAGCTGGCCGGTTCGGCGCTCTTGGAGGTCGAAAAAATGGTCGCTTACTATCAATCAAAATAGGGAGGTTTCAAGAATGCCAGCGAATTATCAATTTCGGACAGCCGATCATATCGTTGCGGGCGAACATTCCATCCGCAGGCTCAAAGATCATGTACGAACGATTGTACCGAATTCGGACAGGGCGCTGATTATTACCCAGCCGTCGATTGTCAAACTTGGCGCGATCGGAGAAGTACAGGCTCAGCTTACAGAGATTGGCATTCAGTCAGATGTTTGCACAGCCATATTGCCGGAACCGACCGCACAAAATATTGAAGACGTATTTAGAGGAATCCGTGATAAACGATACGACATTCTCATCGGAATCGGCGGAGGCAGCGTGCTGGACGGAACGAAAATATTGTCCGTGCTGCAAACGAATTCAAAAAAGGTCGAGGAGCTGCTCGGGACAGATTTGGTCGAAAAGCCGGGAATCCCGACCGTGCTGATTCCGAGTACCTCGGGGACAGGCGCAGAGGTGACGCCGAACGCGATCGTTACGCTTCCCGAAGAGGAATTGAAAGTCGGCATCGTCAGTCCGCTTCTTTTGCCGAAACTTGTCATTCTTGACCCGATCATCACCCTTGGATTGCCAAAATCAATTACGGCGGCTACCGGAATGGATGCATTCACCCATTCGCTTGAATCGTTCATTTCGACGAAAGCAAACCCGATCAGCGATATGTTCGCTTTAGAATCCATCAGATTGATTTCGGCAAGTATTGTGGAAGCGTATGAAAACGGTTCATCGATACAAGCGAGAGAAAACATGCTGCTCGGCTCGACGTATGGCGGAATGGCGCTGACGGCTGCCGGTACTGCTGCCGTTCATGCCCTCGCCTATCCGCTTGGGGGGAAATACCGAATTCCCCACGGTGTCGCCAATTCGATGCTCCTTCCGCATGTGATGGAGTTTAATATGGATGCTATTACAAAACGGCTGTCTCTTGCGGCAGAAACGATGGGAATCGCTGCATCTGATTTGACCGCCGAACAAGCGGCTGAGGCTGTTGTGCAGAAAATAAGAGAGTGGACGAAGCGGCTGAATATTCCTCAGGATTTAAAAGCGTTCGGCGTAACCGCAAGCGACGTGGACGATTTAGCCGACTCAGCTTCAAAAGTGACGCGCCTGCTTCATAACAATCCGAAACCGCTCAGTCTGGAAAATATAAAAGACATCTATCGAAAACTAATCAACTAAAGGATGAAGACATTTGAAAATTGCAATCATCGCGGATGATTTGACGGGAGCGAACGACTGCGGCGGTCAGCTTGTTCATTACGGGATGGATGTTTCCGTCAAACTCGACGCCGAATTCACCATACGGGAAACGGAAGGCGTCGTTATTTTCAATACGGACAGCAGATCGCTGTCAGCCGCAGAGGCGAAGGCGACTGTGAAAAACATCAGTGAACACATCTCCCGGCAATCGTTTGATATCGTCTACAAAAAAATCGACAGCACAATGAGGGGAAATATCGGAGCCGAGCTTCAAGCGATGCACGAAGTGTTTCAGCCGGATTTTGTACTGATCGCTCCCGGCTACCCTCAAAACGGACGTCAGGTTATCGGCGGCGTCCATTATGTGAACGGCGTAAAGCTTGAAGAAACCGAAGCGGCAAACGATCCGAAAACGCCTGTAGCCGAGTCGAATATTCAAAGATTAATAGAAAAGCAGACTCGAAATAAGAGCGGGCATTTATCATATGAAGACATCCGCCGCGGACACGGGCATGTTCGCAACAAGCTGGAACGCTTTCGGGCGGAAGGGATTTCATATGTGACGGCCGATTCGGTTCACGAATCCGATCTGCAGGATCTGGCGCTTATTTTGGAGAGTTTGCCGTATTCTATCATTTTAGCCGGTTCGGCAGGCTTGATGAGCTGCCTGCCCAAAGCGTTCAATCTGAAAGAAAGGGAGCTCGGTCAAACCGTTCCGTTTTCCGACCAGCCGATCATGTTTGTCGTCGGAAGCATGAGTCGGAAGGGGAGGGAACAGCTTCACGAACTATTCGCCGGACGTGCGGCTGAAAAAATTGAAATGAGATCAGAGCGCGTGCTGTGCGGCGGAGCTGAGAAAAGAAACGAGTTCGAACGGCTGAAGGAGAGGGCGGCGGACGTCCGCCGCCGTTCGAAACACATCGTCCTCTGCACCTCGGACAATGCGGCAGAGACACAGAAGATTGGTGAAAGCCGCGGACTCACCCCGGTTCAAACGAGCAATGCGGTGTCCGGTGCACTAGGCGAATTGGCGGGCGAGCTGATTCAAGCCTTTCATGTGAGACGTCTGTTTTTAACCGGAGGTGACACGGCATACCAAGTGCTGCATCAGCTTCGGATTCATGAGATACGATTGCTGGACGAAGTTGAGCCCGGCATTCCGCTGGGAGCAGCCGGTGAAGAATTGTACATTGTGACAAAGGCCGGAAATTTTGGCTCGCGTTCGGTGATGGCAAGTGCGGCAAACAAGCTACAAGGAGGATAAACAATGAAGAAACCGGTTATCGGCATTACAATGGGCGACGCGGCAGGCGTCGGTCCGGAAATTATCGTAAAAGCCCTCAAGTCCCGTGAAGTGTATGACATGTGCAGGCCGCTCGTCATCGGCGATATGAAAATGCTGAAAAAAGCCGCTTTCCAAATCGGATCAAAGGTTGTCATTAACAAGGTCGGGCATCCGGACGAGGGCGGTTTTGTACATGGAAAGATCGATTGCCTCGATATCGATCTGCTCCCTGAAAACCTGCCTGTCGGAAAGGTATCGGCTGAAGCTGGAAACGCCGCTTTCCATTTCGTGAAAAAAGCGGTTGAGCTCGCTAAAAAAGGCTGCATTCAAGCGATTTGCACAGCGCCTTTAAATAAGGAGGCGCTGCATAAAGGCGGACACCGATACCCGGGGCATACGGAAATTCTCGCTCATTTAACGAATACGACAGACTACAGCATGATGCTGGCTTCGCCAAAGCTGAAGGTGATTCACCTGACAACGCATCAAGGGCTGATCGAGGCGATTCAGTCGATTACGCCGGAGCGGACCTATAAAGTCATCCGTCTCGCACATGATACATTGACAAGAGCCGGATTCGAACAGCCGAAAATTGCTGTTTGCGGAATCAACCCCCATGCAGGGGAAAACGGCCTGTTTGGAAGCGGCGAGGAAGAACGGCAATTGCTTCCGGGGATTGAGCAGGCGGCAGCTGAGGGAATTGATGCCGGCGGCCCATACCCCGCAGACACGCTGTTTTACAAAGCTGTCAGAGGAGATGTTGACCTGGTCGTAGCCTGCTACCACGACCAGGGGCATATACCGGTCAAAGTCCTCGGGTTGGAAGAGGGCGTCAACATTACGGTCGGATTAAACGGCGGGATCATACGCACCTCTGTCGACCACGGAACCGCATTTGACATTGCGGGGCAGAACAAAGCCGATGAAAGAAGCATGCTCGCTGCTTTGCGGTCAGCCGCTGAGCTGGCACCCAAATCGTAGAAAAATGAAAGAAGGTTGGTGCATCTTATGAAAGTCGTATGTACATCACCGTCATTTGCGAAATACTCAGACAATCCCGTCTTGTTTTTGAAGAAAAAAGGCATATCGCTGGAACGCCTTCCTGCAGATATAACCGAGGAGCAGTTCATAGAAGCAGCAGGCGGAGCGGATGCCGCGATCGTGGCGTTTAACCAGATTACGCCGTATGTCCTGGATCGTCTCCCTTCTTTAAAAATTGTCTGCAAACATGGCGTCGGTATCGACAATATTGATCTGCACGCTGCGAAAGAGCGCAATGTCTGGGTGACGAATGCTCCCAACGCCAACAAGCATGCAGTCGCCGATTTTGTATTCGGCCTCATGCTATCGGCTGCAAGACAGATTCCTGCAGCCGACAGGGAGACAAAGCTGGGAAAATGGCCGAGGATTTTTGGATCTGACGTTTACGGCAAAACACTCGGCATCGTCGGACTTGGCATGATCGGAAAAGAAGTCGCCAAACGGGCGCAAGGCTTCAATATGACTGTTTTAGCCTATGATGTGTTTCCCGATCGTGCATTCGCAGCCGATCATCACATCCAATTTACGGAGCTTGATCACCTCTTGAAAGAAAGCGACTTTATCACCCTTCATATGCCGCTCACAGCCGAAACGGAAAACATGATCGGTGAAAAAGAATTAGCCGCTATGAAAGAAACGGCTTATCTGATCAATGCTTCAAGGGGAGGCATCGTGTCTGAGTGTGCGTTATATGATGCCTTGGCGAACGGGAGCATCGCAGGGGCTGCGCTTGACGTGTATCAAACCGAACCGCTGAAGCAGCATCCTCTCTTTGAGCTGGACCGTTTTATCGCCATGCCGCATATCGCGGGGTACACCCGAGATGCCGTACAGAACCTTGGGATGATATGCGTCAAAAACATCGCTAGTGTACTGATCGACAAACAAAAACCGGAGTTTGTCGTCAACGGGTTGTGAATGTGTTTTCATTCATGCCCTGCATCATGATTTGAAAGCGTTTTCTACAAATGGGATGAGGTGGATAACATGTTGAATCACCCGATTCAAAAAAAGTCAAATGTACGCTGGGTTGTCGCGTTTATGATGTGGGCTGCGATTGCCATCAATTATATTGACCGGACAGTGCTCTCGGCTGCCGCTCCTTATATTACCGAGGAATTCAACTTGACAGCCGGCCAAATGGGAATCATCATGTCCGGTTTCTTCTGGTCGTACGCTTTGCTGCAGCTGCCTTCAGGCTGGGCGGCCGACAAGTATGGCCAGAAAAAAACGCTCGGTTTTGCGGTCGTCTGGTGGTCTGTTGCTACGGCGCTGACGGGTCTTGCGACAGGCTTCAAATCCCTGCTCGGGCTGCGGGTCGCACTGGGAGTCGGAGAGGCTGCTGCATATCCGAGCAATGCGGGGATCGCCGCCAAATGGTTTCCGAAAAAAGAAAGGGCGACAGTAGCCGGAATTTTTGACAGCGGGTCAAAGTTTGGCGGAGCTGTTGCCATGCCTTTGATTGCCTGGATGATAGCGGTCTTTGACTGGAAACTGACGTTTCTTTTGATCGGACTTGTCGGTGTCGTGTGGGGAATTGTCTGGATGATTTTCTTTAAGGAGAATCCCGCAGATCATAAGCGCGTCAATGAGGCGGAACTGGCTCATATTCGGGAAGGGCAGGCTCACATGGAAGAAACGGGCGGCGGCCAGCCGCTGAAGTGGTATCAGCTATTCAAATATCGAAACATATGGGCGATGTGCATCGGATTTTTCATGATCAATTATAATTCTTACTTCTTTATCACATGGCTGCCGACATACCTTGTCAAAGAAAGGGGCATGGATTTAATCGAGATGGGGATTATGGCGTCTCTGCCGCTTTTGACTGCAATGGTCGTTGAAGTCGGAGCCGGGTGGATGTCCGACCGGATATATGCAAAGGGAAAACTGTCGCTGACAGCCGTCCGGAAACTGTTTTTAATTATCGGGCTTGCCATGGCTTCGTGCATCGGTTTTGCCGCTTTTGCAGATTCTGCTATCCTGGCTGTCATCCTTCTTTGTGTAGCGAAATCGGGAACGACTGTCGCCGCGTCCCAAGTCTGGGCGCTTCCGGGGGATGTGGCTCCGAAAAATATGACGTCGATGGTTGCCGGTATTCAAAATACAGTCTCTAATATGGGCGGAGTGGTCGGGCCCATCATTACCGGCTTCATCGTTGGCGCAACGGGTTCTTTCGTGCCGGCGCTCCTTTTTTCAGCTGCCTTGATCGTCATTGCCATTTTAAATTATTTATTCCTATTGGGAAAAGTGAAACAGATTCAAGTATAAGGAACAAGCCCGGCTCATAAGCCGGGCTTTCAGCGTGTCGACAAACCCTCGCATTCGTTGTCAGGCCTGCGCGTCGGTGCTCACGAATTCCAACATTCGCTCCGCTCCGATGCTCGGTCTTCCTAGACTGCAAGGGTTTTCAATCACGCTGAAAGGATGACAAAATCCCAAAACAAAAAGTCGTTTTGGGATTTTGTCAACAATCTGCAAGCCCGGCTCATAAGCCGGGCTTTTCTCATTTAAAATGACTTCAGCACATGCTCCCTGTATTGTGTCGCACCTTCAGCAAGCTCGCTTTTTCCGGCCGTGCCCGCTTGATAGAAGACGTACGGCGGAAGGTATGTAGTACCGATGAAGTTGCTTGTCGCCTGAAAAGGGCGTAACAGTTCGCTGATCGTATAGTGATTTGACCCGCCGGCCTGATAGGCTTCTTCGGGAGCGCCCGCCGATACAGCGACCATGAATTCTTTGCCGTGAAGCGCTGTGCCGTTTGTTCCGTATGCCCAGCCGTAGAGAAAAACGTGGTCAAGCCATTTTTTTAAAAGTGGCGGCGAGCTGTACCAATAAAGCGGAAACTGGAAGACGATCCGATCGTGTTCTTCACAAAGTTTTTGTTCTTTTTCCACATCAATGGCCTCGTCAGGATATTCCTGATAAAGGTCGCGGAATGTAATGCCGGGTGCATCTTTCAATGTGTCTGCAAATGCTCTGTTCACAACTGACTGCTCCATATTCGGATGAAATGCGAGTACCAATACTTTCATGATTCCATCTCCTTCTTCCATTTTATTCATCTTAACGAACAGCCAGCTTGGATTCAACAAAAACGCTTCATCCCTATTCAAGGAATCGGGCCGTGACAAAGGTCTTGATATAAGCCGCAAGACACAGAATTTGCATGCCTTGGAGTAAGATGCGAAAGGTCAAAATCCGAGTTTCTTCATTTATATATAAACATAAGTAAAAAGTCTCTTAAAGACTGCCATGAAAAAATAAGGCAAACAGGTGAAAACGGAGCTATAGACATGCATCTTCATGATCGGGCGATATCTATTAATGCGATTATTCCGAATTTTAGGCAAGTTGAAATGGAAATGTGGATTTATATCCGGATGAATGGTTCAAGTCAAAAGCTCCCGTTATCTTCTAAAAAATTAAATATGAATGCAGGATGAATTAATGGTTTTTTGTTCTCATCAAAAACGCTTCTACTTCTTTGACGGTTAATCCCATTTCTTTGGCCTCCAACATAAGGGCTCTCCATTCGTCGATATTGGCTTGTGTCAGCTCCCTGTTTCGATAAAGCGTCCGTTCTTTCTTTTTCTGTTTGAGACGGTGTGTGAATTGAAACAGTTCTTCCTGGTTCATCCCCGCCTGCACGGCCTGTACAAGGTGGGTTCTCCACTCGTCTTCATGCTCGGTCCGGCGATAAAGGATCACTTCGGTATCAAACAATTCCTTTAATTCCACTTTCAGCGCACGGGAGATTTTTTTTAGGAATTCGACTGACGGATTTCTGTGAACGCCGCGTTCGATTTTGCTTAAATATGATTTTGATACGCCTGCTATATCAGCAAGCTGGTTAATGGAGTAGCCTTTTCTTTTTCTGTACATTCGGATGACTCTTCCGATCATACTGATTCCTCCTCTTCCCCTTGCCATTCATATAAAAACGCTTTCCTGTTCATTATAAGAAATAATTTGTTCTTTATAAAATTCAAAAATTTAAGATATCGACAGAAAATAAAAGAAAACGAACGGATTTGTTCTCTAAAAAGAACTATATAGCTAAATTCAGCATTTTTCAATTCAAATTTTTTCTTTTATAATCCAATCATTAACAAACGGCATTCCTGAGGAGGCAGTCAAGCATGAAAGAAAATATTGATTTTAGAGAACTGATTGCAATCTTGCGAAAAAGAACGGTTCTTATTCTCGTTTTGACAATAGGTGTAACATTGACGACCGGAATCATTCAGTTCTATGTGCTGACACCTGTCTATCAGGCATCGACGCAGATTTTGGTGCATCAAGTAGGAGAGAAAAAAGGGAGCGCCACGTACAGCGATATTCAAATCAACCTGCAATACACGCGGACATTCCAAGCGCTTCTGAAGAACCCGGTGATTTTGGAGCAAGTCAAGAGAGAGCTTGATTTACCTTACTCTGCCGGCCGGTTGGGTGAAAAAATCGCAACGAGCAGTGAAAGCGAATCAGAGATTATTAACATTACAGTTCAAGACGAAAATCAGAAACGGGCAGCCGATATAGCGAACACGCTAACAGCGGTGCTCAAAAAAGAGATTAAGCAAATCATGAACACCGATCGGATAACCGTCCTTTCAAAAGCCGACATCGTCGATTCGCCGACTCCTGTCAGACCGAATTACAAAATGAATATTTTGCTGGCATTCGGCGCCGCAATAATGACCGGAATCGCTTTGGCGTTCTTTTTGGATTTTATCGATGATACGGTTGCAAGGCCGTCTCAAGTCGAAAAGGAAGCGGGATTTATTTATTTGGGAAGTATTGAGCAAATGAAGCATACAAAAAGTCTGTTTCGCGGAGACCCCGATATGAATATCCGTGTGAAAGCAGGAAGGAGTGAGCCGCTTGGCTATTAGAAAAAAACGCTCTCGCAAATATCAATCGGCGCTTGTCGCATTGCATCAGCCGAATGCGCCGATCGTCGAACAATACCGGACGATCAGGACCAACATTGAGTTCTCATCCTTTGAGAAGCCGTTTAAATCATTGCTCATCACATCGGGCCTCCCGGGAGAGGGCAAATCATTCTCGGCTTCAAACTTGGCGGTCGTATTTTCGCAACAGGAAAAAAAGGTCCTTCTGATCGACGCGGATTTAAGAAAGCCGACGATTCACAAAATTTTTGAGCTCGATAACCATTCTGGCGTCACAAATGTATTGATGAAAAAAACGACGCTGGAAAATGTCGTGCAGCAAAGCCAGGCGGAAAATCTCCATGTGCTGACAAGCGGTCCGATACCTCCGAATCCGTCCGAGTTGTTGTCGTCGCAGGCGATGGAGGATCTGCTTAAAGAAGCGTACAACCAGTATGATTTAGTTATCTTTGATTCACCGCCGCTTTTGCCGGTCGCAGACGCGCAAATATTGGCGAACCAAGTGGATGGAAGCATCCTTGTCATCCTCAGCGGAAAAACAAAGCTTGATAACGCGATCAAGTCCCGAGACGCGCTGAATTCTTCAAAAAGCGAACTGCTCGGCGCCGTGTTGAACGGGCGGAAAGTGAAGAAAGCGCGTCAGTATAATTACGCAACCATGTAATCTTATGAAGCGGCTGCAACCGCTTTAGGTGATGTCTCCTTGCCTTTACCGATGGAGGCACTCGGCTCTACCGTGGGCAGACTACCCGTCTGCCTTAGACGCAAGTCGTCGATGGCGGAGCGTGAGGACGGGTTAAATGCCCATTTTTATTTGATGTACGTGCTCGGTTTAGATTTGAAAATCGCCCGTATCTTTTTAGCTCATAGGATTTTGGCCTGAAAGATCCTATCAGCTAGAAAGATACATTAGGAGGTAGGAAATTGACATATCGGAGAAGGCTTTCCATTATTACCGCACTCGATTCGTACTTGGTTTTGCTGTCCATCTTTATCGGATATCAGCTGATTTCGCCATCATATGATTTATACCCTTCGGAAATGCTGCTGATGACTTCACTGATACTGCTTGGCGCTCAGCATTTATTCGCCCATTGTTTCCACCTTTACAAAAAAGTGTGGGAGTACGCAAGCATCGGTGAATTATATGTGCTGCTTAAATCGATTACCTTGTCACATCTAGTGACGGCGGTCCTCGAACTGTTTTTCTTTCAAAACGTTCCGGTTCGCCTTTTATGTTTAAGCTGGCTGTTCCAGCTGATCTTGATCGGCGGGTCGCGGATGATGTGGCGCATCATCAGGGAACAGGTGAACAAAGAAAGCAAAGGATCTTTAAGAGCGCTTATTATCGGAGCGGGCTCTGCCGGCAGTTTGATCGCAAAACAGCTTGTGCAAAAGCCGGAATTGAACATTAAGCCCGTCGCATTTATCGATGATGACAAAACGAAATACCGGCTTGAGATCATGGGTTTGCCCGTTTTAGGCGGAAAAGAGCAGATCATGCAGGCGGTCCGGCAGTGGAATATCGACCGGATCATCATCGCCATTCCATCTTTAAGCGTCACTCAGATGCAGGACATGTACAAGGCGTGTGCGCAAACGGGGGTCAAAACGCAGGTCATGCCGAAAATAGACGAAATTTTGCTCGGCAGACATCCTGTCGGCCAGCTTCGCGATGTCAAAGCGGAAGATTTGCTCGGAAGGGAGCCTGTCCAGCTAGATACAAGCGAAATCTCCAATACGGTCAAGGACCGCGTCGTTCTTGTGACGGGGGCCGGAGGTTCAATCGGCTCGGAAATCTGCCGGCAAATCAGCAAATTTAAACCGAAATCGATTGTTTTAGTCGGGCACGGAGAAAACAGCATTCATTCGATTTTGCTGGAACTGGAGGAGAAGTTCGGAAAGCATGTCGCCTATTATCCGGAAATCGCCGACATACAGGACAGAGAGAAAATGTTTTTGCTGATGGAACGCTACAAACCGAATGTCATTTATCATGCAGCTGCACACAAGCATGTGCCGCTGATGGAAAAATGCCCGAAAGAAGCTGTCAAAAACAATATCCTCGGTACGAAAAACGTCGCTGAAGCCGCCGACGAAACCGGAGTGGAAACTTTTGTCCTGATCTCGTCAGACAAAGCGGTCAACCCCGCCAATATCATGGGGGCGACGAAGCGGTTCGCAGAAATGCTGATCATGAATCTCGGCAAAACGAGCAAAACCAAATTTGTCGCCGTCCGCTTCGGAAATGTTCTCGGCAGCAGGGGAAGCGTCATTCCGATTTTCAAAAAACAAATCGCTAGAGGCGGTCCGGTCACTGTCACACACCAGGACATGACGAGGTACTTTATGACGATTCCGGAAGCTTCAAGGCTGGTTATTCAGGCGGGGGCGCTTGCCAAAGGAAGACAGATTTTCGTGCTCGATATGGGCGAACCGGTCAAAATCGTCGATCTCGCCAAAAATCTCATCCAGCTCTCCGGCTATACGACAGACCAGATCAAAATTGAATTTACAGGCATCCGCCGGGGAGAAAAAATGTACGAAGAGCTGCTGAATCAAAATGAAGTGCTGGCAGAGCAGGTTTTTCCGAAGATTCATATCGGCAAGGCGGTCGACGTCGAGCTAACGGTGCTGAAGACATTCATGGAGGAATTTATGTATTTGTCAGACCGCGAGCTGAGAGAACGCTTGTTCCAAGCGATCGGCCAGCATGAGAAAAAGCTGGTGACAGCGCACTAGGGGGAAGAACATGACAAGAACGGTTTTGTTTTGCGCTACTGTGGATTACCATTTCAAGGCCTTCCACCTCCCATATTTAAAATGGTTTAAAGAGCAGGGGTGGAACGTTCATATCGCCGCAAAAGGAGATATGGCACTGCCTTATACAGACAAAAAATTTGATATCGACATCAGGCGTTCTCCTCTGAATGCAAGCAATATCGCAGCCTATCGGGAGCTGGCGCGCATCATTGACGAAAACCGGTACAGCATCATTCATTGCCATACGCCGATGGGAGGCGTGCTGGCAAGGCTTGCGGCCCGGAAACAGAGAAAAGAGGGAACGAAAGTGATCTATACCGCTCACGGTTTTCACTTTTGCCAAGGTGCACCTTTAAAGAATTGGCTGCTATACTATCCGATTGAAAAAGGGCTGTCCGCTTTGACCGATTGCCTAATCACGATCAATGAAGAAGATTTCGTCCTTGCAAAAGGCTTGCGCAAGGCGCTGCGAACAGAAAAAATTCATGGCATCGGCGTCGATACCGAGCGCTTTCATCCTGTCAGCGAAACAGAGAAAATGCTGCTCAGGAAAACATACGGTTTCAAAGAAGACGACTTTATTCTCATATATCCCGCGGAACTGAACGCGAATAAAAACCAGGCGCTGCTCATCGAAACGGCGGCTGCTTTAAAAGATAGAGCCCCAAACTTAAAGCTCGTGTTTGCAGGAAAAGGGCAGATGGAAGAAAAATACCGAAGTCTCGCTGAACAAAAAGGCGTTTCTTCGACCGTCACGTTTGCAGGTTTTCAAAAAAACATCCACGAATGGATTCAGCTTGCCGATGTGTCTGTCGCTTCAAGCATCAGGGAAGGGCTCGGCATGAACCTCCTGGAAGGAATGGCGGCAGGAAAGCCCGCCGTTGCAGCGGACAACCGCGGACACCGGGAAGTTATTCAAGAGGGCGTGAACGGATTTTTGATTCCGCAGGGAGACGCCGGAACGTTCAGCGACCGAATTTTGCAGCTGTACCGTCTGCCTTCTTTGCGAAAAAAGATGGGGGACGCGGGGAGACGAACGGCCGCCGCTTTTTCCCAGCAGCGCACCGTCAAAGAAATGGCGGGCATTTACTCTTCCTTTATGGATCATGAAACAGTTGAAAGGAGGCTGAAAGGATGACAGGGGGTCAAAAGCCGAAAGTTTCTGTCATTATGGGAGTCTACAATTGTGAGGACACGATCGCAGAGAGCATCGAGTCGATTTTAAATCAAACCTATAAAAATTGGGAACTGATTATATGCGACGATGCATCAACAGATGGGACATATGCTGTTGCCAGGCGGTATGCCGATCATTACGCAGATAAGATCAAGCTGATTAAAAACGAGAAGAATCAGCGGCTGGCTGCTTCGCTAAACCACTGTCTCCGGTACGCCGGCGGGAAATATATCGCGCGCCAGGACGGAGATGACATCTCTTTGCCAAGGCGTTTTGAAAAACAGGTCGCATTTCTTGAATCACAATCTCATTATCATGTCGTCGGCAGCGGAATGATGGCCTTCGACGAAAACGGGATCAGAGGCGTCAGAATGCTTCCTCCCTCTCCCGGGCCGAGAATCATGGCGAAAGGAACGCCGTTTTGCCATGCGACGATCATGATGAGAGCGGAAGTGTACGAGGCGCTGGACGGCTATCGGGTCGGCCGGAGAACAAGAAGGATGGAAGATATCGATTTGTGGCTCCGTTTTTTTGAAGCGGGCTACACGGGCTATAACCTTCAGGAAGCTTTATACAAAGTAAGGGAAGACGAATCGGCGTTTAAAAGGAGAAAGTTCAGCTACTCGATTGACAATGCGTTTATCGTCTTTGCCGCCTGCAGACGGCTGAAGCTGCCGCTCTCAGACTACATTTATATGATGAAACCCATCATCAGGGGGCTCATGCCTCCTTTTATCATGAACAAATACCATAAAAGAAGATTGATGAATGAAGGCGGAGGGGTCGTAAAACATGAATGACGGAAGCGTGAGACCAGAACGGGTGCTTCACATCGTAAGCGGAATGAACCGCGGCGGAGCGGAGACGATGATTATGAATATATACCGCCATACAGACAGGCGGCATATTCAATTTGATTTTATTTCCCACCGGGAAGAAACGTGCGATTATGATCCGGAGATCATCACGCGCGGCGGCCGGGTGTTTTATGTACCAAGCATCGGGCGGTCGGGGCCTCTCGCCTACATCAAAAACATCAGAAGGATTTTGGTTGAGAAAGGGCCGTATGCCGCCGTGCACGCCCATACGGATTTTCAGACGGGGTTTGCCGCATTGGCGGCCAAGCTCGCCGGCGTTCCGGTGAGGGTCTGTCATTCCCACAACACGGCCTGGAAGCCTAACCCCCGGTTTTGGGATACATGGCAGCTCCTCGCATTCCGCCGTTTGATTTTCTCCAGTGCTACGGCTCTGTGTGCTTGCGGCAAAGATGCCGGGCGTTTTTTATTCGGCGGAAAAAAGATGGGCGAAAACGCGGTCCATCTTTTGCAAAACGGGATTGAACTTGACCGCTTCAAAGAAGCGAACGGCGTTTCAAAGACGGATGCAAAAAAGAGCTTCGGCATCAAGGAAGACGCATTGGTTATCGGACATGTCGGCCGTTTTTTTGAACAGAAAAACCACGCGTTTCTGCTCGGGCTTGCCGCTCATTTCAAGAAATCGGGCACGCCTTTTCAAGCGGTGTTCGCAGGTGATGGTCCGCTGCGCAGACAGATGGAAGAAAAAGCCGCCGCTCTCGGTGTAAAAGACGACATTCTGTTTCTCGGCGTCGTCGAAGATATCCCGGCTCTCATGCAGACGTTTGATGTATTTGCCATGCCGTCTTTGTTTGAAGGGCTCCCTCTCGTACTCGTCGAAGCGCAGGCATCAGGGCTTCCTTGTATTGTATCAGACCATATTACAGAGGAAACCGATTTGGGACTCGGCCTGCTGACCAGTCTCAGCTTAAATGCCGGCTTTGAACGGTGGGCTGAGGATATCAGCCGTGCCGCTCAGGCGAAAAAGCCTGCATGGCCGGAGATTGAGAGAAGCCTGGCAGAGAGAGGCTATGATGCAAAAGCAAATTTGGCGAGACTGATGGACATCTATTCAATCTCCGCGGCAGAAGGACAGTGAGTGTATGTCTGTTTACATGTTGAATATGGGGATTGTTTTCATCTGGTCATGGTTTGCGAAAATGTACGGCAGGGAAGATCACAGGCTGCCGACGGGCTACCGTCCGAATGCGATCCTCACCGTCGTTCCGCTCGCGTCTTTGATTATCGTTGCCGGCTTAAGATACAAGGTCGGAACGGATTACCACACCTATATGCTGCTTTACGAATTAGCCGGAAAATACAACAACATTTGGGAGATCTTCGGTTTCGGAACAGATAAGTCGTCGACAGATCCCGGATTTACCGCACTCTTATGGATATTAAACCAGATTTCAGCCGATCCGGCGCTCATGTTTGCCGTCGTTGCCGCGATTACCTATATCTATATCGTCAAGACGCTATATGTGTATGGAAGGCCGTTTGAGTTGAGCATGTTTCTCTTTATCGGCATGTTTCACTATTACGCTTCGTTTAACGGTATTCGCCAATACATGGCGGCGGCCATTCTGTTTTGGGCGGTCCGGTATCTGATCGATGGGAAGCTGGTGCGCTATATGATCGTCGTGCTGATCTGTTCGCTTTTTCATTCTTCGGCTTTGATCATGATTCCTGTCTATTTCATCGTCAGAAGAAAAGCGTGGTCGCCTGTCCTCTGGTGCCTCATGCTCTTATTTTTGGCGGGAACTTTTCTGTATCAAAAATTTTTGTCCGTATTCCTTGTCGTGCTTGAAAACAGTCAATACGGACATTACGAAGAATGGCTGATGAAAAATACGAACGGCATGAACGCCATTAAAATCATCGTTCTTCTTCTCCCGCTCGTACTTGCATTCTGCTTCAGGGAGCAGCTCAGAAAACGCTGGCCCGAAGTCGATTATATCGTCAACCTTTGTCTGATCGGTTTCCTGTTCGGAATTTTGGCGACAAAGGATGTCATTTTTGCGAGGTTCAACATTTATTTCGGGCTCTATCAGCTGATTCTCGTTCCTTATTTTGTACGGATTTTCGAACCGAAATCGAACGCGCTTCTGTATGTTTTGATTTTGATCTGTTACTTCTTATACAGCTTTATGCTCATGCCGTTCGACTCGTCGGTATTGCCTTACAGAACGATTTTTGAACGTTGAATAGCGGAATATCTTGTGAAAATTTCGACAAAGGAGTCATCACATTGGAAAATCCAGCAGTTAGTCTACTGGTCGCTGTTTATAATACAGAAGCTTTTTTGCCGAATTGTTTGCAATCGCTGATCAGCCAGACCTTAAAAAATATCGAAATCATTATCGTTAATGACGGTTCAACAGACGGAAGCCAGAAGATCATTGATCATTACGCCCGAAAGGACGGACGCATCAAAACGATTCGGCAGGAGAATCAGGGCCTCGGCGCTGTCCGCAATAAAGGGATCGAAGCGGCGTCAGGCGAGTTCTTGGCATTCATCGACTCCGACGACTGGATTGAGCCGGACTATTGCCAATCTATGTATGAAAAAGCAAAGGATGAGGATGCCGACCTTGTCATCTGTGATTATGCCGTCGAAATTCAGGATACCGGAAAAACGGTCTGCCCGGACATCGGGAAAAACTATGAAGGAAAGCCGAAAGAGGCATTCATAAAAGCTTTATTAAAGGGTCAAGTAAGCGGCTTTTCCTGGAACAAGCTCTACAGGCGGAGCCTGATTGAGCAGCATAAGCTCGTTTTCCCGCTGCGCGACGAGCTGGAAAACATCGAAGATCAATACTTCAGCTTCAGATGCCTTCTATATGCGAATACGGCGGCGTTCGTGACTAAGCCGCTTTATCATTACAGGGTCCACCTGTCGTCCATCGTCCAAAAGTATCAGGCGGGGCTGTTTGAAGACGGGCTCGCTCTTTATGAAGCGAACCTTGACTGCCTGACAAAGCACGGAGAGCTTCCGGCTTTAAAGGAGGCGCTGCACGTCTTTATCGTCAACCACGGCTGCATCAGTATTTTAAATGAATGCAAGAGCCGAAACCAAAATCCTTCAATAGAAAAATATAAAAATATCCGCAGCATATGCGCCTGTCCGGAATTCAGGGGGAAAATTCCCGCGGTGGACATGTCGGCATTCGATTCGAAGAAGAAGCTTCTCCTTATGCTGATTCGCTTGCGGTTTATGCCGGCAGTGTATGGATTTGCGGCCATTTACCAGAAAATGATCGAGCACAGAATGAAGAAATAGGCGGTGAGGAAATGACCTTTCAGGAACTGAAGATCAATCTTGCAGAATGGCTTTTGCTCAAGGTGAAATATCCTTCTGAATATGTGATGGGAACGCCGGGTTTGAAGCGTTTTGATCAATACAAAGGCAAGAAAAAAATCATTCTGACTTTAATTCCGTCCCATGATAATTTGGGAGATCACGCGATTGCCCTGGCAAGCCGGACATTCATAGAAAACGAGTTTCCCGATTTTGAATTAATTGAAATCGGCATCAACGATATTTACAAACATGCAAAAGCCCTCATCCGCATCCGCCACCCCGAGGATATGGTGTTCATCATCGGCGGAGGAAACATGGGGGATTTGTACCGCAATGAGGAATGGACGAGGCGCTTTATTATCAAAACATTCAAGCATTATAAAATTGTCCAGCTCCCAGCCACCGCGCACTTTTCCGAGACGCCCCGCGGCAAAAAGGAGCTGAAAAGAGCGAAAAAAGTCTACAACTCCCATCGTCGGCTGTTTATGATGGCGCGCGATGATACAACCTATCAATTTATGAAACAGCATTTTTCGAAGCAAACGATTGTGAAGCAGCCTGATATGGTGCTTTATTTAAAGAAAGAACAGCAGTCTGAAAGAGACGGTGTGCTGGTTTGTTTAAGAGAGGATAAAGAAAGCTTTCTCAGACCGGAAGAGCGTGAAAAGCTGATGAAGGCTGTCGGCGACGAATACGGCGGCGTGCAAACTTTTACAACGACGATCGGCAGGAGGGTCAGCCGCATGTCCCGCGAGAAGGAGCTGAATCGGCTTTGGGATCAGCTGAGAGGTGCGGAGGTCGTTGTGACAGACAGGCTGCACGGCATGATTTTTTGTGCGATTACAGGGACGCCGTGCGTTGTGATCCGCTCTTTTGATCATAAGGTGCTTGAAGGCTTTCGCTGGCTGAAAAGCGTTCCTTCGATGAAGCTTGTGGAAAATCCCGATGCGGCAGAGGTTCTCGGCGCAATTGAAGAGCTGATTAAGACCGGTGATTCGTATCGTGAGACTCCGTCAAGGGAGCATTATTTCACAGATTTAAGACAGAAAATTATGGGTGATGTCCAATGAAGCCATTTGTCAGTATCATTGTTCCGATGTACAATGTCGAAAATTATATAGAAGAATGCGTCGATTCCCTGCGCAGGCAGACGCTGAAAAATATTGAAATCATCCTTGTCGATGACGGCTCTCCTGACAGATCCGGGGAGATAGCGAGAAAGTACTGCAGCCTGGATGCCAGAGTGAAAGTGATTCATAAAAAAAACGGCGGGCTGAGCTCGGCGAGAAATGCCGGTCTTCAAGCCGCGACAGGAGATTATGTGGGATTTGTCGACGGTGATGATTTTGTATTGTCTGCCATGTTTGAAAACATGTACGCCGCTGCCAAAAAAGACGACCTTGATATCGTCATGTGCGGGTATCATAAACATTCCGATGCGGAAGACACCTATTTCCCGCCGCCGCTGCCGACCGATCGTCTCTTGTTGAGCTGGGATATTAAACGCGAGCTCAAAAAGGCGCACGAAACCCGCTTCATCTGGTATGTGTGGCGGAATTTGTACAGGCGCGATCTGCTGAAGAAAAACCAGTTGTACTTTTTTGAAGACATTCGTTTTGCAGAGGATTCGCCGTTCAATTTGTACGCCTTTTATGCAGCGAAACGGGTAAGAGCGATCGATGACGGCTACTACATGTACAGGTGCAATCCGGATAGCCTGACGGAGGTGCCGTTTAAACCGTACATGGACGAAAGCCTGAAAAGGCAGTACCGGGCGAAAAGGAGATTCTATGAGACGTTTCAGCTTTTGGATGAATGTGCGGACGATCTGGAAACGTACACATGCAAACATCAAATTCCGATGCTTTTAGCCAATGCCTGTGCGGAACCGAAGCCTTCAAAGCAGGTGAGGCGGCACATTAAAGACATTTTGTCTTACCGGATGGTGCAGTCGTGCGTCAAATCAACGTCTCTCCGCAACCGCAATCTTTTAATCGGCCAACGGCTCGTTTTATTGCTATGCAAGCTGAATATTCCGATCCTGCTCGAATTGTTTTTTAAACGAAATCTGCCCAGTAAGGGATGAGCCTTTTGAATAAGACATTTATTTTGAATCTCGGCGCCAATGTGGCGTCTTTTTTATTATCGGTGCTGTTTTCGATGTGGCTGACGCCTTATGTCATCAAGAACCTCGGTGTTGAGGCGTTTGGGTTTGTCCATCTCACGCAGAATATGATCAATTACTTTTCGATTATTACGGTCGCCTTGAGCGCGGTCGTTGTCAGGTTTTTTTCTGTTTCCGCCCACAGGGGAGCGCTTGATGAAGCGAGGGGCTATATGAATACCTACATCGTTTCATCACTGGTGCTTTCAGTCATCTTGTTTTTTCCGCTTGGCGGCACGGTGTTTTTTATCGATCAGATCATTCGCGTTCCCGCCGGTCTTTTGGGAGATGTGCAGATCGCGCTTTTGATCGGGAGTCTGCTGTTTTTATTGACCTTTGTGATGTCGGGATTTGCCGCCGGTCCGTTTTTTGCCAATAAAATCTATATTACAAGTACGATCCAGGCCGTCCAAATGCTGATTCGCGTCTTGAGCGTATTGTTGATTTTCGCGTGGTTTGCGCCGAAGATCTGGCACATTCAGCTCGCCGCTCTTATCGCAACCGCTTCGGCGTGCATCCTGTCGATCTTTTTCTTTAAGAAATTGATCCCATGGTTTACCTTTCGGGTGAGGGATATGTCGTTTGCAAAGTGCAAAAAACTGCTTCAGGCGGGAGGCTGGAGCTCCGTCAGCCAAGTCGGCGTCCTGCTGTTTCTGCAAATCGATTTAATGGTGGCGAATGTGATGCTGGGGGTTTCCGAATCCGGCATGTACGCGGCGATCATTCAGTTTCCGCTGTTATTGCGGACGCTTTCGGGAACGCTTGCGGCCGTATTTTCACCTACGATTACACTCTATTATTCAAAAGGCGACAAAGAAGGGCTCGTCCGCTATGCCAACCAGGCCGTCAGGTTTAACGGCATTCTGCTCGCTTTGCCGGCGGCGCTTCTGGGCGGGCTTGCCGGCCCGTTTCTGACGCTGTGGCTCGGCCCTTCATTCGAACATTTGAAATGGCTTTTACTGATACATGCGGGTTACTTGGTTGTTTCATTAAGCCCGGCGCCGCTGTTTTATATCTTTACCTCCTATAACAAGCTGAGAACACCGGCACTGACCACGGTTGCCTTCGGCGTTGTCAATTTGCTGCTTGCCATCGTGCTGAGCGGACCGGCGGGACTCGGCCTTTACGGAATTGCGCTGGCCGGTGCGGCAGCTTTAATGCTGAAAAATGTCGTCTTCACTCCGATTTATGCGTCAAAGATTACGGGTGAAAGAAAAAGGGTTTTTTATAAAGGCATATACGGGCCGGTTGCCGGCGCTTCATTTACCTTGGCTGTCTGTTACGCTCTTCAATACTTATTTGCGGTCGACAGCCTGCTGTCCTTGTTTGTCACGGCGCTTGCTGCGACGGGGGCATACGGCCTGTTTGCCTATTTCGTCACGTTGACGAAAGCGGAACGGCATATTGTCATAACGAGGCTGCAAGCATTTCGATGCTCTTTATCCTTACCATTTCAAAAGGGATTTTTTAAATAAAAGAAAGGGGTGCGTTTTTCGTGCTAGCGAAACGGTTTTTCGATCTTGCATTGTCGGTTATTTTGCTGGTCGCGCTCAGTCCGGCCATGATCCTGACAGCTTGCCTCATCAGATGGAAAATCGGCTCGCCTGTTTTATTTCGCCAAACCCGTCCGGGGCTGAATGGCGAGCCTTTTACATTATATAAATTCAGAACAATGACTGATGAAAGAGATGAAGCAGGCCATCTGCTAAGCGATGAAAAACGGCTGACAAAGACGGGGCGGCTGATCAGAAAAACGAGCCTTGACGAATTGCCGCAGCTGATCAACGTCATCAAAGGAGACCTCAGCCTCGTCGGGCCGCGGCCGCTTTTGATGGAGTATATTCCCCTCTATTCGAAGCGGCAGTGGAGACGGCATGAAGTCAAGCCGGGCATCACGGGCTGGGCGCAGATCAACGGGAGAAATAAAGTGACATGGGAGGAAAAGTTTGAACTTGATGTCTGGTATGTGGATCATCGTTCTTTTTTGCTTGATCTCAAAATCCTTTTGTTGACTGTCGTAAAAGTCTTGAAGTCGGAAGGCGTCAGCCAGGACCGGCATGTGACAGCAGAAAAATTTACGGGGAGAAGGAATGCCTGATGGAAAACGTGGTGATCATCGGAGCCGGCGGCCATGGGAAAGTCGTTCGGGATCTTGTAAAAGCGCGGCCCGATACGGCGCTTGCCGGTATTCTCGATGACCGGTATGCGGAGCTTCATGTCGAGAACGGTCTGTATCGCGGGCCTTCAGGCGCCGCAAAAGAACTTGCGCGATTGCATCCGGACGCGAAGTTCGTCTTAGCTGTCGGTCAAAACGGCATCAGACAGCAGCTGTATGAACGCCTCGGCCTTCCGCTTGACCGGTATGCGGTCTTGATTCACCCATCCGCCGTGATCAGCGGTTCGGCCCGGATTCAAAACGGCACCGTTGTCATGGCGTCGAGCGTTATCCAAGCGGATGCCCACATCGGCATCCACACGATTGTCAACACAGGTGCGATCGTCGAACACGATAACCGGATCGGCGATTACGTTCATCTTTCGCCGGGAACGGTGTTAACCGGAGGCGTGACAGTTATGGAAGGCGCTCATCTCGGAGCGGGAACGGCGGTCATTCCCGGAAAGACAATCGGACGCTGGAGCGTGACGGGAGCGGGATCAGCCGTGATTCACGACATTCCTGATGATTGTACCGCTGTCGGAGTCCCTGCAAGAAAGATCAAATAACAGCAGTAAAAAGGGTGAAAAACATGAGTCAGAATAAGCGAATTTATTTATCCCCGCCGCACATGAGCGGAGACGAAGAGCGCTATGTAGCCGAAGCGTTTCGGACAAACTGGATCGCGCCCCTCGGTCCCCTTGTCGATACATTCGAAGAAAAGCTTGCCGCCTATGCGGGGACATCCGGTGCCGCGGCAGTCAGCTCAGGAACAGCCGCAATCCACCTGGCGTTGAAATTGCTCGGCGTCGGCAAAGGCGATACGGTTTTCTGTTCTTCCTTTACGTTTGTAGCGAGCGCCAATCCGATTATATATGAACAGGCTGAACCGGTTTTCATCGATTCTGAATGGGATACATGGAACATGTCGCCCGAGGCGCTTGAACGGGCGCTCGACGAAGCGGAGCGGGCCAGGAATCTTCCGAAAGCCGTCATCGTCGTTAACTTGTACGGCCAAAGCGCGAAAATGGACGAGATTATGGCGATTTGCGATCGATTTGCCGTGCCAGTCATTGAAGATGCGGCCGAATCGCTCGGTTCTGTTTATAAAGGAAGAAAAAGTGGAACTTTCGGACGCTTCGGCATTTATTCGTTCAACGGTAACAAAATCATCACCACATCAGGCGGAGGAATGCTTGTCAGCGATGATGAAGACGCTTTGAAGAAGGCGCGCTTTTTAGCCACTCAGGCGCGCGAGCCCGCCATTCATTATCAGCACGAAAAAGCGGGCTACAATTACCGGCTGAGCAATGTCCTGGCCGGAATCGGCATCGCTCAGCTCGCCGTCCTGGATGACAGGGTACACGCCAGACGGGCGATCTTCGAGCGCTATCAGGAGGCGCTCGCCGGTATCGAAGGTATAGAATTCATGCCTGAAGCCGGCATGTCAAACCGCTGGCTCACGACATTAACGTTTGACACAGCAAAGATTCAAACAACACCGGCGGACATCATTGAACAGCTCGCAAATGAAAATATAGAAGCCCGGCCGTTATGGAAGCCTTTGCACAGACAGCCCCTTTTTAAAGGCGCGGCCTTTTATCCGCACGATGACAAAGGCTCTGTCTGCTGCGACCTATTTCAGCGCGGACTCTGCCTGCCATCAGGATCAAGTATGACGCGAAAAGAGCAGGACCGGGTGATTCAAATCGTGGCCGACCGGATTAAATATAAATGAGGTGCTAAACATGGCGATTACATATTCCATGGACAGCTTAAAGCATAAGCTGGCAGAAATTTTGGATGTCATCCCAAGACTTTCATCAGTCGTTTACTTGGACTACCCGCTCTACGGAAACGTCGGGGACCTATTGATCATGAAAGGAACGGAAGCTTTTTTTGAAGCATACGGCATCAAGGTGCGCGAAAGATGGAATGCAGAGAATTTCATTCCGGGCCGCCGCATTCCAAAGGACGCCATCATCGTTTGTCAGGGGGGCGGCAATTTTGGCGATTTGTACCCTCACTTTCAGCAGTTCAGGGAACGGGTGGTCGAACATTACCCGGACAACCGGATCGTCATTCTGCCGCAGTCAATTTATTATGAACATGAAGAAAATGCAAAAAAAACGCGCGGCATTTTGACGGCTCACCCGGATCTGCACTTATTCACGAGGGAAAAGGCATCATTCGAATTTGCCCTCAAGCATTTCGAAGGGGTGAAAAACATCAGAATGATGCCCGACATGGCGCACCAGCTCTGGCCGATCGCGGCACCTGCCGAAAAGCCTTCTGAGTCCGTTCTGCGGTTGATCAGAACCGACAAAGAAGCAAACAGCAGCCTGCAGAAAACAGGGGAGCCGGATACGTACGATTGGAACGTCATCTTGTCAGAAGGCGACAAACGCGGAATCAAACGTTTGCAGACGATCAATGTCCTCAACAAAAAAGCGGGTAATCCGCTGCCGATCGCTTCTTATTGGAAACGCTATTCGGACAGCCTCGTCGACAAATCCATCCGTTTTTTCAGCCGTTATGAATCTGTCGTAACTTCAAGGCTGCACGGCCACATCTTATCGTGCCTGCTCGGAAAAGAAAACGTCGTGATTGACAACTCTTACGGAAAAAACGCCAATTACTACAACACATGGATGAAGGATATCCCGAGTACAGAACTGATTCAAAACAAGCCGGAAGAAGCAGAAAAACCGCCTGTTCACGTATGACAGGCGGTTTTTTTGCTATGCTTCTTCGCGCTTTACTTTGTTGTAGGCTTCATCCAAATGCTGAATCCGTTTTAAAACGACCGCGTTTTTTGTCAGCTGGTCTTGGACAAGCGTTGACACGACTGAACGGTAGTAGCTGTTCATCGCGTGGATTTTATCCTCATTTGGATGCATTTCAATATGGGTTTTAAAATTTTCTATGAAATAGGGAACAGAGAAAAGTTCTGTCAATGGTAACACTCCTTTTTTAAGTCTATACGGTACGGAACCGATCGTGTAAACTAATAGTGGGAGGGGAGATATGATGAACTTGCATGTACAGCAGCAGCAATCGGCAAAACTTCACTTGACGCAAGGGCTTGCCCAAGCCATTCATATGCTTCAGTATTCGTCGGCCGAGCTGAACAGCCGGATTGACGAACTCTCATTGGAAAACCCCCTGATCGAACGAAAAGACCCCGATATTCCCCGATCATTTTACCATAAAACGAATCGTCATTTGCAAAATGAAGGAATGAGCCGCTCTGAGACGGCGCATTCCCGTGAAGATGTCAAAAGCGTCTTGAAACAGCAGGCGCTCGATCTCCGGCTGTCAAACCGGGAAAAGCGGATTTTCAGCTACTTGGTCGAATCCCTTGATCCAAACGGATATGTGACAGAAGACATCGCCTTTATCGCTTCCGAGCTGGCTGTCACCAGAGAAGAAGCGGAAGAAGTCTTGGGCAAGCTGCAAACTCTTGATCCGGCAGGCATCGGAGCGCGGTCGCTTCAGGAATGCATCCTGATCCAATTAAAGCGTCTGCCAAAGGAGACGGCAAAAGCGGAGAAAGTCATTTCCCTATACTTTGACCTGTTTGCCAAAAAAGGATGGAAAGAGCTGTCTGAGAGATCGGGCCTTTCGCTCTCAGAGCTTCAGGACATACAAGATCTTGTCGCAGAACTGTCGCCGCGTCCCGGATTGATGTATGGCACGGAAGAAGGCGAAGTCTATCTCGAGCCTGATGTCATCATTTCAGCAGAGGATGGAAAATTGGTGCTTGAGCTCAGCAGCCGTTCATTTCCCGACATCCAGCTTAACGCGTTTTACGAGCCGTTTTTGCAGCGTCAGTCAAAAGACGAGGCGACCGTTTATATCTCTGATAAGTTCAAGCAATGGAAATGGCTCGACAATGCCCTCAGGCAAAGACGGGAAACGATGCGGAGGGTGATGGCGGAAATTATGGTGCGGCAAAAAGATTATTTTTTAAAAGGGAAAGACGAACTGAAGCCGCTCACATTAAAAGAGGTCGCCGATGCTCTCGGCGTTCACGAATCAACTGTAAGCCGCGCAGTCAAAGGGAAAATCGTGCAGACGCCTTTTGAGCTGTGCGAGCTTAAACGGTTTTTTTCGGCGAAGGTAAAGGACGCCGCTGACGGACATACGTCAAGTCACACAGTCAAAGCGCATCTTCGTCGGCTGATCGATGAAGAAAATAAAATGAAACCGCTTTCAGACCAGAAGCTGGCCGACCTTTTAAACGAAAAGCACGGCGTCGTCATATCGAGGCGGACCGTTGCCAAATACCGTGATCAGCTCAATATACTGCCTTCGTCTGTCAGAAAGAGATATCAATAAAGAAGCCGTCCGGCACGAACGCCGGCGGCTCTTTTTTACGGGATCATCCACGCAAACAGGTGATGCTGCAGGAACGTAATCATGCAAACCAGGAACAGAAGAAACAGACTGTGTTTCAGTGTAAAGCGCAGCAAATCGGATTCCTTTCCTGCCAGTCCGACGGCTGCGCAGGCGACCGCAATCGACTGCGGAGAGATCATCTTTCCTGTGACGCCGCCCGAAGAGTTGGCCGCCACAGACAGCACCGGCTCCATTCCGACCGACTGTGCCGTCACTTTTTGCAGACTGCCGAACAGCAAATTGGCCGACGTATCTGAACCGGTTATAAAGACGCCGAGCCAGCCGAGAACGGGAGAAAAGAATGCGAACATTGAACCCGTCATCGCAAGGGACATGCCAAGTGTTGTGCTCATGCCCGAAGAGTTGGTGACATAGGCAAAACCGACGACGGAAGCGATCGTTAATATCGGCTTGCCGAGCTCTTTCAGCGAATCTGTAAACACGGCGCCCCATTCTTTCCAGGGCATGCCTGTGACAAACTTTGTCAGTACGGCGGCAATCAGGATCGCCGTTCCCGCTGATCCGGCGAGATCAAGTTTATAAAGAGCTTCAAGCGGTTTTCCCGAGCCATCGAGAATTTGATTGTGCAAAAATGGCACACCGGGCGCGAATGTCAGCCTGCCGCCGATGTCATTGATGAACAGCAGCAGTGGATTTGCCCCTTCATAATGGCCTGTCAGCGCCTGTTTGACAGCTGGAATTCCCCAGATGGAGACCATTGCCGTGAGCAGCAAAAACGGTGTCCACGCCTTGAAAATCTGCCCCGCCGAGTATGAAGCCTTTTGATGTTCAAGCTGCTGCGCCTCCGCGGCAGCGGCCATTTCCTTTTCATGTGAAAATCTGAATGTCGTTTTCGGTTTCCAAAATTTTAAGAATACAGCGAGCGCGATAAGCGATACGATGGCTGACAAAATATCCGGGAGCTCAGGCCCCAGAAAGTTTGAGCTTACATACTGCGTAACGGCAAAAGAGACACCCGACACGAGAATCGCCGGCAGCACTTCCCAAGCCCTTTTCAAGCCGCTCATGATGATAATCAAATAAAACGGAATAAATACAGATAAAAACGGGAGCTGGCGTCCGACCATTTTTGAAATGTCCATCGCAGGAATCCCCGTCGGCCCTTCAACCGCGATAATCGGGATGCCGATCGCCCCGAAAGCGACAGGCGCCGTGTTGGCGATCAGGCATATGCCCGCCGCATACAACGGATTGAAGCCGAGGCCGACAAGCAATGCGGCCGAGATCGCGACAGGGGCGCCGAAGCCTGCCGCTCCTTCCAAAAACGCCCCGAATGAAAACGCTATCAAAAGTGCTTGCAAACGGCGGTCATCTGTGATCGACAATACCGAGCTCCTGATGATTTCAAATTGACCGGTTTTGACTGTAAGCTTGTACAAAAAAACGGAAGTCACAATGATCCAGCCGATCGGAAGCAGCCCGTAAACCGCCCCTTGCGAAGCCGACATCACAGCCTGATGAGCAGGCATGCCGTATACGAAAACGGCCAGCGCGAGCGCAATCAGCAAAGTCGTCACACCCGCTGTATGCCCTTTCATTCTTTTAATTGCCAGAGCCCAGAAAAAATACAAAATCGGTATCAGCGCTGCAAGCGAAGAAAGCAGCAAACTGTTCCCCAATGGAGTATAATCTTGCGTCCATCCCATCTCCAATTCCCCCTTTGTTCAAAGTCTCACTCAGTCATCTGATGACATGATGATAAGACTGATTATTTAGCATTATATTTCTCAATGTCATAAATTACAATCTTTTTTTGCATGGAGCCGAAGTCTATATGTTCCGGACGGAAAGAACGGTATAATAAAAAATAGCGCATCATGCCCAGTCTGGTTACGAGGTGAAAAAAGTTGAAATACAAACAAATCAAGACGAAAAAAATATACGAAGAAGTCGCGGAAGCGCTTCTTGAATCGATTAAAAGCGGAGAGCTTGAGCCAGGTGACAAGCTTGACTCCGTCCAGGCGCTCGCCGACAGCTTTCAGGTCAGCCGTTCGGCCGTCAGGGAAGCGCTGTCCGCGTTAAAAGCGATGGGAATGGTCGAAATGAAGCAGGGGGAAGGGACGTATGTGAAAAGGTTTGAGCCTGAGCAAATTTCCATCCCCCTTTCGGCTGCGCTTTTGATGAAAAAGAAAGACGTCGCTGAACTCCTCGAAGTCCGTAAGATTCTTGAAATCGGAGCTGTTTCAAGTGCGGCTCAAAAGCGCACGGAAGATGATCTCGGGCGCATGCAGGCAGCACTTGAGGATATGAAGCAGGCGGACGGGAACGGCGAACTTGGCGAAAAAGCCGACCTCGCGTTTCATCTTGCGCTTGCCGGCGCCTCGCAAAACGATCTGCTGAAAGGCTTGATGAATCATGTGTCATCGCTCTTAATTGAGACGATGAGGGAGACGCGCAAAATTTGGCTGTTCTCGAAGAACACAACCGTTAAGCGCCTTTATGAGGAACACGAAGCCATCTATCAGGCTGTGATGGAAAAAGACGGCCAAAAAGCAGAGCTGGCGATGCACAACCATCTGACGAATGTGGAAAATGTGCTGGCCTCATATTTTGAAGAAACGAAACAGACCGACGAGCCGGCCATATAAGCAGCGGGCTGAGTGAAAACGAAAAAGAAACCCCTTTCAAAAAATTTTACCAAGGTGTAAGATGGAGAAAGAGGGTTTTCTAACCAAGTCATCAGATGACCTGATTTATCGGGTTGGAGAGGGGATCAAGATGAAAGTATCACTGTTTATCACGTGTTTGGTTGACATGTTTCAGTCAAATGTCGGAAAAGCGACGGTTGAACTGCTGGAGCGGCTCGGATGTGAAGTGGATTTTCCCGAAGGGCAGATCTGCTGCGGCCAGCCTGCGTACAACAGCGGCTATGTCAAAGATTCCAAAAAAGCGATGAGACGGATGATTGAGACGTTTGAATCAGCCGAATACGTCGTCAGCCCTTCAGGATCGTGCGCTTTTATGTTCAAAGAGTATCCGCACCTTTTCCGGGATGAGCCGGCCTGGGCGGAAAAAGCGCAGCGGCTGGCTGACAAAACGTATGAGCTGACCGATTTTATCGTCAACGTTTTGAAGGTTGAAGACGTTGGGGCGACACTTGAGAAAAAGGCGACTTATCATACGTCATGCCATATGACAAGGCTTTTGGGCGTCACAGACGCGCCGATGAAACTGCTTCGGCATGTGAAGGGACTGGAGTTCACGCCGCTGCCGCGCAAACACGACTGCTGCGGATTCGGGGGGACTTTTTCGGTGAAGATGTCGCAAATATCCGAACAGATGGTCGATGAGAAAGTGGCGTGTGTCGAAGAAACAGCCGCAGATGTGTTAATCGGGGCGGACTGCGGCTGCTTGATGAATATCGGCGGACGGATCGGGAGAAAGAACAAGTCCATTGAAGTCATGCACATCGCAGAAGTGCTGAACAGCAGATCCTAACAGACATCCGGTCATTTCACAGATAGAGGGGGACATTCGTTATGGCAATGAAGATCGGAACGCAGAAATTTAAAGAGCGCGTATCTGACGGGCTCGAAAACGAGTTTATGAGGGGGGCTGTTTCAAGTGCGCAGGAGCGCTTGAGAACGCGCCGTCTTGAGGCGGCGGAAGAGCTCGGGAACTGGGAAGAATGGCGGTCTCAGGCCGAGGAAATCAGGCAGCACGTGCTCGAAAACCTGGACTACTACCTAGAACAGCTCGCCGAAAATGTCGCCAAAAAAGGCGGGCACGTATTCTTTGCACAGACGGCCGAAGAAGCGACAGGCTATATCCGCGATGTCGTGAAAAAGAAAAACGGCAAAAAAATCGTGAAATCAAAATCAATGGTGACCGAAGAAATCAACATGAACGAGGCGCTTGAACGCGACGGCTGCGAAGTGGTCGAAACCGATTTGGGCGAATACATCCTCCAAATCGATGATCATGATCCGCCGTCACATATCGTCGCACCTGCTTTGCATAAAAACAAAGAGCAAATCCGCGACGTCTTTAAAGAGCGGATCGGCTACCGCAACACCGAAAAGCCGGAAGAGCTTGTCATGCACGCGCGCGCCGTGCTGAGAAAGAAATTTCTCGAGGCTGACATCGGCATTACGGGCTGCAATTTTGCGATTGCCGATACGGGGTCTGTCAGCCTTGTCACAAACGAGGGAAACGGCCGTCTCGTCACGACCATTCCGAAGACGCAGATTACCGTGATGGGGATGGAGCGGCTCGTCCCTTCATTCGACGAGTTTGAAGTTCTCGTCGGCATGCTCACAAGAAGTGCGGTCGGACAGCGGCTGACGAGCTATATCACGGCGCTGACAGGGCCGCGGCTGCCCGGTGAAGCGGACGGACCCGAAGAGTTTCACCTCGTCATCGTTGACAACGGGCGTTCGAACATTCTCGGAACGGAGTTTCAATCCGTCCTCCAATGCATCCGCTGTGCGGCCTGCATCAATGTCTGTCCCGTATACCGTCATGTCGGTGGACATTCTTACGGTTCGATCTATTCAGGCCCGATCGGAGCCGTATTGTCGCCGCTGCTCGGCGGATATGACGATTATAAAGAACTGCCGTACGCCTCTTCATTATGTGCGGCCTGCTCTGAAGCATGTCCTGTGAAAATCCCGCTTCATGAACTGCTTCTGAAGCACCGGCAGCGCATCGTTGAAAAAGAAGGGCGCGCACCGATATCCGAGAAGCTCGCGATGAAAGCGTTCGGCTTGGGAACATCTGCGCCATCCCTATATAAAATGGGCTCCAAATGGGCGCCGGCAGCCATGAAGCCGTTTAATGAAGACGGCAAAATAACGAAGGGGCCGGGTCCGTTAAAACAGTGGACCCAGATTCGCGACTTCCCCGCGCCGAACAAGTCAAGGTTCCGCGACTGGTTTGAGGACAGACGGAAAGAGAAGGGGGAAGACAGATGACAAATGGAACAATCCAAAACAAAGACGGCTTTTTAAACCGGATTGCGGAAAGGCTCGGCCGCAACAGGCGCTCGGCGGGCGTCACCGTTCCTGATTATACGTATCAGCCGCAGCACCGGGTATATCAAGGCTATACACAGGATGAGCTTGTCGGCGTCTTAAAGGACCACTGCCGGAAAATTCATACGGAGCTGATTGAAACGGATGTCATCGGCTTGCATGATGCCTTGTATGAACAAGCATCGCGATTTGGAGGCGGGCCTGTCATCATTCCGAAAGATGACCGTTTTAAAGAGTACGGACTGTCAGGCCTGTTAACAGACAAGTGGCCGAATGAGGGGACAAAAGTATGGGAATGGGATGCAGCGGCCGGAGATGAAAATATCCAGCGGGCCGAACAGGCTAACATCGGCGTGACATTCAGCGAGATCACGCTTGCTGAATCCGGAACGGTCGTCCTCTTCAGTTCAAAAGACAAAGGACGTTCTGTCAGCTTGCTGCCGACGACATATATCGCGATCGTCCCGAAAAGCACCATCGTCCCGCGGATGACACAGGCAAGCGCAATGATCAAACAAAAGGTTGCAGACGGCGACGTCATCCCGTCCTGCATCAACTATGTCACTGGACCGAGCAATTCAGCCGACATCGAAATGGATCTTGTAGTCGGCGTCCACGGCCCGGTAAAAGCGGCCTATATTGTCGTGACGGACCGGTAATAAGACGATAACAAAAAGATTAGCCTCATGCTGAGCTAATCTTTTTTATTTAGCGATATGAAAATTCCGGCATATCCCGATTTACCGCATCATTCCACTTTTTTGCCGGTCATAAACTTGTTATATTAAAATGGCATTTTTATCAGTTAGCCGGCTCTGCATCCCCATTTCTGCTGCTGGTTCGAGCCGTTTGCATCTCATTTATTATTCTCGGAAACACCCCTGAAAGAAAGAGTCTATTAAAATTTAAGGTAATGTTAAGGATAAGATTATTTCCCGATAATGTTCACTCACTATAATGGAGAATAGTGAAGGAGTGACTCGTATGCGGGCGGTATGTCTGAATGAATTTATCAGTCTTTTTAAAAGCATCAAGTCGATGATTGTCATTATTATTATGTTTTGGGTGAGCTATAAGACTGCGGGATTGATCGAACAGGCGCCTGCGGACTTCGTGCGCGAATTGGATTTAGGAAGCGATGCAAACGCAATCGGAACAGCCGTTATCGTTTTTGCTCTCGGTTTCCTGTTTATCGCTGGACTTTCCCATGACATGATCAACCGCGAAGTCCATGCCCGGACGGTCAGATTTCTTGTGACGAAAACGTCGCGGATCAAGATCATTCTGGGGAAATTTTTGGGCGTCTGGCTGTTTTGGTTTTTCTGCATGCTCGTTTCATATACATTGGGGATGATCGTCTCAAAAGAGTTTTTATGGATGAGTTATGCAGACAGCATGGCTTTTCTTACAGCTGCAATCTCTTTGAACCTTTTATTTTCGATCGTGATTTCAAGGCCCGCCATGTCCATGTTTTTCGGAATCGTGTTTGCACTCGTCTTTCCTGCGGTCAGTTTATGGGCTGTTTATTCAGAGAACGGCATGATCACCTGGTTTAAATATGTAACGCCGTACTATTACTCCGTATTGGGCGGTTCTTTTATTTTCATCAACTTTGTCTACGCCGCCATCGTTCTGTGCGGCGCGATCGTTTTGTTTAAAAGGAGAGATTTATAATGAATGTGGTGATCGAGGCAAAAGGGCTGATGAAAAGCTACGGAGCCAAAACCGTCGTCAACCATGTCGACCTCCAAGTCGAAAAAGGAGAGATTTACGGATTCCTCGGCCGCAACGGTGCGGGGAAATCTACGTTCATGAATATGATTACAGGCATTACTCAGCCGACTGCCGGCAGTTTTCTGCTGTTAAATGACGCTTCGATTGAAAACGTCAAGCATCGCATCGGCGTTTTGCCCGATTATTTGACTCTCTATGATTCAATGACAGCAGTCGGGCATTTGAAGTATTTTGCAAAGCTGAACGGACAAGCCGTATCGACTGAGCGGTGCGAAGAAGTCTTAGAGAGAGTGGGGTTTACCGAGCATACTGAAAAAAAAGCGGGCACCTATTCATTCGGTATGAAAAAAAAGCTCGGCATCGCCCAGGCGATCATCCACGATCCCGAGCTCATCTTTTTGGATGAACCGACATCAGGTGTCGATGCCGAATCGGCTCTGCACATTCAAAAGCTGATCATAGATTTGCAAAAAGAAGGTAAGACGGTATTTATGACGTCACACAACCTGCATGAAATCGAGAAAATCTGCACCCGAATCGCGATTATGAAAAACGGCCGCATTTTAATGGAAGGCACGCTCGATGAATTAAGAAGGCATTTCATGTCGAACATAAGCGTTCACATTCGTCACTCGAATATTCCCGAGCAGCATTTCGGCCTGATCGACCGTTTTCTTGAGTCAGCTGGTGAAAACGTTCAATTCAAGCACCATGAGATTTCGATCACCGTCAATTCAGAAGAAAAAATTCCCGCCATCGTCAGAGTATTAACGAACTGCAAAGTGGGAATCTACAGAATTCATGTCGATGAACCGTCGCTTGAAGACATCTTTATGGACAGCTCAGAGGAACGCGTTGTTTCTTGACAGAAAGACTTTGATAGGCATGAGCCCGGGTTTGTTCGGGCATCATGCCTTTAATCTTGCGGATGCGAATGGCGTCAATGGATAGATCTATTAAAAACCCGAACAAAAAACGCCTTTGAATAAAGGCGTTTTCCATAAGGGGCGCTCGGTTTCTAGTATTTCCCCAAAATCGACATGTCGCCGGTCGCATCTTCATCAATGACATTTCCGTCTTGGTCCATTTTGACGAAATACCTGCCTCCGTTTGTTACGTTTTTGTACTCGGTTTCCGAAGTGCCGTCATCGTTTTGTGTGAATTCAAATTGAACATCAGCGATAAGAGTGTTGCTGTTGAGGTCGACATAGTAGGAATGGAAGCTGACATGGCTCCAGTCATCCTTTTCGGCGGGGATGTCTGATATGACGCCGACTTTTTCAGCGGGATCATTGACAATCACACCGTAATCCTTTTGCAAATTGCCGGTTTCGATATCAGCGTCGTTTAAAATCTCTTTCATCTGGCTAAATTCAGCATCTGTAGGTGTTGTATACCTGTCTTCAGGAATGTCTTTCGCAAAGCTTACGGACGATGAACCAAAGACGAGCGTCAATACGGACAAGATCACCATAAACGAAAGTTTTTTCACGTTCTCTTCCTCCTTTAGCTGATGTGATGATTCGGTTCACACTCTATCATCGTTAAAATATTTTGTAAAGTTTGAATAATATTTCAATTTAACTATTTTTTTCGGGGGATATTCGCCGATTTTACATTTTTCCTCTTATGGAGAATGCTCCATCACCATGAAAGTTGTGCATATCTTCCCTTGTATTTTCCAATAGAAAAGGCAATTTTCCTTAAAAAGAGAGAAAAATTTTAATTTTTATTTTTTGGCAGTGGATTTGATGTTGACAAAGTCAAGATCGGCACGTATATTATATGAATATATTTCAGGCAGAAGAAACACAATGAACGGGAGCAGTAAAAGATCGGCATTGGCAAAGAGAGCTGCGGGTAGGTGCGACGCAGACCAATGAACCTTTGAACTCGCCCGGGAGTGGACTGGCTAAAGGACGGACATCAATTCCTGAGGACACTACGATTAACCTTCGTTAACAGGTTTGCACAGCACGGCTGTGCTTCTCAAAAGCTGGATTCTTGGCATAGAATCAAAAAGAGTGGTACCGCGGTAAGCTTCAAAGCTCATCGTCTCTTTATCTTCAAATCGAAGAGGGAGACGGTGAGCTTTTTTTATTTTAATAGAGGAAGTGAACATAGATGGAGAAAGACATGCAGAAGCTCGAGCGCACGATGACATCGCGGCATATTATGATGATGGCATTGGGCGGAGCCATTGGAGCAGGATTATTTAAAGGAAGCAGCAAAGCGATCGATTTGGCGGGGCCTTCGGTCATGATCGCCTACATGATCGGCGGCATAATTTTGCTGTTTATCATGCAGGGGCTCGCCGAGATGGCTGTCCGAAACAGTGAAGCCAGAACATTCAGGGATCTCGTTCAATCAATATTAGGGCCGTATGCCGCTTATTTTTTGGACTGGATATACTGGAAAATGTGGGTTCTCAATATTGCGGCAGAGGCTGTTGTCGCCGCGATATTTTTGCAGTACTGGCTGCCGGGGCTGCCGATCTGGGTGCTGGCGCTGTTTGTTTCACTCGTCATTACGAGCGTGAATTTGCTTTCTGTCAAAAGCTTCGCCGAGACGGAATACTGGCTTGCCCTTATTAAAATCACAGTGATTGTCGTCTTTATTATATCCGGATTTATCTTGTTATTTTTCTCTTTTGGACAACACTCAGCTGTCGGTTTTACTCATTTGACAGACCATGGCGGCTTCTTCCCGAATGGCGCCGGAGGGCTGATTACAGCCATGCTTGTTGTGATCTATTCCTACGGCGGAACCGAAATTATCGGGGTGACACTGGCGGAAACCAAAAACCCTGAGAAGGTCGTGCCTAAAGCCGTGCGTGGAACGTTGACTCGAATTATTGCTTTTTATCTTCTGCCGTTTTTCGTGATCGTCAGCTTGATTCCATGGAATCAAGTCAACGGAGTGTCGGAGAGTCCTTTTGTCATGGTCTTTAAGATGATCGGCATTCCCGGAGCGGATCATTTGATGAATGCGGTCATTTTACTGGCGGTCATTTCTTCGATGAACTCAGGGCTTTACGGCGCCTCACGAATTTTGTATACACAGGCGTCAGACGGAAGAATGCCGAAAATCTTTTCGAGACTTTCCGTGAGAAAGGTGCCGGTTTATTCGATTCTATTATGTACTTCTTTCTTATACTTGGGTGTATTGTTTTCACTGTTTGCCGGCAGCCAAACGTTTGAATATTTGATGGGGTCTCTCGGCTATACCGTCCTTGTAATCTGGATGCTGATTGCCGCCGCCCATTTAAAATCGAGGAAACGGAATCAAACAGCGGGGAACGGCTACTATGTCAAATGGTTCCCTTATACGACTTGGGTGGCAATCATTTCGCTGACAGCGATACTGATCGGTGTCATCCTGACCACGTCGATTGTCATTACACTGGTGACGGCGGGAATCTATTTGCTCATTAGCGCTGCTTATTTCTTTAAAGGAAGGAACCAGACAGCCGGCCAAACGGCCGCTTCTTAAAAAAAGGCTTGCCTCCGCAGGGAGGCAAGCTTTTAACACATTAGTTCGATTTTTTTCGAACTAATTTCTTTTATTCACCGGAACGATTATGTTATCGTCTAATTACATAACCACTACACTTCAGGAAGAAGGAAAAACGATGTCAGAACAGCATTTCAAAAATACGAAGTATTCCGTATTAAATCTGTCTCCTATCGTACAAGGCGGAAATGCGGGACAATCTTTTAAACAATCTATGGATTTGGCGCAGCATGCCGAAAAATGGGGATACCACAGGTTCTGGCTGGCTGAGCACCATAATATCGAAGGCGTTGCGAGTTCGGCCACCTCTGTTTTGATCGGCTATATCGCCGGGGGCACTAAGAAGATGCGCATCGGTTCGGGAGGGATTATGCTGCCGAACCATTCCCCGCTTGTCATCGCCGAACAGTTCGGAACGCTTGAATCCCTTTATCCAGGCAGAATCGATTTAGGACTGGGGCGCGCTCCGGGTACGGATCAATTAACCGCCCGCGCATTAAGAAGAAATATAAGCAGCGGGGAGGATTTTCCCGAGCAGCTTGAAGAACTCCGCCAGTATTTTAAGCCGTCCGGCAATGTAAGAAATCACGTGCGCGCCATACCGGGCGAAGGGCTTGATGTGCCGATTTGGCTTCTCGGTTCAAGCGGATTCAGCGCCCGGCTTGCCGGGGAACTCGGTTTGCCGTTTGCATTTGCGGCTCATTTTTCGCCGGCCAATACGCTGCCTGCCTTGGAACTGTACCGCAGTTCGTTTAAGCCGGGCGTCTTGGAGGAGCCTTATGCGATGGTCGGGGTGACCGTGATCGCAGCCGATGCGGACGCGCAAGCGCAGCGCCTTGCAACATCGCATTATCAGAAGTTTTTAGACCTTGTCCGCGGGGCCCCGACACAGCTTAAGCCGCCTGTAGATGATATGGATCAGATTTGGACGCCGCGTGAAAAAGCGATGGTAAATGAGCAGCTCAGCTCAACGATCATCGGCGGCCCGGACAGTGTGAAAGAAAAGCTTGAAGAATTCATCCGTACGACTCAGGCGGACGAGATCATGATCAATTCAGAAACGTTTGACCATGCTGACAGACTTCGCTCGTTTGAAATCATTGCAGATGTCTGGAAAAACGGCTAAACGGCACAAAAGCAACGGAACGGAAAAACCGCCCGTTGCTTTTTTTATGAGTACTTTAGCAATATATTTATTTTTGAAAATAGACGTAGATGAGGGACGGCATCATCCTGTACGCGAGCATCCGCCTACACCCCATTCATACGTCCCAGAACGTTCGACAGCCAGATTCATTTTGTTCGAAGCCCATCATTTTAAATATTTCCGGGCCGTAATACGTAATGGCGTTCATCAGATAACCGTTTTTAAGAAAAGGGTTTTTTCATTGAGGCACGTTTTCATGAAATATGTATAGTATAGAAATCAACAGGGACAATAATTAAAACAGATGTGTGAACATTCGCGCGAATCTTGTCGATGAATTGATTCTTAACAGTTGAATAAACATTTTAACCCTGTTACAATAAGGAATGTAAGCAGGAGCAATTTTTTTTGGCTGAGGTGGGACGTTTTCAGTCACTATGGGACATTATCTGTCCAGGACGAGATGAAAGGAACATTTTGGCATGAATCAACTAATACAGGCTCAAAAAAAATTATTGCCGGATCTTCTCGATGTCATGCAGAAAAGGTACAAAATTTTGCAGTACATAAGGCTGACTGAACCGATCGGCAGAAGAAGCCTTGCCGCCAGCCTCGGCATCAGCGAGCGGATTTTAAGGGCGGAGGTTCAGTTTTTAAAAGAACAAAACCTACTAGAGATTAAAACAACCGGCATGATATTGACACTTGAAGGATCCAACCTGCTGAAAGTTCTCGAAGATACGATGAAGGACGTTTTAGGTTTAACCCATTTGGAAAATACATTAAAAGAGAGGTTGAATCTCGACGAAGTCATCATTGTATCGGGAGACAGCGACCAGTCCCCATGGGTCAAAAAAGAGATGGGGAGAGCGGCCGTCGCATGCATGAAAAGCAGGTTTACGGGGGAAAATATCGTCGCCGTAACCGGAGGTACGACGCTTGAGGCCGTGGCAGAAATGATGACGCCTGACTCGAAAAACCGCAAGCTGCTTTTTGTTCCGGCAAGAGGCGGGCTCGGCGAAAACGTCAGGAATCAGGCCAATACGATTTGCGCCCATATGGCCGAGAAAGCTTCCGGTACATACAGGCTGTTATTTGTGCCGGGTCAGCTGAGCAAAGAAGCATATTCTTCTATCATTGAGGAACCTTCTATTAAAGAAGTGCTTCAGACAATTCAATCGTCCAGTATGGTGATCCATGGAATCGGGGATGCTAAAACAATGGCAGAACGAAGAAATACACCGAAGGAAGATTTGAAGAAAATAGAAGAAAATGAGGCAGTTGCAGAAGCGTTCGGCTACTATTTCGACCGCCACGGAGAAGTCATTCACAAAGTGCACAGCGTAGGCATCCAGCTCGAAGATCTTGATTCAATCCCGAACATCATTGCGGTGGCGGGAGGCTCGTCAAAAGCGGACGCGATAGAGGCGTACTTCAAAAAGCCGCGCAACACGGTTTTGATCACTGATGAAGGAGCCGCGAAACAGTTATTAAGGGAAGCTTCTTCCCTCAATATAAATTAAATATCTCTTATTTACTTAAAGGAGGAAATCATCATGGCAGTAAAAGTCGGTATTAATGGTTTTGGTCGTATTGGACGCAATGTATTCCGCGCAGCATTAAATAATCCTGAAGTTGAGGTTGTAGCAGTTAACGATTTGACAGACGCTAACATGCTTGCTCACCTATTACAATATGATTCAGTACACGGAAAATTGGACGCAGAGGTTTCTGTTGACGGAAACAACCTAGTTGTTAACGGTCAAACAATCCAAGTTACAGCAGAGCGCGATCCTTCTAAACTTAGCTGGGGCAAACAAGGCGTTGAAATCGTAGTTGAATCTACTGGTTTCTTCACAAAACGCGCAGACGCGGCGAAACATTTGGAAGCCGGCGCGAAAAAAGTTATCATTTCAGCTCCTGCGAGTGAAGAAGATATTACAATCGTTATGGGTGTTAACGAAGATAAATACGATGCGGCTAACCACGATGTAATCTCTAACGCATCTTGCACAACAAACTGCCTTGCGCCGTTTGCAAAAGTTCTGAACGACAAATTCGGCATCAAACGCGGTATGATGACAACTGTTCACTCTTACACAAACGATCAGCAAATCCTGGATCTTCCGCACAAAGACTACCGTCGTGCGCGTGCGGCAGCTGAAAGCATCATTCCTACAACAACTGGTGCAGCGAAAGCCGTTTCTCTTGTACTTCCTGAATTGAAAGGAAAACTGAACGGCGGAGCAATGCGTGTTCCAACACCAAACGTATCACTTGTTGACCTGGTTGCTGAACTTGACAAAGAAGTAACAGCAGAAGAAGTAAACGCAGCGTTTAAAGAAGCAGCAGAAGGCGAACTTCAAGGCGTTCTTGGCTACAGCGAAGAGCCGCTTGTTTCTAAAGACTACAACGGCAATGCAAACTCTTCTACAATCGATGCTCTTTCTACAATGGTTATGGAAGGCAGCATGGTTAAAGTTATTTCTTGGTATGACAACGAAAGCGGATATTCTCACCGTGTAGTTGACCTTGCCGCTTACATCGCAAAACAAGGTCTTTAATCCGGAAACCAGAATCAGACTTGGTTCTTGATGAGAGAAGCGCTATAATGAAAGCGGACAAGGGAAGGGGACACACACTCCCTTTCCCTTTTTCCATATCGGCGCCAATTAAGCCGCCCGGGGATTTCCGTTTTCAGGCTTGTAAAACATTAAAAGGAGGATCTCCTAAAAGCCATGAACAAAAAATCAGTAAAAGACATTGATGTAAAAGGCCGTGTTGTTTTCTGCCGTGTTGACTTTAACGTTCCGATGAAGGACGGAAAAGTGACGGATGATACGAGAATCCGCGCCGCACTTCCGACGATTCAATACTTAACAGAGCAGGGAGCGAAAGTTCTTCTTGCAAGCCACTTGGGCCGTCCGAAAGGCCAGGTTTCAGAAGAGCTTCGCTTAACGCCGGTAGCCGCACGCCTCGGCGAACTGATCGGCAAAGAAGTGAAAAAAGCGGATGAAGCTTACGGCGACGCCGTAAAAGCGCAAATTTCCGAAATGAAAGACGGAGATATTCTCGTATTGGAAAATGTCCGCTTCTATCCGGGAGAGGAAAAGAATGATCCTGAGCTGTCTAAAGCGTTTGCCGACCTGGCTGACGTTTATGTCAATGACGCATTCGGAGCGGCTCACCGTGCCCATGCTTCAACAGCAGGTATCGCTGAACACCTTCCTGCTGTTGCAGGCTTCCTCATGGAAAAAGAGCTTGAAGTGCTGGGCAAAGCACTGTCTAACCCTGAACGTCCGTTTACAGCGATCATCGGCGGCGCAAAAGTAAAAGACAAAATCGGCGTGATCGAAAGTCTTCTTGAGAAAGTAGACAACCTGATCATCGGCGGCGGTCTTGCTTACACGTTCGTTAAAGCGCTGGGCCATGAAGTAGGAAAATCCCTGCTTGAAGAAGATAAAATTGAATTGGCTAAATCTTTCATGGACCGCGCCAAAGAAAAAGGCGTGAACTTCTACATGCCTACAGACGTGCTTGTTGCTGACGATTTCTCAAACGACGCCAACACGAAAGTCGTGCCGGTCAGCGAAATCCCTAGCGACTGGGAAGCCCTTGACATCGGGGAGGAAACAAGAAAAACATATGCTGACGTCATTAAAAACAGCAAGCTTGTTGTTTGGAACGGACCGATGGGTGTATTCGAACTCGATGCGTTCGCTAAAGGAACAAAAGCTGTCGCTGAAGCTTTAGCAGAGGCAAAAGATACATACTCTGTCATCGGCGGCGGAGACTCTGCAGCTGCTGTAGAAAAGTTCGGCCTTGCTGACAAAATGAGCCACATTTCAACAGGCGGCGGAGCTTCCCTTGAGTTTATGGAAGGAAAAGAACTTCCTGGCGTCAAAGCATTGAACGACAAGTAAGCAAAATATACAGCATAAGGAGTGGAGCATATGAGAAAACCAATTATAGCCGGTAACTGGAAGATGAATAAAGTGCTTTCAGAAGCTGTCAGCTTCGTTGAAGAAGTGAAATCTTCCATTCCCGCAGCAGATAAAGCAGAAGCTGTTGTCTGTGCGCCTGCACTGTTCCTTGAAAAGCTTGCATCAGCTGTTAAAGGTACAGATCTGAAAGTCGGCGCGCAAAACATGCACTTTGAAGAAAGCGGTGCTTTCACGGGTGAAATCAGCCCTGCGGCTTTGAAAGACCTCGGAGTTGAATACTGCGTCATCGGCCACTCCGAGCGCCGCGAAATGTTTGCTGAAACGGATGAAACGGTCAACAAAAAAGCGCATGCTGCATTCAAATATGGCATCGTGCCGATCATCTGCGTAGGTGAAACGCTTGAAGAGCGCGAAGCAAACAAAACAAACGAGCTTGTTGCAGACCAAGTGAAAAAAGCACTTGCAGGTTTAACAACTGAACAGGTAGCTGCTTCCGTGATCGCTTATGAGCCGATCTGGGCGATTGGAACCGGCAAATCTTCAACTGCACAAGATGCAAACGAAGTATGCGCGCACATCCGCAAAACCGTTGCATCAGAATTCGGACAAGCTGCAGCAGACAGCGTCCGCATTCAGTACGGTGGAAGCGTAAAACCTGCGAACATTAAAGAATATATGGCCGAATCCGATATCGACGGCGCTCTTGTCGGCGGAGCAAGCCTTGAGCCGCAGTCTTTCGTGCAATTACTGGAGGCAGGTCAATATGAGTAATAAATTGGCCGCACTCATCATTTTGGATGGGTTTGGACTAAGGGACGAAACAGTCGGAAACGCCGTAGCCCAAGCGAAGAAACCGAACTTTGACCGCTATTGGAACAAGTATCCGCATCAGACGCTGACAGCTTCAGGCGAAGCGGTCGGACTTCCCGAAGGACAAATGGGAAACTCTGAAGTCGGCCACTTGAACATTGGCGCCGGACGGATCGTCTATCAAAGCCTGACGCGCGTCAACGTCGCAATCCGTGAAGGCGAATTTGAGCGGAACGAAACGTTTTTAGACGCGATGAAACACGTCAAAGAAAAAGGCACAAACCTCCACTTGTTCGGACTGCTGTCTGACGGCGGAGTACACAGCCACATTCAACATTTGTACGCACTCTTGAAGCTTGCGAAAAAAGAAGGCGTTGAAAACGTCTATATTCACGGCTTCCTTGACGGCCGCGATGTAGGCCCGCAAACAGCTGAGAAGTACATCAAAGAGCTTCAGGAGCAAATCGAAGAAATCGGCGTCGGCGAGATCGCAACATTGTCAGGCCGCTATTATTCAATGGACCGAGACAAGCGCTGGGACCGCGTCGAAAAAGCGTACCGCGCCATGGCATACGGAGAAGGACCGAAATATGAAAATCCGCTCGATGTCGTGAAAGATTCTTATGAAAACGGAATTTACGATGAATTCGTCATTCCTTCCGTCATCACGAAAGAAAACGGCGAGCCTGTTGCGACAATCAAGGACAACGATGCGGTCATTTTCTACAACTTCAGACCTGACCGGGCGATCCAGATTTCCAACACGTTCACCAATGATGACTTCCGCGATTTCGACCGCGGAGACAAGCATCCGAAAAACCTTCATTTCGTCTGCTTGACACATTTCAGTGAAACGGTTGACGGATACGTGGCATTCAAACCGGTCAATCTCGACAACACAGTCGGCGAAGTTTTATCCCAAAACGGGTTGAAGCAGCTTCGCATCGCTGAAACTGAAAAATATCCGCACGTTACGTTCTTTATGAGCGGCGGACGCGAAGAGAAATTCCCTGGCGAAGAGCGAATCTTAATCGACTCGCCTAAAGTTGCAACATACGACTTGAAACCTGAAATGAGCGCATATGAAGTAAAAGATGCGCTTGTCAAAGAAATTGAGGCTGAAAACCATAACGCGATCATCCTCAACTTTGCCAACCCTGACATGGTCGGACATTCAGGAAAAGTCGAGCCGACGGTCAAAGCAATCGAAGCGGTTGACGAGTGCCTCGGCGAAGTCGTTGATGCGATTCTTGCAAAAGGCGGCCACGCGATTATTACGGCCGACCACGGTAACGCAGACGTGCTGATTACTGAAGAAGGCAAGCCGCACACCGCACATACGACAAATCCGGTTCCTGTCATCGTCACAAAAGAAGGCGTGACATTAAGAGAAGGCGGAATCCTCGGGGATCTGGCGCCAACTCTTTTAGACTTGCTGGGTGTTGAAAAACCGAAAGAAATGACAGGATCGTCATTAATTCAAAAATAAGCTTTAAAGGAGAGAAACAAACATGCCATACATTGTTGATGTTTATGCACGTGAAGTATTAGACTCCCGCGGTAACCCGACGGTTGAAGTTGAAGTATACACTGAATCAGGAGCTTTTGGACGCGCGCTTGTTCCAAGCGGAGCTTCCACTGGTGAATACGAAGCTGTTGAGCTTCGCGACGGCGACAAAGACCGCTACCTTGGAAAAGGAGTTTTAACAGCCGTTAACAACGTAAACGAAATCATCGCACCTGAGCTTATCGGCTTTGATGTGACAGAGCAAGTATCAATCGACAAATTGCTGATCGAACTTGACGGAACTGAAAATAAAGGCAAGCTCGGCGCCAACGCCATCCTTGGCGTATCAATGGCCGTTGCCCGCGCAGCTGCGGATTTCTTACAGATTCCTCTATACCAATACCTTGGAGGATTCAACTCTAAAACTCTCCCAGTACCGATGATGAACATCGTAAACGGCGGAGAGCATGCGGACAACAACGTTGACATTCAAGAATTCATGATCATGCCTGTCGGTGCGGAAAACTTCCGCGAAGCACTTCGCATGGGAGCACAAATTTTCCACAGCTTGAAATCAGTTCTTTCTGCTAAAGGAATGAACACTGCTGTAGGTGATGAAGGCGGATTCGCTCCAAACCTTGGTTCTAACGAAGAAGCGCTTCAAACAATCGTTGAAGCGATTGAAAAAGCCGGCTTCAAACCTGGCGAAGAAGTGAAATTGGCTATGGATGCTGCATCTTCTGAGTTCTACAACAAAGAAGACGGCAAATACCATCTGTCCGGCGAAGGCGTTGTGAAAACATCTGCTGAAATGGTTGACTGGTACGAAGAAATGGTTTCTAAATACCCAATCATCTCTATCGAAGACGGACTTGACGAAAACGACTGGGAAGGCCACAAACTTCTGACTGAGCGTCTTGGCTCAAAAGTTCAGCTTGTCGGTGATGACCTTTTCGTTACAAACACGAAAAAACTTGCTGAAGGCATCAAAAACGGCGTCGGCAACTCTATCCTGATCAAAGTAAACCAAATCGGTACATTGACTGAAACATTCGATGCGATCGAAATGGCGAAACGCGCAGGCTACACTGCTGTTATCTCTCACCGTTCTGGTGAAACTGAAGACAGCACAATCGCTGACATCGCTGTGGCAACAAACGCAGGACAAATCAAAACAGGTGCTCCGTCCCGTACGGACCGTGTTGCGAAATACAACCAGCTTCTTCGCATCGAAGATCAGTTGGCTGAAACTGCTCAATACCACGGTATTCAATCTTTCTACAACTTGAATAAGTAAGCATAAAAAAAAGCTTGGCTGCTGATGCGGCCAAGCTCTTTTTTGTGTGAAAGCTAAATTTTTTCTTTACCCTGACAAGAGCTGTCAGGGTTTTTGACTATAATAGGCTGTATCAATTGAGATTGGAGTGTTATGGATGCAGTCGAAAACAGTTTATCTTTATGCATTTCCTACAATGTCGGATTGGGAATATGGATATTTAATGGCCGAACTGAACTCGGGAAGATATTTCAAAAAAGATGCAGCACCTTTAAAAGTCATGACAATAGGAGTGACTAAAGAAATGGTGACGACGATGGGAGGGCTGCGCATCAAACCGGATATCTCACTTGATGAGTGGACGCTTGAGAGTACGGATCTTTTAATTTTACCCGGAGGGAATACTTGGGGAGAAGAGATTCATCAGCCGATCTTAAAAAAGGCCGGCGAAGCTTTAGAGCTTGGCGCGATGGTTGCCGCAATTTGCGGCGCAACTGCGGGACTGGCGAATAACGGATACTTGAATTCAAGAAAGCATACAAGCAATGACCTGGCATATATGAAAATGGTCTGTCCCCATTATAAAGGAGAACCATTTTATGAGATGGACCCAGCGGTATCTGATGAGAATCTGGTTACTGCATCAGGAACGGCTCCTCTTGAATTCGCGAGGGAAGTGCTGAAAAAATTAGACGTGTTTGCACCGGATACATTGGATTCATGGTATCAGCTCAATAAGACCGGCCAACCTGAATATTTCTTCACGTTAATGAACTCGATCAATAAGTAGCTCAAAGACCATGAGGAGAACGATGCTTTAGACGCTGGAGGAGCATTTTTTTCGGTAGATAAGCAAATTTCATGAGGGAAAAGGGTTTTTTATTTTATTTAACACTCTGCTTGGTATGGTATAATCTACCTCGTATAAAAAGCTTTGCTCACTCAAGGGAAGTCTTGCTCATCCCCTTCTGAAAGGGGGTGATAAAAGTGACAGCATATGAAACAATCTCTTTAATGATTGCTTTTGGCATGCTGATTGCCATGTTGTCAAAGAACAAAGAAAAATAGACCGCCCCTTGAGCCTGGAAAGTGATAGGGAGTGGTCTATTTTAGATCAATCTGAGCAAGCCCCTTCGAAGGGCCGGCTTTTTGTACAAGCCGAAGTGTTGGAGCACTTCGGTCTTCTTAATATATACAACATGCTTTCTGAGATTACATCTATATCATAAGGAATTTTCATTAATTTGTAAATGGTGATAGCAAATTGTTGTTTTTATGAATCGGAAAGGTATTTTCTGCCCCATTTTGTCTAGCACTGTTTATAACCTTGGGCTCCAACAACCCTTCAGCCTAAGAAAAAGCCCACCCGTTATCACAGACTTTTCACAGGTTTCAGAAGCCAGGCGGGAAGAAAACCGCTAATGCCAATGATCAAAAAACCAATGATCGACAGCAGTGCAATCGCAATGGAAGAGAGCGTTTGCTGAAGGCTGTAAGCCGCGCAGGAAAGCAGCACACCCAATCCTAAGGTGATGAGGAAGACCTTTTGATTCGTGAAAAACAACGTTTCAGATCTTTTGAATTTGATATAAATTAAAGGAAGACCCGTATAGCCTCCTATGATAAGTGTGAACAGCATCGCTAAAATAAACTGAGGTATAGCTGAAACATTGACTCCGAACATTTCTCCAAATGAAGCCGACCAGCTGCTTAACATCACAAATCCTAAAAGATAGAGAATGGATAAAGCCAAATTTTTCATTTAAATCCCTCCACTTGAAAATATACACTATAAGTATTCAAAAGTAAAAGCGGAATAATTATCTTAGTGTTTGAACTAAAAAACTATTGTTTTATTAAGAAAAAATAGTTGAATGGAGTTTCATGGTATTAAAAGAATTTTTGGGAGAATATGCTATAATTAACTTATACATTTAAGGAGCTGTTTAATTTGAAACATTATAAAGGGGATGGCGCGGTATTTCTTGTAATCGGTTTTTGTTTAGGGCTTTTCCTTGGAGTCGTTTTTAATATTTTATCGTATGGTCTTTCTATAGGAATAATGCTTGGATCGTTAATAGATCTTTCTTTTTATATTCGATACAAAAAGATAAACAATAAATAGAGTGATCTTTTAATTAAACATCTATGCCACGTACAGGATTCTAACTATTTGGCTGTCAAGATGAGAGTACTGTTAAATGTTCTATTTGGTTATTTTTTTGACAAAGCATAAAAAATAAATCATACATACTACATTCAATGGACTTAAATGTGTTGGACATTATGTATCACTTTATGATTTTTTTACTTATCTTCAAAATAAAAATAACACCCTTGCGTCTTTTAAGCGAGGGTGTTATTTAATTGCTCTACATTTTAAACTGAGAAATCTTTTCTTGAAGGTCCTACGCTATAACCGCCAGGTCTTCTGATGCTTTGGCGATTTCTGCCGTAATCGATGACTGCTCCTCTGTTAAAGCGGATGAATTGTTTAGGTTTTCGCTTGTGTTCACTGAATAATCGTGCACTTGTTTGACGATATCGCGCATTTGTTTTGTATGTTCTTCAACAGCTTGGATATCATCTTTGGTAAGCTGAATATTTGCTGTCACATCATGGATAGATTGATGGATGCTTGTAAAGGACTGCCCCGTTTGTTTGACTTTTTCGATGCCTGTATGTGCAGCTTGCTGGCTGTCTTTCATCGATTCGACTGAATGGGTTATCCCGTCTTGTATTGAGTGGATGGTAGCTGAAATATCAGTCGAAGCATTTTTTGTTTCCTCGGCAAGCTTGCGGACTTCCTCAGCCACGACGGCGAACCCTTTTCCTGATTCACCAGCTCTCGCCGCTTCCACTGGATAATCCCACCTGTATAACAGCTTAAAAACGGTCTTCAGCATCATCCAAAGCAGATTTATAGGAATTTCATATTGACTTTGGGTTGTTTCATTATATAATCTAATTGATAATGAAAATCATTTGAGAAAAGGGGATACAGCATATCATGAAACGTTTTAAATGGTTTGCGCTGTTCGCTGCGCTTTTCCTTTTATTAGCCGCCTGTGGAAATCAAGAGAAAGAACAAGCTGCGGAGAAGAACGACAGCAAAGATTCCTATACTGTAAAGCACGCAATGGGAACAGCGACAATTGACGGCACTCCGAAAAAAGTCGTTGTGCTGACGAATGAAGCGACAGAAGCAGTGCTCGCCCTGGGTGTTAAACCTATCGGCGCCGTTCAATCCTGGCTGGGAGATCCATGGTATGATCATATTAAAGATAAAATGAAAGGCGTAGAGAACGTCGGAACGGAAGCTGCGCCGAATATTGAAAAAATCGCGAGCCTGAACCCTGACCTCATCATCGGCAACAAAATCCGCCAAGAAGAAGTATACGACAAGCTGAAAGCCATCGCGCCGACCGTATTTGCCGAGACATTGTCAGGGGAATGGAAAGACAACTTTAAGCTGACAGCCGAGGCGCTCAATAAAAAAGCAGAAGGCGAAAAAGTCATCGCTGACTTTGACAAGCGTGTTGAAGACATTCATGAAAAGCTCGGCGATAAAGTGAAGCAAAAAGTCTCTCTCGTCCGCTTTACAGATGCCGATACCCGCATCTATCACAAGGGATCGTTTGCCGGAACGATTTTGGATCAGCTCGGTTTTGCAAGGCCTAAAGGCCAGGAAGCCAACGATCTCGGACAAATGGAAGTGACAAAGGAGCAAATTCCTGATATGGATGGAGACGTGCTTTTTTATTACACGTATGAGACAGGCAATGACAAAGCAAGCGCCATTGAGAAAGACTATGTCAACGATCCGCTCTTTAAAAATTTAAGCGTCTCCAAAAAAGGAAACGTCCATAAAGTGAGCGATGCCGTCTGGAATACAGCCGGGGGCGTCCTTGCAGCGAATCTGATGCTTGATGATATCGAAAAATACTTTTTAAAATAATGAAAAAAAAAGTCAAACGGATCAGCGCATTCGTTTGGCTTTTTTTGATGCTGCCTTAAGATTAACTCCCTTCTTACGATAAATATAGTATAAAATGACTAAAGAGGTTTAAGTTTGATAGGAGGAAAGTCATGAATTTTTTGCAAGGAATGTGGAAGGGAACGAACAAAAAATGCGCTGTATTGCAAGCATTGCGGCGCGCGGGTGGACGAGGAACGAGCTTCCGATCCGGCGGCAGGGTATCAGCGTGCGATGACACGAAAAAGAATCATCATCATGGCAGCAATCGCGGCCTGCTTGATTTTATTGTTTGCCGGCTATAAAACCGGTGAAGCACTCACTTCAAAGGAAAAACTGATTTCCGATTTTGAAGCTGCCCTCGATCAGAAAGATGCCAAGAAAGCAGCAAAACTGCTTCAATCATCAGACGTGGATCTGGCTGTCACGGAGAAAAACGTCAAGCCGCTCCTCGATTATTTGAAAGAACATCCGGATGAAGAAAAAGAGCTGATCTCATCCTTAAAGAGCGGTGCCGGCCATCCATTGATGACGATCGAAAAAAAGGGCAGACGTTTTTGGATCTATGACCACTATGTCTTGAACACGGTGCCTGTCTATTTAACGGTTAAGACAAACTATAAAGATACCGGCCTGTTTGTTAACGGTGAGAAGGTCATCACAACAGAAAAAGAAAACTTCGAGAAAAAAATCGGCCCGTTTGTTCCCGGTATTTACGAGGTGAAGGCAAAGCTGAAAAGCGGAATCGCCGACCTTGAAAAAGCGGAAAAGGTCACTGCCCTCCAAGGTGATGTGAAGGTTAATGCGGACCTTGACGGGCACATGGCAAAGCTCGTCTTTGGAGAAGGCTATGAAAACTTGAAAGGAACGCTCTGGATCAATGATCAGGAGATGAAGATCAACCCGTTCAAAGGAACTGAATTCGGACCCGTGCTGACTGACGGTTCAATGACTGCTGCGGTTGAGGCGCAATTTCCGTGGGGGAAGCTGAAAAGCGAAAAAGCGCCGATTGAAAGCGGGGAAATCGAAGTCAATCTTGCTTCAGACAAGGAATTTATGGATGAGATGATGACCACGGTCGTCAGTCATACAAAAGAAGCAGCAAAGGCCTTTGCAAGCGGCGATGTCAGCGGCATGACACTGGCCGCGACGTCTTATCAAACTAGCCTGAAAGAGGTCACGGACGGGCTGAAAAGCAGCAGCACCTACTATAAAGGCACCTACTTATCTACCGTATTTGATCTTGATTCGTTTCGGCTGTACAAAGAAGACGGGCAATGGAAAACAGAGGTTAAAGGGATTGAAAAGCATAAATCGGCTTATTATGACGACTACAGTGCCCCTGAACTGGAAGAAAACGATAACGGCTATACGTACACACTGGTCTATTCAGAAAGCAAGAAAAAGTGGTTCGTCGAAAAAAGCGATCCTGAAGCCGTTATCAATATCGAACATCAAAAAGAAATCAAAAATGACAATCCGAAGGAATACACATCGGCATGGGCTTCGGCAAAAGGAGCTGTGAACAATGCATCAGCAGATGAAGAGCTCACTGATCAAAAGGTTGCTTCCGCCATTGAAACGTATTTATACAGTCTTCAAGGCGCCATCAACACAAACAATTTCGGCCTTGTCCGCGACAGCTTGAAAGAAGGAAGTCCGCTGTACAACGATCAAAAGAAACTTGTCACTAAACTGCACAGCAGCGGGACGCAGGAAGAAGTTGCAGATTTCAGCGTAAACAGCTGGAAGCAAAACGGGCGGGAGGCAACGATTAAGACAACGGAGAAAATCAATATCATTAAAGGCGGAAAAAAACAGTTAAAAACGTACCATTGGACATATCATGCCTCCATCGAGAACGGACAATTGCTCTTGACGTCAATAGAATAAAAAAAAGCCTTTTTCCTTTGAGGAAAAAGGCTTTTTACTTCACTAAAACAGCCGCCCTAATATAGAGCCTCCGATCCTTCCGAAATATTCAAGAAACAAATCTCCCATGATCCGCACAGACATAAATGTCAGCAAATAGACGATCAGCGTCGCGTAAATCGTATCAACAGCGCCTGCCGCTTTTTCGTGGTAGCTCAAGATGACAGCCGGCGGAATTAAAAAGGCGATACCGCAAAGGGCAAAGAAAAGAATGTATACAAACAAACCCGTTTGCATGAATGATAAGAGCAATGCGGCGAGCAGAAGTGCGACGAAAGGAACAAGCACCGTTCCAAACCGTCCGAGCACTTCCTTAAATGTCGCTTGCACACCTCGAATGCGCACACCTGCGTATGTAAAAACAAATAATAAGAAAATATAAATAGCAAAGGTAAAAGCGGGCTTGACGACGATATCAAAAAATGTCGGCATTGCGTAGGATCGGCCGAATAATCCGGAATAGTCCCCCAGAGAGTCAAAAAAGCCTTTGAGGCCGAAGTAAAACATCAGCGGCACTGTAAGCGCAAAGATCACCATTGTGATGATGCTGTTGAGGACGTGCTGTTCCCCCGCGTTTTTCATTTCGGTATACGGTCGTTTCAATACCTTTAAACAAAAGGAAAAATACATGGAAGACGCTTGTTTCGCCGCCTCCGTGTACCTCGCTGCCTGCGGCGTTTCAGCGGGAGCCTTGCTGTCAGCACTGCCGCCTGCCAAGCTTGCCCCGCACTGCTCACAAAATTTTCCGCCATCTGTTTGATGGCCGCACTTTGAACATGTCATAAAAATAAAATCTCCTTTGAAATAGTTATTTTATCCTATAAAAAATTATTATAAAGGAAAGTGCCGCAAGATGACATTGTTTTTTGAAAGTTTAAGCGGCCAACGTCGGAGGTAAAAATCGATTACCCATATTTTTTTACTGAGAAAGGAGTGGTAAACCGTGTTTGCTTTTATCATCCATGTTTTTGTATCATTGTTCGCCGTCACAAATCCGATAGGCAATGTGCCGATCTTTTTGGCGCTCACAGAAGGCTATGAAGCAAAAGAACGCACCGCATTGGCGAGAAAGGCAGCAATTTTATCGTTTCTGATTCTGATCGCGTTTCTCATATTCGGAGAGTTCATCTTCAGGCTTTTTGACATCAACATCCATGCGTTGCGAGTTGCCGGCGGTATTTTTATTTTCGGAATTGCCTACAATCTGCTGAATGCGAAGCAGTCTCATGTTCAGTCGCTCCATCATGATGAGCACCGCGAGAGCAAGGAAAAAGAGGATATCTCGGTGACGCCGCTCAGCATTCCGATCATTTCGGGGCCCGGAACGATTGCAACGGTGATGAGCCTTTCGGCCGGCAGCCGCAGCCTGGTTCATTTTGGCGGTATGATCATCGGCATCGCCGCCGTCCTCCTGCTGACGTTTGCGGCTTTTCATTATTCGACGCTGATCAGCAACAAATTGGGGCAGACGGAAATGAATGTGATCACCCGGCTGATGGGCTTGATTTTGGCGGTCGTGGCGGTCGGCATGATCGGCACGGGCTTAAAAGGGATGTTTCCGGTTTTGTCGGGATGATTGGAGAAAAAGCAAAAAAAGCTGCTTTATTCTTTGCAGCTTTTTTTCAATTTATGAAGGTTTCGGCACATGCTTGAAGATTTCTTCGCTTTCTAAAAACGCGATCAGATTGTCAAGCCACTCGCAGTAATCGATCCATTGTTTTGTTTCTGCCAGCAGCTCATTGATTTTAGCTTCGGTTTCGGGTGAAAGGCCTTCTTCCTCAAGGGCTTCCAACAGCTCTTTTCTGATTTTCTTCCCGATCATCCTGTTCTTTTTGACGACTTTGCTCCAGTTGGCCGTAAACAATGAAATAAACGTTTGGTAATAATCTTGTTCGACATCGTACAAATCTTTGCGGACGCCTTTTTCAAAAACTTTTTCGGCTATATTTAAATCGAGCATTTCGCGGACGACCTGGCTCATTCTCGTTTTGCTCATGCCCGTTTCTTCTGACAGTTCATTTAAAGTCATCGGCTTTCTGTTCATATAGATAATCCCGAGCACGCGGCCGACAGTTGATGATATACCGTACGTATTCATGTTTTCCGCGATTTTTTCTATGAAATGTTCTTCCGCTTGTTTAATCGCCTTTAAAGCGTTTTCCTCCAAAGCACATCATCCCTTCGGGCAGCCAATTTTATTGTCAATATATCATAATTTTGCTAGCGGTTGAAAACACTAAAACGGCAGGAAAATAAAGAAATCGGCCGTAATTTTAAGAATAACCAGCAGATTGATGCCGTTAACATATATTTTTATGTCTTATATATATAATTTAAACACTTTGTAAACTTTTTATTTTACAAAGTGTATTTTATAATAAATGAGATGTTGAAATTTTTAAAAAACAGATGGAGGTGTGCGTTTTGCTGAAGCTAGAAAATGTATCGAAGGTTTATAAAGGCGGAAAAAAAGCGGTCAAGAACATTGATCTTGATATAGCAAAAGGTGAATTTATCGTCTTTATCGGACCGAGCGGCTGCGGGAAGACAACGACGATGAAAATGATCAACCGTTTAATTGAACCGACTTCAGGAAGCATTTACATCGACGGAGAAAACATAATGGATCAGGACCCGGTGGAGCTGCGCCGGAAAATCGGCTATGTCATTCAGCAAATCGGACTCTTTCCCCATATGACGATTCAGCAGAATATCACGCTTGTTCCAAGGCTTTTGAAATGGCCGGAAGAAAAACGGAAGAAGCGGGCGGAGGAACTGCTTCAGCTCGTTGATATGGGGCCGGAATATTTGAACCGCTATCCTCATGAACTAAGCGGCGGACAGCAGCAGAGAATCGGCGTGCTGCGGGCGCTTGCGGCAGAGCCGCCCCTCATTTTAATGGATGAACCGTTCGGAGCGCTGGACCCGATCACCCGTGATTCGCTTCAGGAAGAGTTCAAAAAGCTGCAGAAATCGCTGGACAAAACGATTGTCTTTGTGACCCACGATATGGATGAAGCGATCAAGCTTGCCGACAGAATTGTGATTCTTCGTGCCGGCGAGATTGTTCAAGTCGGAACGCCTGACGACATTTTGCGGAATCCGGCTGATGAATTCGTTGAGGAGTTCATCGGAAAAGAACGGCTTCTTCAGTCCCGTCCTGACATCGAGCATGTCGAACAAGTGATGAATCCGAATCCGGTCACGATTACGAGTGAAAAAAACCTGACTGAAGCGATTCAAGTGATGAGGGAGCGCCGCGTCGATTCACTGCTTGTTGTGGACGAACGCAATGTCTTAAAAGGATATATCGATGTTGAAATCATCGATCAATACCGGAAAAAAGCCGTCACGGTCGGAGAGGTTGTCAATGAGAATGTCTACTCCGTTCAAAAAGGCACGCTCATCAGAGATACCGTCCGAAAAATTTTGAAAAGAGGATTCAAATATGTTCCCGTTCTTGATGAAGAAGGGCGCCTTGTCGGAATTGTCACAAGGGCAAACCTTGTCGACATCGTGTACGACTCGATTTGGGGAGATGAAGAAACCCTTGTCCAACGTTAAATGTAGGGAGGTGCATCAATCATGAATCAGATCGTCCAATTTCTCCAGAACAACGGCGGGGAAATGCTTTATAAAACATGGGAGCACTTATATATATCCATTTTTGCGGTGCTGCTCGGCATCATTATCGCGGTTCCGCTCGGTGTCGTTTTAACGAGAATGAAAAAAGGGGCCGGCGTCGTGATTGGAATTGTTAATATCATTCAAACGCTGCCGAGTTTGGCGATTCTGGCGTTTTTTATTCCGCTCCTCGGAGTGGGAAAGATTCCGGCGATTGTCGCGCTGTTTTTCTATTCAGTCCTACCGATTCTGAGAAACACTTACACGGGCGTAAAAGGCGTCAATCGAAATTTGCTTGAATCAGGAAAGGGAATCGGTATGACTGCATGGGAACAAATCCGCCTGATCGAACTGCCGCTGTCGGTGCCGGTGATCATGGCAGGCATCCGGACTTCCACCGTTTACTTAATCGGCTGGGCGACGCTCGCGGCTTTTATCGGCGGCGGTGGACTCGGCGACTATATTTTTATCGGGCTCAACCTGTACCAGCCTGAGTACATTATCGCCGGAGCGGTGCCGGTTACGATACTGGCCATTGTGATCGACTATATGCTGTCGAAAACCGAAGACAAAGTCACGCCCCAAGGATTAAAAGGGATGAAGGAAGTATCATAAGGAGTTGGCTCTTATGCAAACAAAAAAATTGAGACGGCTCGGCGCCGTCATGCTGGTCTTCTCGCTTTTGATCAGCGGCTGTGCGCTGCCGGGTCTTGGCGGGGCTTCCGATAAAACGATCAAAATCGGGGCGCAAAACCTGACCGAATCCGAAATTCTTGCCAATATGATCTCGCTTTTGATCGAGCATGATACAGATCTCAATACGGTGCTTGTCAAAAACCTCGGCTCAAACTATGTGCAGCACCAGGCCATGCTCGGCGGAGACATCGACATTTCAGCGACGCGCTATTCGGGAACCGATCTGACAAGTACGCTAGGAAGGGAAGCGGAGAAAGACCCGGAAAAAGCGCTTCACATCGTACAGCAGGACTTTAAAAAGAAATTCAACTACAAATGGTTTGATTCTTACGGATTTGACAATACGTACGCTTTTACAGTCACGAAAGAACTCGCTGAAAAAGGGAACTATGAAACCATATCCGATCTGAAAAAAGACGCGGATAAACTGAAGCTTGGCGTTGACAATGCCTGGCTGAAACGAAAAGGCGACGGATATCCGGGATTTAAACAGGAATACGGATTTTCATTCGGCTCGACCTTTCCAATGCAGATCGGACTCGTTTATGACGCCGTCAAAAACGGCAAAATGGATATCGTTCTTGCCTATTCAACGGACGGCAGGATCAAAGCCTATGATTTAAAGCTGTTAAAAGACGATAAACGCTTTTTCCCGCCGTATGACTGTTCGCCGGTCGTGCCGGAAAAAGTGCTGAAGGAACATCCAGAGCTTAAAGAGACCATCAATAAACTGATCGGAAAAATCGATACCGAAACGATGCAGGAGCTCAATTACGAAGTTGATGGAAAACTGAAAGAGCCTTCTGTCGTCGCGGCCGAATTTTTAAAGAAGCACAATTATTTTGAGTAAAAGGAGGGGCTGACAAATGGAAGTGCTGCAGCAGCTTTGGACGTATTATGCGCAAAACGGGAGCTATGTGCTGGGGGAATTTTACCGACACTTTTTAATGTCGGCATACGGCGTATTATTCGCCGCCGTCGTCGGCATCCCTGTTGGTATTTTCATCGCCAGATACCGGAAGATCAGCAAATGGGTCTTTTCCATCACCAATGTCATTCAAACGATTCCGGCGCTTGCGATGCTCGCCGTCTTGATGCTAGTCATGGGACTCGGCGCCAACACGGTGATTCTATCATTGTTTTTGTATTCGCTTTTGCCGATTATTCGAAACACATATACGGGAATCGTCAGCATTGAGCACGCCTACCTTGAATCAGGGAAGGCGATGGGCATGACGAAATTTCAAGTGCTCCGGATGGTGGAGCTTCCGCTCGCTTTGTCGGTCATTATGGCAGGGCTCAGAACCGCGCTCGTCATCGCGATCGGCATCACGGCCATCGGCACGTTTGTCGGCGCTGGCGGCCTCGGGGACATCATTGTCAGGGGGTCAAACGCGACCAACGGAACAGCGATCATTCTGGCAGGCGCGATCCCGACGGCACTGATGGCGATCATCGCCGATCTGTTCATGGGATGGCTTGAACGTGCGCTGAGCCCCGTTAAGCATCATAAAGGCAAGACGCCGAATCCGGATGCCGCTTAAATGGCAGCCGAAAAAAGCCGAATTTCTGCTAAAGAGAAATTCGGCTTTTTATGATTGGCGTTTTTTCGCTTCATTGACCAAAAAATGAAAGTACTGTTCGAGGTTGAGCAGGTCTTCGCGGGACAAGCAGTCCCATTTTCCGGGCTCAAACAGCCACAGATCTTCGACGCCATGCTTGGCCGCGATGTCCTGCATCGTGACATAGCCGCGCGGTTGTTCGCGAATCTCGTCAGCCCTCATATAACCGGCAATATCCATGAGCTGCTCGTACGGCATTTTCAGAGCATCGGCCAATTTTCTGATCGTCGCGGGCTTTGGAACGCCGCGGTGGCCGTTTTCGATTCTGGAAATGGCAGCGGCGCTCACACCGGCATACATAGCAAGCTGATTAACAGACAGGCTTCTTTGTTCCCTCAGCTCTTTGAGTCGTTCGCCGAACATTGTCATCGCCATCTCCCCCGCAAATTCATGATATAAACAGTTTAATACAAATGTTGACTAAAGGAAATACTTAGACAGGAAAAATATTGACAAAAGTTAACATAAGGGATAAAATAACAGCAGGGTCGAAAACAGACGAAAATGATAAAAAGGGGGGCGTGCGCTGCGGAGAAGGTATTCAGTTTTTGTTTCGGCTGCTTGCTTCCTGCACGAGAAAGTCGAAATATTTGTCCAGGTTTTCGATGTCTTTCTTTGAGAGCACCTTCCACTTTTCGCTGTCAAACAGAGAAAGATCCTCTAAATCGTACTGTGTAACGATGTCGTAAATGGAATCGTAGCTGCTTCTTGCTTCCTGGACTGTAGATGCGCTGATATAGCCTGCGGATGCCATCAGTTCCTCATACGGGACTTTCAAAGCGTCCGCCAGTTTTCTGATCGTCGCCGGCTTCGGCACGCCGCGCTTTCCGTTTTCAATTCGCGAAATGCCGGCCGAACTGACGCCGGAATACATCGCCAGCTGATTGACGGTCAGTTTTTTCCGTTCCCTTAATTGTCGTAAATGGTATCCAAAGTTCGTCATGGCCAAAACCTCGCAATCTCTTATTATAAAATATTTTAGTACGAATATTGCCTATAGGAAACATATGGATGATAAAAGTATTGACAAAAGTTAACAAATCGTTTATGTTCAATATAGACAAAAAGAAACATAAGAGATTAGAAAGGGGAGTAATCATGGTAAAAAAGATTCATATCAAAAGAGATTTTGTTCTCCAGTATATGATTGAACACAATCTCTCCTTAAATCAGCTTGCCATTGAAATCGGCGTATCCCCGGCGACTCTGAGCAGAGTTTTAAATGGCGAAAGGAGGCCCGGACAGCTTGTGATCGGAAAGATGATTCAGTATTTCAACAAAAAATTTGAAGATCTCTTTTATTATAAAGATGTTGACAAATGTCAATAAACAAAGGAAAAAAGGAGGCTTTTCAAACGTGAAAAATACGGGAATTGTCCGGAGAATCGATGAGCTCGGCAGAGTCGTTCTCCCGGTCGAAATGCGCAGGGTGCTGAATATCAATGAAAAGGACCCGCTCGAAATATACACCGACGGAGAAAACATCATTTTGACAAAATACGCCGCCAACATGGCATGCTTGATGACCGGCGACATCACCACCAAAAATAAAACGTATGCGGGCGGCAAAATCGTACTCAGCCCAAGGGGAGCAGAAATGCTGCTGGAAGATATGATGGCGGCCTTGTCAGAAAAATGATTACATATTCCGCCTGATAGGGAGCATAGCCGCTCCTTTTTTTTGTATACCTTATTCAGGCGCTGGGAAAAAATAAAAAAAGCTGTTCGAAACGCTCGTGACATGCGCTTGCTTTTCATGTAAAATAAAACTATTGTCAGCCAGTTTGTCTGGAGGTGTAGGTTATGGCCGCATTTTTAACGGTCTTATTAGTGATTGTAAGTATCGTACTGATCGTTGTCGTTTTACTGCAATCCGGCAAAAGCGCCGGATTATCAGGCGCAATTTCCGGCGGAGCCGAGCAGCTTTTCGGAAAGCAGAAAGCAAGAGGACTTGATTTGATTCTCCACCGGATGACGGTCGTTTTAACCGTGCTTTTCTTTTTCTTAACGATTGCGCTTGCTTACTTTGTATAAGACAATGAAGCATGAGGTCTGATGTTCAAGTCAGGCCTTTTTCCTATTTGCAGGTCTTTGTATGAAGAGACCGGCCGATTGATAAAGTTTGTTTCAAGACTAAACGTGGAAGAATACATATGAAAAGGAGACAGTGAATCATGAAAATCGTCAAACCACAACCTTTCACATTTAAAGGCGGAAAAAAAGCCGTCCTGCTGCTGCACGGATTTACCGGCAACACGGCGGACGTGAGAATGCTCGGAAGATATTTGAATGAAAAAGGCTACACATGCCATGCGCCCCAATATAAAGGCCACGGCGTGCCTCCGGAAGAACTTCTTTCTACAGGGCCGGAAGACTGGTGGAAAGACGTCATGAACGGGTATGAATATTTGAAATCGGAAGGGTATGAACAAATCGCCGCTTGCGGTCTGTCTCTCGGAGGGGTTTTTTCATTGAAATTGGGTTACACTGTACCCATAAAGGGAATTGTTCCAATGTGCGCGCCGATGTATATCAAAAGCGAAGAGACGATGTACGAGGGTGTGCTTGAGTATGCACGCAATTATAAGAAATTTGAAGGCAAGACAGCGGAACAGATTGACGCTGAGATGGAAGAATTCAAAAAAACGCCGATGAACACGTTGAAAGCACTGCAGGATTTGATTGCCGATGTCAGAGAGCATGTGGACATGATCTATTCGCCTACATTTGTCGTGCAGGCGCGCCACGATCATATGATTAATACGGACAGCGCGAACATCATCTACAATGAAGTTGAAACGGATGATAAGCAGCTGAAATGGTATGAAGAATCCGGTCATGCCATCACATTGGATAAAGAACGCGAAGCACTGCACAAGGATGTGTATCAATTTTTAGAAACGCTGGATTGGCAGACATAAGGAGGTCTGGTTAGTGGAAAAAGAAGAATTTATGGATAAGCTTCTCTCCTTTATGAAAGAAGAAGCGTATAAACCTCTTACAGTTCAGGAACTGGAAGAGATGCTGGAAATCACCGATTCGGACGAATACAAAGAGCTTGTCAAAGCTCTTGTAACCCTTGAAGAAAAAGGGCTTGTCGTCAGAACGAGAAGCAACCGCTACGGTTTGCCCGAAAAAATGAATTTGATCAAAGGGAAGGTGTCGGCGCACGCGAAAGGCTTCGCGTTTGTTCTCCCCGAAGATTCCTCGCTTGACGATGTCTTCATTCCGCCGTCTGAGTTGAATACGGCAATGAACGGAGATACCGTGCTTGTCCGCCTGAGTACGGAGTCCGGAGGTACAAAAAAAGAAGGGGCCATCATCCGCATCATTGAGCGCAGCATTCAGAAGATTGTCGGCACGTATACAGAGACGAAAAACTTCGGCTTCGTCATTCCCGACGATAAAAAAATCACGAATGACATCTTTATTCCGAAGCACGCCAAAAACGGCGCCGTCGAGGGGCACAAAGTCGTCGTCCGCCTGACAAGCTATCCTGAAGGCCGGATGAGTGCGGAAGGGGAAGTTATCGAGATTCTCGGCCACAAAAACGACCCCGGCATCGATATCCTTTCCATCATTCATAAGCATGGCCTCCCGGGAGACTTTCCGGCTGAGGCGATGGAACAAGCCGGCAATACGCCTGATACAATCGATGAAAAAGATCTTGAAGGCAGACGGGATCTGCGCGATCAAACGATCGTCACGATCGACGGCGCAGATGCCAAAGACTTGGATGATGCCGTTACCGTCACAAAACTCAAAAACGGCCATTATAAACTCGGCGTCCACATTGCCGATGTCAGCCATTATGTCACAGAAGGGTCTCCGATTGACCAGGAAGCATATGAACGCGGCACGAGCGTCTATCTTGTCGACCGGGTGATTCCGATGATCCCGCACAGGCTGTCGAATGGAATCTGCTCCTTAAATCCGAAGGTTGACCGGCTGACTTTGTCGTGCGAAATGCTCATTAATCCTCAAGGGCAAGTCGTCGAACACGAAATTTTTCAAAGTGTCATTAAAACGACCGAGCGGATGACTTATTCTGACGTGAACAAGATTTTAGTCGATGACGATGAAGAGCTGAAGCAGAAATATGAGGCGCTTGTCCCGATGTTCAAAGACATGGAAGACTTGGCTGCGATTCTGCGCGGCAAGCGGATGGAACGCGGTGCCGTCGACTTTGACTTTAAGGAAGCGAAGGTACTCGTCGACGAAGAAGGAAAAGCGAAGGACGTCGTCTTGAGAGAACGGTCGACAGCAGAAAAGCTGATCGAAGAATTTATGCTTGTCGCCAATGAAACGGTCGCCGAGCACTTTCATTGGATGAATGTTCCGTTTATTTACCGGATTCACGAAGATCCGGATCAAGAAAAGCTCCAGAGATTTCTTGAGTTCGTTACGACATTCGGCTATGTCGTCAAAGGGACGGCCGGAAGCATCCATCCGAAAGCGCTGCAAAGCGTGCTTGAAGAAGTCAGGGATCGTCCTGAAGAAGCCGTAATTTCAACGGTTATGCTCAGATCGATGAAGCAGGCGAAATACGATCCGCAAAGCCTCGGACACTTCGGCTTGTCGACTGAATTCTACACCCATTTCACGTCACCGATTCGCCGCTACCCTGACTTGATCGTCCACAGGCTGATCAGGACGTATTTGATTCAGGGCAAGACAGACGAAGCGACAAGGGAGAAATGGGCCGAAAAACTGCCTGAGATCGCCGAGCATACGTCAAATATGGAACGCAATGCCGTAGATGCCGAGCGGGAAACGGATGATTTGAAAAAAACCGAATTTATGCTGGATAAGATCGGTGAAGAATTTGACGGTGTGATCAGTTCCGTTACGAACTTCGGCATGTTTGTCGAGCTGCCGAACACGATCGAAGGGCTTGTCCACGTCAGCTTTATGACAGACGATTTTTACCGTTATGATGAACAGCACTATGCCATGATCGGCGAGCGTACGGGCAACGTCTACCGGATCGGCGATGAGATTACGGTCCGCGTCGTTGACGTCAATAAAGACGAGCGGAACATCGATTTTGAAATCGTCGGCATGAAAGGCTCCCGCCGCCGGCAGAAACCGGAGCCAAAACAGAAAAAGGGTCCTAAAAAGGATGCTCCATCGGCTGACAAAGGGGAATGGTTCACCAAGCCGAAAAAGAAAAAAGTAAAGAAAAAACGCGGTTTTCAAAACGCGCCGAAACAAAAACGCAAGAAAAAGAAAAAATAGACGGCACACGTCAAAAAAAGGGCGGCGAAATTGTAAGGCGAACGTTCATTTGATAGAATAATACGTATTCGCCGCCCTTTTGAATGTGAGATTGAAGGCGGGAGGAGGTTGCCGTATGCCAAAGGGAGAAGGGAAGGTTGTTTCCCAAAATAAAAAAGCAAATCATGATTATTTTATAGAAGAAACATACGAAACAGGCATCGTGCTTCAAGGTACGGAAATCAAGTCCATTCGCGCCGGACGGGTGAATTTAAAGGACGCGTTCGCCAAAATTGAGCGCGGGGAAGTGTTCCTTCACAATATGCACATCAGCCCGTATGAGCAGGGGAACCGCTACAACCATGATCCGTTGCGGACGAGAAAGCTTTTGATGCACCGCAAGCAGATCAACAAATTGATCGGTTTGACGAAAGAGCAGGGATACTCGCTCGTACCGCTCAAGATTTATTTGAAGAACGGTTTTGCGAAAGTGCTGCTCGGACTCGGAAAAGGGAAGAAGAAATTCGACAAACGCGAAGACTTAAAGCGAAAAGACGCCAAACGTGAAATCGAAAGAGCATTCCGCGACAGGCAAAAAGGCTTGATCTAAAGCCGGAACCCATGTTATCCTATATGAACGTGATCACAGACATTACCATTTGGAATTGACGCGTGATCTTGTTATAATAGTGATGCAGCCAGTTATCCGACTTCCTTTTCATCCAAGGGGACGTTACGGATTCGACAGGGACGGATCGAGCTTGAGTTGCGAGCCGAGAGGCGATCTCGTAAAAACGCACCTAAATATAACTGGCAAATCTAACCAGAACTTAGCACTAGCTGCCTAATTAGCGCAGCGAGCTCTTGCCCGCATCGCCTATGTGCCGGTTAAGAGCCCATAACGAAGTAGGCTACGCTTGCGCTCCCGTCTGAGAGCGCAGGAAGAGACTTATCAGACTAGCTTTCCGAGGGCCTGCCCGCAGGCACGAAGATGAGCGAAACTAAATATGCAGGGCTACGCTCGTAGACGCTGAAGCAATCGACGTTTCTGGACGTGGGTTCGACTCCCACCGTCTCCACCATACATATGATGGTGGTTTTTTTGTTTTTGGGGGAGTTTTGATGTTTGTGCAAGAGCCTTTGAAAGGCTTAATGAACATGTATGGCGGGTCATCGGTCCTCATATTGCAGCGGAAAAAAAAAAGCTTTCCTCGAGCGACAAAAAATCATCCTACACGCTGCCTGCGGGCATCTTTAAGATAAAAAGCCCACTCATGAAAGGAACGGCCGTTCGGCGGATTCAAGAGGCTTTAGCTGCCCTCTATTTCTATCCATACAAAGAGGTAAAGAATAACGACATAGAAATGGCTGCTGCGGGCCGAAAACGGCGAACGCGGTCAAACGGTTCCAGCTGATGTACGAGTTGTCTGCGGATGGTATTTACGGACCGAAAACGAAAGCAAAACTTGAATCACTACTGAAGTAATACAAAAAGGCCTCTAATAAGGGCCTTCTTATCTCCATCTCCAATTTATTTCATTATCATTTTCGTAAATCCCTGGAAGGGATATACCAACCTTTTTTTGCTTTTCATCAATAATAAACCAATTTTCATCATCTAACCATTCTTCACTATACTGTTCAATGGCAAAAGGGTCATCCTCGTTTACTACAGCCTTAAAGAAATCTTTGAACTTTTCCATGTTTTCATTAGGAATGATTGTTCCATACATCCAGACACCTTCAACAGTAGCGCCTTTTATTTCACCCAAGCATTCATTTTTATAATATAGAAGCATATTTATCACTCCTTCGGATGTACTTTGATAAATTGTTTTGGAACTTCACCTTTTACAAAGTATTCAGTGTCTCTTTGAGTCCATTTTAAAGCTTTGTTTTTCCAGTATTCAGACTGTCGAGTATCATTTTTGATTAACCTTTCGATTTGTTTAGGAGATAAAATTACAATATCCTTCACTTCACCAGACCTGATGGCTTTACGGAGAGCAGATATGTCGAGTTCTATTGTATTTTCACCGTATCCCTTTGCAACTTTTTGATTTATTGTAAAACTTGTATATGGGCTGTTGGATTTCCCGCCTTTTCTATATCCTCCAAGGACGTGCTCTGTTACAGTAACCTGACGACCTTGGTACATACCAGTTTTGTTGGCAGGTACAAGATTACCGGTTTCAGGGGAAATATGAGACTTGCCTATGCCGTTTGGTCTTTTAGGCTCATAAGGAAAGTCTTCACCTCTGTAAAGATTAGTGGCCCTACCGTTATGTGAGTTTACACTCAGCACTTTTCCGGCTTTCTGCATACCGAAAGGTGCTATCATTGCGATTGCACGATTTAGGCTATCCTGTCGCTGTTCATCCGAAATCTTATTTCCGAGCATATCCCGTCCGGTGATGGTTTCGCTGAAGCCATTAGCCGCGGCCAGTCCATATAGGCCTTTTTCAGAGTTTTTCAGAGCGTGGAAGGTTTTCGGGGTTTTGTAAGCAGCCAGAGCTTTGTCTACAGTTGTGACTGCTTTTTCGGCCTTGTACATGCTGTATACACCTTTGATCCCTTTTGCACCTTTGCCTAACCAGCCGACAACCGGGATATAGCCGGCCGCACCCATCGCTCCGGCGGCGACTCGCTGGCCATCCGTTAATTTCTCGCCTGTGATCGGGTCAATCCCTTCAGCAGCTCTTTTATAATCATAGTACCCGCTGATTTCTCCTAAAAATGTTCCACCAGCATCAAGCGTTTTTAAATACCAAGGCTTGTTTGCTTCTTCTTCTTGTTTTTCCTGCAGTTGCCGGGCTTCGGCTTGTTCGCTTTTGGAGTCGATGTAATTAGTGGCCTGTTTTTCAACTTCCATCGTATTCTTGTAGATTTCACTGGAATGAAACGACTTCAAACTAAAATGCATCGGAGCCGCACTTTTTCCATGGCTTGTTGCTTCCATTAGACCGGAATACTTAGCGAGCACTGTATTGTCAAGAGCTTCTAAATTTGAGTATTCGGTTTTTAACGATTCGTCAAGCTTGTTGACAGCATCGATCGTGTTCTGGCGAGTTTCTTGTGCCTTGCCCATTTTATCAATATAGTCATCTAGCGTCCAATTATCCAAGTCAACAATATCGCTTACGCTGGCGATGATCTTATCCATTTCCAGCTTGAGCCCTGAGACGATTTCCGTTGCTTTCAAATCCGCATTTTTCAGCTCATGATCCAGAAAGGAGACTTCCACATATGAATTGGACAGCTTTTGATCTTTAATATCGCCGGAAACCCCTTTAAAAAAAGCGATCTGTGCATCGACAAGCTTGAGCCAACTATCAACGATCTCGGCCTGTCCTCTAAAGAAGTCTTTGATGTTGTCCGCGCCTTTTCCCTCAAAGTCATCACCTAAATCAGCAACGCCCAGAAACGCTTTTTTCAGTGTTTGCAGTTGTTCTTCAAAGGCTTCATATTCTTTCTTACGTTTGTTCGCTGCTTCAATTAAAGAACTCGCTTCAAAGACTTTCATACGTCAAACCCTTTCAAAAGACTTATTCAGAAAAAAGTTTACCACTTTATAGAAAAGAATGGACAATAAATCCTGTGGTTCACTGAAAATGAATCATAATGAAGAGGAAGGAAGAAGGGTGGAGAAAATTAGGATAAATCGTTCCAATGGTGCGTCAAATACTTGCAACCACTCAGGATCATAATTTTCAAATTCTATAAACTCGAGATTAAAGAACTGTTTTAAAACTTTTTTGACTTTCATCAATCTATTTTATTTTGAATGGTTTCTTGCCGATTGGTCATTAGTTATTATCAAGAAAATCAACTGCTATTCTGTCAACTAATAACTCTACGGGTTTACCTGCCAGATATTTATAATCATTAAAATATCCATTGTCATCATAAATTTTTATTCCTGCATCAATATAATCTTCATGTAGTATTCCGCGTATATAATATCTATAACTATCATCAATTCGTGCTAATTCTTTGATTTCCTTATCTAACTCAAGAAGGTCTGACTGATCTAAAATTGTGAAGCTAATAAAAACAGGATACTCTCTCCCTTCTTCAATGACATAGGGGCAAATAGTTGAAAATCCAGTGAATTCAAATCCGTTTATTTCAAGTGTAACCTCTTCCTCTATATGTGGGTGTAATTTTTTTAGTATTGCATTATTCATTACTATCAACCGCCTTTTATTTATCGACTGGATTCATTATAGGGACATTCTTATTATTAATGGTTTTCTAAAAATAGCATTCTCCTCTGATACATTTGGTTACAATCACTAAAGAATAAAGCTTCCTTTTACGAAATGAAAATGGATATACAAAAAAGAGAAATCCATCTTCTTAAGATTGCAATTTCAATTTTTTGGCCTGCCCATATGTAGTCACAAGCTCTCTGAAAGAATGAAGTTCATTTTCAAATGTGAAAAAGCGTTTCGGTATCAAAATCATCTGGCTGCTTGACGTTTTCATGAGGATGAGGCGTTTATATTCTGTTACTGCTGTCACTTCATACCATTGAAACAACGTATCGAAATTCTTAAATTGAATCTGAATTCCTTGTGGATTGATAGTGTAAGTTCTTTTACGTTTTAGCCGTTCATTTTTCCGATAGACAATTTGCATCCGGATATAAAAAAAACCAATTAAAAGTGAGGTTAATATTATTGAAAGTACAATCATGAGAAGTCCATTCAACAACAATTCGAGTGTTTCACTATGATAAACGGTAATCGGCATCTTCCCATCGACGGAAAACACCCAGACCAACAATAGAAAAATAAGAATAAAATAAAGGAATGCGTATTTTTTAAGCCAATAAAAAAAGAAGTATCTCATATCCTGTAATGTATATTCTCCCTCAAGAAAGACACTGTGTTGGATCATAAGTTTACTGCACCTCAAACCTGTTTTCCTTTAATTTTAGCATAAAGTTTCATTTATTTTCAGAAATTGGCTTTTCTTTGGAATCGGTATAGCAGAGGCACCGTGTAATCGACTTAGGGATCGCTAAAAAAGGATCAGAGGGTATTATGTCGAACTTTGATTGTATATACATTCGAAGGAGCTGACCAAAAGGAGGTCTACCATGCTCATCATTGAATCGCTAATAGGATACGTTTGTTTCTTTACTGTTAATGCCATTTATGATACATACATCAAAAAAGCCAAGACTCCGTTAGGACACTTGGCTTTGATTTCGCTTGTTCAGACTGCGATTGCTTTAAGTCTTTTCTTTATTTTCTCCTGATTATAAGAGGTTGCCGCTTTCCTCAGCGGCACTCAGCTTTTCGATCATTCCTCCGGATTCAGCTCGCTTGTCAAGTCGCCGCCCGTTCCTTAAAAAATCCAAAACATGATGATTTATAATATCTCCGCTTTTCCGTCTTCGGGGAAGCTGTAATGCTCCGCTGATTCAACTTAAACTCTTTTTCTTTCCGCGATTAAGAATCACCTCTAGGCAACGTACGGATGTCTATAAAACAACCCTATTTTCTTTTAGAAAAATGAAATTAGTTCATAAGAATCAATTTTAGATTATGAAAAAGAAATGATAAAAGACACTTAATATGCTTAAAAAATTATGGTAAGTTTTTGAAGGCGCTAAATGTAAAAGTTTGTATGATCAACGCTTATGCAAAACGGTTATTAAATATGAACTACAGGAGGGGATGCGGAGAAAGAAGAGCAAAGCGCCGGCAGATAAATCACCGGTCAGGTTATTGCGGTTGGCCAAGATTCTGAACGCGTTCTTCCGGAAGAGGGCTAGGCCCGGCTTCGCGAAGGAATAGAGCTATGAAAGAAGCTGCTTCAAGATTAGAAATCGCCCCAAAGCCGGATCGCACTTTCCAAAGACAGGGGCTTCTGCCGGAAAAATCGGCAACTCGCCTGATTTTATAGATAAAAGGAGGATGTTGGTTATGAAAATGAAGTGCGGTGCATGTTTATTGGTTCTTGTGCTATTCATGAGCTGTATACCTGGGAAATCTGTACTTGCTGCCAGCACAACCATTGCAAAACATGTAGGGAATTCTAACCCGCTTATAGACCATCATTTAGGAGCGGATCCCTTTGCGCTGACCTATAACGGAAGAGTCTACATCTATATGTCCAGTGACGATTATGAATATAACAGCAACGGAACGATTAAGGATAATTCATTTGCCAATTTGAACAAAGTGTTCGTCATCTCTTCAGCGGATATGGTGAACTGGACAGATCACGGAGCCATTCCGGTGGCAGGTGCCAACGGGGCTAATGGCGGCCGGGGGATTGCGAAATGGGCAGGCGCGTCCTGGGCCCCGTCAGTCGCAGTTAAAAAGATAAATGGTAAGGATAAATTCTTCCTTTACTTTGCAAACGGCGGCGGAGGTATCGGGGTCCTCACCGCAGACAGCCCGACCGGGCCGTGGACAGATCCGATTGGAAAAGCGTTGGTTACAATAAGTACACCGGGAATGTCCGGCGTTGTTTGGCTATTTGATCCGGCAGTGTTCGTAGATGACGATGGCACCGGTTATCTGTATGCCGGTGGAGGCATCCCCGGCGGTTCAAATCCAACGCAGGAGCAATGGGCAAATCCTAAAACAGCACGAGTCATAAAATTGGGGAACGATATGACCAGCGTTGTTGGAAGCGCGTCTGTGATTGATGCGCCTTTCATGTTTGAAGACTCGGGAATTCATAAACATAACGGAAAATATTACTATTCCTATTGCATCAATTTCAGCGGTGTGCACCCGGCCAATATACCACCGGGTGAAATCGGCTACATGACCAGCTCAAGTCCCATGGGGCCCTTTACGTATAGAGGGCATTTCCTGAAAAATCCGGGTGCATTCTTCGGGGCTGGCGGAAACAACCATCATGCTGTTTTCAATTTTAAAAACGAGTGGTATGTGGTGTACCATGCTCAAACTGTCAGTTTCGCTTTGTTCGGAGCCGGCAAAGGATACCGTTCTCCCCATATCAATAAGCTGGTCCATCTTGCAAACGGGTCCATTCAAGAGGTGGCGGCAAATTACAGGGGAGTGTCTCAGCTTGCCAATTTGAATCCGTATAACCGGGTAGAAGCTGAAACGTTTGCCTGGAATGGACGCATTTTGACGGAGAAATCCTCAGCACCCGGCGGACCGGAAAATAATCAAAACGTAACAAGCATTCATAACGGAGACTGGATTGCTGTAGGAAATGCTGACTTCGGCACGCGCGGAGCGAGGACATTTAAAGCCAATGTCGCTTCCACTGCAGGCGGTAAAATTGAAGTCCGTCTCGACAGTGTAACAGGTAAGCTTGTGGGAACTCTGAATGTACCTTCCACAGGCGGAGCGCAGACTTGGAGAGAAATAGAAACCACTGTGAGCGGCGCAACCGGTGTTCACAACGTCTATTTTGTATTTACCGGAAACAGTTCAGGCAACTTGTTTAATTTTGATTACTGGCAGTTTACACAAAATGAGCACCGGTAACAGCAAAAAGGTGGTCTCAGAAGGGTTTTCATATACCACAACAATGAGAGGATGAAAGCATATGAAAAAATTAATTTGTGTATTGTTGGCATATGTAACGATGCTGTCGCTCATGTTAACCGGGCCTGCCGCTTCTGAAGTTTCAGCAGCCAGTGACGCAACAGTTCGTCTATCTGCAGAAAAACAAGTGATTCGCGGTTTTGGAGGGATGAATCACCCGGCTTGGATCGGGGATCTTACAGCAGCTCAAAGAGAAACCGCCTTTGGCAATGGACAGAATCAGTTAGGCTTTTCAATTTTAAGAATTCATGTTGATGAAAATAGAAACAATTGGTACAGAGAAGTGGAGACGGCAAAGAGTGCGATCAAACACGGAGCAATCGTTTTTGCTTCTCCCTGGAATCCGCCAAGCGATATGGTTGAGACTTTCAATCGGAATGGAGACACATCAGCTAAACGGCTGAGATACGATAAGTACGCCGCATACGCGAAGCATCTTAACGACTTTGTTACCTTCATGAAAAATAATGGCGTGAATCTGTATGCGATTTCCGTCCAAAACGAGCCTGATTACGCACACGACTGGACGTGGTGGACACCGCAAGAAATACTTCGCTTTATGAAAGAGAACGCCGGCTCGATTAATGCCCGTGTCATCGCGCCTGAGTCGTTTCAATACTTAAAAAATATATCGGATCCGATTTTGAATGATCCGAAGGCGCTTGCCAATATGGATATTCTTGGCGCTCATCTTTATGGTACACAGCTTAACAATTTCGCTTATCCACTGTTCAAACAAAAAGGAGCAGGAAAAGATCTTTGGATGACGGAAGTATATTATCCGAACAGTGACAATAATTCTGCGGACCGCTGGCCTGAGGCATTGGATGTTTCGCACCATATTCACAATTCGATGGTAGAGGGAGATTTTCAGGCTTATGTATGGTGGTACATCCGCAGATCATACGGTCCTATGAAAGAAGACGGTACGATCAGCAAGCGCGGTTACAATATGGCTCATTTCTCGAAGTTTGTCCGTCCCGGTTATGTCAGGGTTGATGCGACAAAGAGCCCTGCTTCAAACGTTTACGTATCTGCCTATAAAGGTGACAACAAAGTCGTTATAGTTGCCATTAATAAAAACAACTCAGGGGTTAACCAAAACTTCGTTCTGCAGAATGGATCTGTTTCTCAAGTATCCAGATGGATCACGAGCAGCAGCAGCAACCTTCAACCTGGAACGAATCTCAATGTAACAGACAATCATTTTTGGGCGCATCTTCCGGCTCAGAGTGTGACAACATTTGTCGCTAACCTCCGCTAATATTAACGACGCCGCGCATGAAGCGGAGTTACAAGCCGCACACTTCCGATATGCCGGGCTTAGCGGCCATTTAGTGAAAAGGCATACGAAAAATATTTAGTTCTCGCAATCCAGGGTGTATCTGTTAATGAGACAAAGAGGGTGCCGCCGCCGGCACCCTTTCTGTCGTTTTCGGTTTATTCCTTCGGAAACTTCACCTCCGGATATGACGGATTCGGCTTGCTGATCAAGCCGCCGCCGGTTTCTTTTAAATGCTTGTTGAAAAAATCCAAAACGTACCGGTTCACGATATCCGCGCTTCGTTCGCCGTCGATGTCGCCCGTCATGCCGAGCTGCTTCAAAAGTTTTGAATAAAGCTGCAAGTCGGTGAAGTTGTAATGCTCCGTTCCTTCAATATACACCATTGACGCTTGATCAATGATTTTGTATTCCTTTTTTCGTTCCTCAATCATCTTGTTGAATTCTTCTTTCGTTAAACCCGAATTTTTGATTTCTTCATCAGAAATTTTTCCGCTGAGCGCCTTGTCTTTAATGTTCATAAAGCTGCTCGATTCCATGAATAGAAACGGCTTTGAAATCGCCTGCTTGCCGTTGACATTGTACAGTGAACCGTCCATGTTGATTCCAGCTTTAATTTTGGGATTTGAATATGCGGCGTTAAACGCCGTGGCGCCGCCGAATGAGTGACCCATCATCCCGATGTTGTCCATATCGAGTTTTCCCTTAAAGGCATCGCGATTCAGCTGATCCAACTGATTGATGACAAAGTCGGCGTCCTGCGTCCAAATGTTCCCGAGCTTGCTGCTGTTTTCGGAAACTCCATTCATATATCGCTCGGTTGTTAAGCCTGTCATCCGTCCGTCTGGAAAAGCCGTTGCCATCGTACTGTACGTATGATCGATCGCCACTGCGACAAATCCATGGCTTGCCAGATGTTCGGCTTGGGAAGCGTGCAGCAGCCGGCTTGTTCCGAAGCCGTGGCTGATTACGACGACTGGATATCGGGCTTCAGCTGATGAGATCGCAACGTTTTCGTATGAGTTTGTTTTGATGTAGCGCCAATAGTCCAAAGCAAACGGGGGAAGACCGAATCCATCTGCGAACTTCTCGATATATTCGTGAAATGTGCTTGCGTCTTCGGGAAAGAGAGGTGCCCGTTTCTGTCCATGCAAACCTTGGGCAGGGTACCATACTTGGATCATCAGTTCTCTTTTATCGTGCGGATTTTTTGTCAGCGTTTCTTCTCTGTCGCGGTCGGTCAAATGAAACGTCTTCGTCCCGACAGAATAAGCGCCGTCAGGCTTAGGCAAATCGAAGACGGGCAGGTATACAGACAGGAAGACGGAGATTGCCAGCATGGCGAATGTTAGAACATACAAGCCATATTTCAGCGGCTTCCACATCTTGATTTGAAGCCTTTTACCGAAGATCGCGATAAAGGCGAGGGCGGCGGAGATCAGATAGATCAAAACCATTTGCCATCTGTATCCCTCAAAAAAAAGCTGTCCCGCCAACACGCCAATACTCGCAAATCCGGCTGCCGCCGCAAGTTTTCTCGGCATTTTTTGCTGAAACAGCATGACAAAAGACAGGAGTGTTAATAATATTTCGAAAGTTCTCATGATTTTCTCCCTTATGTAAGATGTTGGTGGTCTTATACATAACGAATGTGTGGTTTGATTGGTTGCAAAAATATTCCTTGTGCTGCATTAAAAAAACCGCCGGGTTACCCAGCGGTTGCAGCTTATGATGTTGTGGGTCGCTATCAGCTAGTTTTCCTTTATCTGTTTCACGTGAGCGACAATTCTGTCTCTCTCTGTTTCCTCCAATGTGTAAATCTTCGGAGAAAGAGGCACGTCAAACCCGGCGTGAGAGTGAAAAAAGTCAAAGAGCAGCGTCCCGGCAGGCTTTTCTTGCTGATCGGAGATGACAGCCCAAAACACCCGTGAGCGGCAGTCGTCAGCTCCCCATTTTTCCATGGACTGTCTAAAGTTTAAGCCTTTTCCGATGAAAAAATCACCTTTTCCCGCATCTTGAATCGTTGTAAAGCCGGACTGTTCGAGACTTTCAAATACAGGAGGCAGCAGGTGGTCCAAGTAGACGCCGTAAGTCGCGTCTTCCAATTCGGGAAACACCTTTAAAAGCGCTTCGCGATGATCTTCAAGCGTTTGTTTCCAATTGGCGGCGACATAGCTTTGCACCTGTTCGCCGATTTCTTTGATCGACATGTCGGGTCTAAAACGTACCTTATACAAGAACGAAAACCTCCTTTTGATTACTTGAAATCCATTATATAACATTCTCCTGCACAGTGGATTCTCAATATAAGAGCGAACCGGACCTCTGCCGTGGATAAAGGATTTTATCAATGGTAAAAAACGAAACGGCAATCATGATTTCCGCCGAAGAGGTCAGCAGAACGTCGTCCAGCAATTCGTCCGCTGTAAAAATCGCGGCCCATAAACATCCGATCGTGAGCATTTCGGCTGCAAAAAACGTGATCCGCCGATTGATGCCCAGCAGCTTCATACTGTGGATGAGCAGCTTTTCAGCCGGTTCCAGGACAAAGGTCAGTGCGGTATAACAAAGCGTAAACAAAAGCAGGGACCCGACAGTTTGGTAAAATGCGCCCGGCAGATGAAACAGGATCGAAATGCCGAGAAAGTGGGCGAAAAAAACGAACATTACCGATAAGCAGCAAATAACGAAATGTTTCATGATACAACTCCTTTTAAATATGTACACAGCAGCCGAAGGCCTGCAGGATATGTCTCCTGCAAGCCTGGCTGGTTATTTCTTATCAAATTTCACGACCGGATGCTTTTCTTTAGAGAGCATGTTTGTAAACTCGCTGCCGACGTCGAGGTGCTGGCGGACAAGCTCTTCCGGAACGAGCGCGAGCCATTGGTTTAACGAAACGTCAGCATAGTGGTCGTCTTTGAAGATTTCGAGGAAGCGAAGCGGTTCGTCTCCTGTATTTTGGACGTAGTGTCCCATTGCAAACGGCACATAGCCGACATCTCCGGCCTGGTAGTTAAATGTTCTGGCATGCCCGTCGGACGCGAAAACGGTCATTTTCGCTTGTCCGGAAATATAATACTGCCATTCGTCTGTATTCGGATGCCAGTGCAGCTCCCGGATGCCTCCAGGTTCGACTTCCACCAGCGCAGAAGCGATTGTTTTCGACGCTTTGAAATTCGTGGAATCGGCAATCCATACTTTACCGCCGCTAGATACGATCGGTTCCTGTTCAAGCAAATTGTAGCTGAAAGATTGAGGCACCGTTCCGTTCGGGCTTTCGACTTTGTCTTTCTCAAGACATCCAGGGATCACTTCTTGGAAAATATACTTTTCTTTATCTGGAAGAGATGCTACGACGTCTTTTGAAATGCCGAAGTTTGCGGCAATTACCTCATCAGGCGTATGGGCCAGCCAATCTGTCACCTGGAAGGTGCTGTTTTCAGAGAAAGAACCGTCATCGAAGACGAGCAGGAATTCGCAGCCGTCTTCAAGCGCTTGGATTGAATGCGGCAGACCTGACGGGAAGTACCAGAGATCTCCTTCTTTCACATCTTCAATAAAATTTCTGCCGTCTTGGTCAACAGACGTAATCCGTGCTTTTCCGTACAGCATATATGCCCATTCGGCTTCCTTATGCCAGTGAAGTTCCCTGATGGCTCCAGGTTTCAGCCTCATGTTGACAGAGGCAAGCTTGTCTGAAATCGGCAGCTCGCGAACGGTGACTTCCCGTGCATATCCGCCTTTTTCGAGTCGGTTATGGACATCGGAAAATGAAAATTTCATGTTTGACACCGTTCCGTGGTCGGTTTCCGGCGGCGCAAGCATGTCCGGATTTTGGCGATCGCGCTCAACGTTATGCGGAATTTTCGTTTCCGCTCCTTTTTCTCCTCTGATCGGCTGTGGAATTGATTTGTTTTTTTCCATGTGATATCCCCTCTTTCTCAAAATGTAAAGGAGAGCTGAAAGGCCTTTCGTTTTCCCCTTCTGTCATGTTAAGTGAAAAAAGTGAGGCCGATGTCAATCATCGGTGTCACTTTTTTCTTTGATCAATTCGATCAGTTCATCGATTTTCTTTTCAAAACGCGTGAGCAGGTAAATTGCCAATACAGCCGGAAAGCCGACATTGCCGATTTGTTTCGCTGCTTCCTCAATGAATGCACTGTCCATTCTTACCACCTCCTATGTTAAGAAGTGAAGAAAGTTTGAAAAATGTAAGCAAAGAACTATTTTCTCTGAATGGGAACTTATGTTTGCATGTTAATAGAAGAGATGAGTTTACTTTTTTTTCATTTCTTTCATCTAAATAAATAGGAGGCGGTTTTTATGATAGATCAAACGTTACTGCGTGCGAAAATCAAGGAAATCACAGGGCATCCGCTTGTGAAGCATTTTTTGAGCAACCCCCGGTATGAGCGGCTTTTCAACCACATTTTGGAACATCCGGATTCTGAAGAGGCAGAGTGTCTCGATCGCGAATTTAAGCGGTTTTACAAAAACATCCGCATGATCAAATACATCAACTCGATGATCCGGATTTTCTCCGTCGACTTTGATAAAAGAGTCCGGAAAAATCGAGAGCGTTTTCCATTGATGATCGACGACAGTCCGACTTTGCCCGAGCCGCCCCGAGGGGACCTGTTAGACGATGTCTTGGAACAGGAAGAGGATTTAAGTGAACATCTGCAAGACCCGATGCTTTATGAAGCGTTTTTGCAATTGACGGACAAGCAGAAAAAAGTGCTTGCGCAAATTTACATTCACGGGGTATCCATGCAGGAAATGGCTGACTCTTTGGGAGAATCAAGGCAAAATATTTCAAGAATTCATAAAAGGGCACTCGAAAAGATAAGAGAGCTGCTGAATTCTAAAGCAGAGGGGAATGATAACAGTGAGTCTGCACGACGAAAAAGAGATTGAGAAATTGCTGGAAAATTTCACGCCGATGATCAAAAGCAAATTAAACAACACATCCTATCAAGAGAGGGAGGATCTTGAACAGGAGCTGAAGATGAAGATTTGCGAAAAAGCGGAGATGCTTTTATGTCAAGAAGTACCTGGATTTTGGGAGTTTATAACAGAATTGCTGAAAGTCCTTTAACCTGAGCTGTTTTGCTTGCGTAAAGCCGCCGGAAGTGTTAAAATTTCTAACATTTGATTAATGGAATGTTCAAGCTGCTTCATTGAAATCATGGTGATGATTTGTTTTAATATGAATGAAGCTTTGGGAATGTAAATGGATTTATATTCCATTTTTATCTTATAAAAACACGCATCAGATAGGTGGTAAGATATCATGAAAAATCAATACCGAGTATTGTTGTATTATAAATATGTTCATATCGAAGACCCCGAGCAATTTGCCGAAGATCACCTCAAGCTCTGCAAAGATTTGGGCCTGAAAGGGCGCATCCTTGTGGCGGGTGAAGGAATCAACGGAACCGTGTCAGGAACCGTAGAGCAGACAGACCGCTATATGAGTGAAATGAAAAACGATCCCCGCTTTGAAGATATGGTATTTAAAATCGATGAATCAGAAGGCCATGCTTTCAAAAAAATGCATGTCCGCCATCGCGATGAGCTGGTGACGCTCCGCCTGGAAGATGATATCGATCCGAATGAATTAACGGGAAACTACCTTGAGCCAAAAGAATTTTATGAGGCGATGCAGCGGGAAGATACGATTGTCGTCGACGCACGGAACGACTATGAGTACGATTTGGGACATTTCCGCGGCGCGGTCAGACCGGACATTAAAGCGTTCCGCGAATTGCCTGAATGGATCCGCGATAACAAAGAAAAGCTTGAAGGCAAGAAAATATTGACTTACTGCACGGGCGGTATCCGCTGCGAAAAATTTTCGGGATGGCTGAAAAAAGAAGGATTTGAAGACGTGTCCCAGCTTCACGGCGGGATTGTGACGTACGGAAAAGACCCTGAAGTTCAAGGTGAACTGTGGGACGGACAGTGCTATGTTTTCGATGAAAGAATCAGCGTTCCGGTCAACCAGAAAGAGCACGTCATCGTCGGCAAGGATTATTTCACCGACGAGCCTTGCGAGCGCTATGTCAACTGCGCCAACCCTGAATGCAACAAGCAGATCATCTGCTCTGAAGAAAATGAGCACCGCTATTTGCGGGGCTGCACGCACGAGTGCCGGGTTCATCCGCGCAACCTGTATGTCAAAGAGCACGGTCTTTCAGAAGAAGAGGTGCAAGAGAGACTCGAAAAGCTGAAAGAAGAGGGGCATGCAGCGCAGTCATAAAAGTTGCAAACAAGAATATCATATAAAAAATCGAAGATGCCGCGAGCATCTTCGAAGTGGCATTGCTCCTGCATGGGAGTCGGCTTTTGTTTTGAATCCTGGAACGCCTTGATCTGAAAGATCGGGGCGTTCCTATTTTTTATTCGTGAAATGAAAGCAGAGTGAAAATATCGCAACGATCAGGATACCGAACGAAAGCATCAATTGAAGTGCGCTTTCTACTGCCATGCCTTTCCCTCCCTTCACCTGACGCTTTTGCTCCTGCCGCTAGTTAAAAAACGCGAAACCGGCAATCAATAGTAATATTGCTCCGCTGATCAGCGTGCCAAACTGCCCGACCGTAAAATGGCCAAAGCGAATATGAGCCAGTTTGGAACCGCAGGCGGCACCTGCCCACACCGTCAGAAAACTTCCGGCGGCTGCCAAAATCGAAATCAGAAGCGGCGAATAGCCGAAGAGGCCAGCCCCGACTCCATTTGTAAGGGCATTTGCTGACAGTGCGATTCCGAGAAGGATCGATTCGAAAAAGCCAACGGTCTGTTGAGGCGAGCCAGTGCTTCCATTTTCTTTCAAAGGGGAAGGCTTACGACGCGGAACGGCCAAAAGCATGATTCGCAGACCGATAACGGCCAATAAAACAGAACCTGCCAGAACAGGGAGAATCCCGGGTAAAACCGTTGATATCCAAAGTCCGAAGTGGATGCCGCACACGCTAAAGAGAAAACATATAAGTGAAATGACCACATTAGAAAAAAAGCTGATGCGAATTTGCCGAATCCCGTATGATAAACCGACCCCCAAATTGTCAACGCTTGATGAAACGGTTAAGCCTGCAATGATGATCCATGATGTCATGATGAGTAGCTCCTTTTTCCAGTAAGTTTGCTCTTACAGTATGTATCGTTGAGAAAAATGTGCCAGTACCATGAAAAAGCTCAACAAAAAAGCAAATTTCTCAACATATTCACATATCATGAGTTAAGAACCGTTGTGGAAAGGAGAGGAAAGATGGGACAGCCGAAAGAAAATCATATCGGACATCTGATTAAAGAGCTGCTAAAAAAGCGATCGCTTTCAATGCGAAAGCTCAGCAGCCTCTCCGGAATGGACGCCGCGACAATCTCGCGGATCGCTAACGGCAAGCAGCAACCTAAGCTTGTTCATCTAAAAGCTTTTTCCGAACATCTCGATATTTCACTTGATAAATTGATTGAAGCCTCGGGTTTTCAAGTTCATGGCAAAAAAGAACAAAACGGTACCGAGGTCCTTGGCTCTCTTGACGCCATGCTGGAAATGTTAGGGGCCTCCAAGCTGTACGATCCCCAAGAGACGAGGCAGCGTATTGAACAGGAATTGAACAAATATGAGCAATATGCGTTGACAGAGGAAGGACACAGCATCATTTGTGAGGAATTCGACAACAAAGTAAGCCAGGTGAATGGAGCCGGACCGTTCATCAATCATTTGAAAAAAATGCATCACCGCTATTGTGACAATGCTACTTCTGAAAAAGACCGATCCGTTCTGGGGAGTGCGCTCCTGTATTTTATCCTGTCTGCGGACATTATTCCCGACTATACGTTTCCGATCGGCTACCTGGACGACGCCATCGCTGTTCACCTTGTATTGGACCGGTTGAATCATCGGGACGACACAGCATAATCCGATTTCCCCTGAATATTTGCCCGGTAACGTTCCATACTAACCAATATCAATATAAAAAGGCAGGTAGCAAAAGAGATGACAAAAACCCTTTACATTACCGCTCACCCGCATGACGAAAGGGCATCATACAGCATGGCGGCGGGGAAAGCATTTATCGAATCTTACAAAGAAGCGCACCCGGATGATGAAGTGACACACCTTGATCTCTATCGGGAAAACATTCCGCAAATTGACGCGGACGTCTTCAGCGGCTGGGGAAAATTGCAGTCGGGATCGGGCTTTGAACAGCTTTCTGAACACGAAAAGGCAAAAGTCGGCCGTTTGAATGAGCTGAGCGAGCAATTTATCGCGGGAGACAAATACGTGTTTGTCACGCCGCTTTGGAATTTCTCTTTTCCGCCGGTGATGAAAGCGTACTTTGATGCGGTCGCTGTAGCGGGAAAGACGTTTAAATATACCGAGCAAGGACCGATCGGGCTGTTAACCGATAAAAAAGCCCTGCACATCCAGGCGAGAGGCGGCTACTATTCGGAAGGGCCGGCTGCGGAACTTGAGATGGGGCACCGCTATATCAGCATCATGATGCAGTTTTTCGGAGTGCCGGAATTTGAAGGTTTATTTATAGAAGGGCATAATGCAGAGCCGGATAAAGCCGAAGAAATTAAACGAAATGCGATTGCCCGAGCCAAAGAATTGGGCCGGACCTTTTGAAAAAACCGCGGACGTGATCCGCGGTTTTGTTTTATTTGTTTAAGAACACCGTTTGATTCGTTTCACTGCTTTTTTGTGCGGCTTCGATGATGCGGATGACGTCGCGTCCTTCTTCCGCCGTGACAGGCAGGCTGCCGCCTTCAAGAATACTTGAAGCAAGCTGCTTGTAATAAGTTAAGTATGAACCCGGGATGCTTTCCACTGTTTCCTTAATGACCTCGTCGCCTTCAACTGTGGCCAGTTCCCCGTAATATTCGGGTTGATCGGCTCCCCACTCATCGCCTGCAGGTTTTTGACCCGCTCTGAGTGCATCCTCCTGGCCGTCGATGCCGTATTTAATAAAGCTTCCCTTTGAGCCGTGGATTTGGTAGCGGGGACCGTTGGCCGGAACAATCGAACCTGAGTGGAGAATCACTTGGCGCTGATCATAGTGAAGGACGACATGGAAGTAATCGTCTGTTTCCGCATTGGCTCTCTGAGCGGTCACTTGAGCAGTGACGCTGTTCGGCATGCCGAACAAATGAAGCGCCTGATCGATCAAGTGTGAACCCAAATCGTACAGTGCGCCTGAGCCCGGCCCTTTCTGCTCTCTCCAGCGCTGTCTGACATTCGGCCGGAACCGGTCGTAGGAGGCGTGGAATGTGTTGACCTCACCGAGGCGCCCTTCTTTGATGAGCTGTTTGATCGTCAAAAAGTCGTTATCCCATCTTCGGTTGTGGTAGACGCTGAGAAGCACGCCTTTTTCCTTCGCGGCATTGATGAGCTTTTCCGCTTCTTCCGCCGTTGCCGTCATCGGTTTTTCTAGGACGACATGCTTTCCGGCGCGGATGCACTCTTTCGCCATTTCGTAATGAAGGCCGCTCGGCGTGGTGACGATGACGAGATCAATGTCCGGGTCATTTGTGATGTCTTCGATCGTACTGACGGCTTCCGCTTCGGGGAGGTCCTGTTTGACTTGTTCTTTCCTCGAAGTCATCACCTTCCGAATCTCATAATCTTCTAACACCGATAATAAAGGCGCATGAAACACCGAACCTGACAAACCGTATCCTAATATTCCTGTGCGAACCTTGTTCACCATTCATTCTCCTCTCCCATGTTCGTTTTTAATATGTAATCAACACACCTTTATTTTACCCTGTTTGCCTATAGGAACAAACCTAAAGACCTTTTTCAACCGGGGAACGGAAGATTTTGTCACAATTTTGTTCAATTTGAAGAGGCGTCCGGTTATCGTTAAAAACAAAAAGGGGGGATTTTGAAAATGGAGCATGATTGGGGCGCTTTTATGAACAGGGATTTGGCTGTCGAGCCGGCATCAGCTGAAGGAAGCTTGAAAAACCTTTCGTTTGCGGTAAAGGATGTGTTTGCTGTAGAAGGCCATACAAATGCGGCGGGAAACCCTGATTGGCTGAGAACGCACGAACCTGCCAAAAAAAACGCGGAAGCCGTTGACTTGCTGCTGCGTGAAGGGGCAAGGCTTAAGGGGGCTGCACACACGGATGAGCTGATGTACAGCCTTGACGGAGAAAATGTCCATTATGGAACGCCTGTCAATCCTTGTGCAAAGGACAACATTCCTGGAGGATCTTCAAGCGGTTCGGTCGTGGCGGCAGCCTCCGGTATGGCCGATTTTGCTCTTGGGACAGACACCGGGGGTTCTGTCAGAATCCCTTCTTCCTACTGCGGAATTTTCGGATTTCGGCCGACGCACGGCGAGGTGCCGGTTAATGGTGTCATACCGCTGGCGAAAAGCTTTGACACCGTCGGATGGATGTCAAAAGATATCGGCGTTCTTCATGCTGCAGGCCGCGTCCTGCTTAGCGGACAGGAGGAGGCAGGGGCCTGTTTCAACCAGATTTATTTTGAAAAAGAGGCGTGGAACCTGCTTGAAGAAAGCGACCGGACACAAGTATACGCTCATGCATTAAGCCTGATAGACGGCGAATTCGACTGGTGCGTTGCCGCTGACGGCGGCCTCGCAGAATGGGCGGAAATGTTCAGGGTGCTGCAGGCCCTGGAGATTTGGGAGGAGCATGGAGCTTGGATCGACTGCACAAATCCGGTGTTCGGCCCTGGAATCGCAGAACGATTTGAATGGACGTCAAGTCTTAGGAAAAGCGATTATGAGCATGTGTTTATGAAAAGAGAAGCGGTGAAAAGGAGACTGTCGGAATGGCTCGCGGAAGACGGCTTGCTCGTCATTCCAACTGCTCCCGGCACGCCGCCGCTCCGCGGGCTGCCGGAAAACGAATTAAATGAGAGAAGGGCGCGCACGATGAAACTGACGTGTATTGCCGGGCTGGGCGGGCTTCCGCAGATCACCGTTCCGCTACCGGCAAAAAACGGCGAGCCTTTGGGGCTTTCATTCATCGCCGGCCGCAAACTGGACCTGAAGCTTCTGGCTTGGACTGAAAAGCACGTGTTATCTCTTCAAGTATAAGGGAAGCATATGCTGCGGATCTTTTCTGCATCATATGCTTTTTGCTTGCTTCAATTATTGTTAACTGGTAAACTATTAAATAGTTAACCGGTTAACGATGATGGAAAGGATATGATGATCGTGGAAAACAAGACGTATGAGCAAGCATTTCAAGCCGTTCAGGATTTTATTCTCAAAAGAGAAAAGCGGGCTCAGCATGAACAGCAGACGCTCGTAAAGGAAGCTTTTCAAGAAGACGACAGTATCCGGAAGCATTGGACACTGACCCAGCTTCACATGATCTCGCTTATAAGCGAAAACGAGGCAGACGTCAACAACGCTTTCCTGGCAGCAAAACTTCAAATATCAAAAGCGGCAGTGACAAAAGCGGTCAATGTGCTTACAAAGCACGGGATGATCGAATCGCACAAAAAACCGAACAACAACAAAGAATTGTATTACACATTAACAGACGAGGGGAAGAAACTGGCCGACGTTCATGACAGGATGCACGAAATTGCAAAGCAGCGCTATATCGAGCTGTTTGATCGGTTTTCCGAATCCGAGCTGGAAACCGTCATCCGCTTTTTAAACGAATGGTCAAAACACATTTAATCAAGAGGAGCAGCGAATGAATAAAAGTGAAGCCCAACAGTTTTTAAGCAGCATGTATCAGGACATCTTGAGTGAAATGAATCCTGAAAAAATTCCCGATTATTTCAGCGAGAATTATGTTCAAGTAACCGACGGCAGTCAAATTGACCTTGTGCAGTTTAAAGATCACATGAGGACGCTGAAAAAGGTTGCCCGCACCATAACGGTGTCGCCCTTTCATGAGTTTTTGTTTGACGAGCGACTGCAAAGCGCAGCGGTCAGGTATACGGTCAATGTTGTCAAAACAAACGGAGACCGGGGGAGAATTGAAATCATCGCGATGTTTAAAATGAATGGTTTTAAAATCGTTCAATGCCACGAACTTTCACATGCGATCGAGGGTAAGGAGGATTTTGAAGAGCTGGCGAAGATCAGTGAGGCGGCAATTGAAAAAGCCTCCTCTCGGGAGGAGAAGGCTTTTTCACAAGATTAATGTTTGACGTCAAACCTGATGTTGAGCGAGACGGGTCCGCGTGTGTAAAGGCCTGTCTCGCGATAAACGAAGTCTTCCTCCAGCTGGATATTCTTCAGCTGATCCAGAACGATATTTGCGACAAGCTCGATTTCCGTCTTCGCAAACCCCGCTCCTACACAGTTGTGGACGCCTGAACCGAATGCGAGATGCCTGGCTGCGCCGCTGAATGCGCTTTTGACTTCCAGGTCGCTGCGATGAATGTTGAACTCGTCTGGCTTCTCAAACGCTTCAGGATCGCGATTGGCCGCGCCTATCATGCAAAATACAGTCGTCCCTTCTTTGAGCTCGACTCCGCCGATCACCGCGTCTTGTGAAAGCTGGCGCGGAATGAGCTGCACCGGCGGCTTGTAGCGCAGCGTCTCTGCGATGGCCTGAGGCAGGAGCGTGCGGTCTTCCAGCACGTCATTCATTTGATCGGGATGATGAAGCAAATGATAAATCATTAATGCGAGCGTCTTGTCCGCCGGTTCTGTGGCGGCAAGCAATATATTGAGAATCAGCGCGCGGATGTCCCGGTCAGACATCGCCACTCCCTCGTATTCAGAAGTGCAAAGGATGGATATTAAATCATGGCCGGGGTTTTTGCGCCTTTCCTCGATAATCGGATTCAAATATTCAGCGAGCTGTTCACTGCATTTGAGGGAATGCTCCCGGTCCTCAGGCGCCTGATTCAAACTGGTAATGAAATCGGCGACGCCGCTGTGCCAGTTTCTCACTGTTTGGTGGTCGTTCTTGTCCAAACCTAAAATGTCCATCGTCACGCAAACGGCGAACGTTTTGCCGAAATCATTGACAAGATCGATCCGCCCTTTCTCCAGATGAGGGGCCAATAGCCTTTGTGCATTGTCTTTAATGAGCGGTGTGAGGTGATCAAGGGACTCCCCGATAAAACGGCGCAGAACGATTCTCCTTTTCGCCGTGTGCTCTTTGCCTTTCATTTGGGCGAGCACAGGTCCGCGCATGACGGGCTCGGCCCGTTTGGCCAGCGATTTCGTTGTAAAGACGTTCTGATTCTGGAGCACGCGGCGCACATCTTGGTAGCGGCTGATAAAATAGCTGTTCAGCGATTCTTCATAATGGACGGGATCAGATTCGCGAAGGTATGAGAAATATTGATACGGATTCTTGTGATATTGTTCTGACAACACGCTGAATGTTTTTAGCGATTGATTCATACTCGTTCCTCCTGCATGCTTTTAGATTCCACGCTCTCGTCTGATTCGGAAACCATAAGATATCCTTGATTCGGGCGCATTTTGACGGCAAATTCATTTCGGGAGATCTGTTCGCCGAGCTTCCATGGACGGTGATAAGCAAGAAGCGTTTCTTCGACGCCTAAAATATCAGGGGCGGCGATGAAAAACGGAAGTTCAGCGATGACGTATTCAACAGCCAGCTCCAGCATGGCGGCGCTGACCTCCCGGACATCCATCCGAATGCCCCGGGCCCGTCCGAGGATCGCCGCATGCGACATCTCCAGGCAGGCTTTGCGAAAATGCGGCTGGTCAAAAAAGGCGTCTTCGACTTCCATCCGCAAACGCTGGTATGCGGTCTGGTTCGCGAAATCGGAAAATGTATGGATGGCCTCGGGATTGCCGCCATGCGCTTGCAACGCCTTTTCAGCGAATCTCCGGTTCCGTGAGACTTCTTTCCTGACTTTCCGTTCGGCCTTTCCATTCGGGGTGCCGAGTGCTTCGAGAAGGTTAGCTGCTTCCTTTCCGGCTAAAAGTACGGATACATGGTGAAATTCACGGACGGCCCAGCCGATAAGCCGATGAATGTAATCTTCGGAAAATCGGCTGTTAAACGGACTGATGCCAATGAGAACATGGCGTCTGCGTTTTAGTATTTCATTGCAGTTTCGGGTAAGAGTTTCAGTTTTGAATGGCTGGTGTTTGCTCTCCATTGTAAGCTCTGTCATTGATTTCCTCCTTAACGGACATAGAATGACTTCTTTTGCAATCAATGATGGATACGTGCGGTTTATCGAGCTGGGAATAGGCTGGTCTCAACTTCACGATGAATCGAGAAGAATACAGCGATGGTGCGGGTCATGATGAAGGGGTGTCACATTTGTTCAATTGTTAAAGCAGAGCAAGAGTTTGAGCTCAAAATCAGGCAAGGTACAGCATGAAAGTTTACTAGTAAACAATAGTCATTTTATCCCTAACTTTTCCAACTGTCAACACAATTCAAATTCAAAATATGAAAATATTCGTAACGTTTTTTGCAAATCTGAGGAATTTTGATCAGAATGAACCTTTTTTAAAAGCGTTTTTCGAGTGAAGGAACCCGATAAGTAAAAAATATGTAAAAAACTTTAAAGCTGCAATAAGAAATGTTCGTTGACATTGTTAAAGGCGTCATCTACAATTAATATTGTTAACCGGTAAACGATATTAGAAGGATTGTTAACGAATAAACAAAAATAAGGCAGGCGGTTTGACATGAGACCAATGAAATTGAATGCTTCTTTCATTATGTATTTTGTGTGTATCAGCGCCTTTTTCGCATCGTTGAATCAAAATATTTATTCACCCATCATTCCGTTAATCAGAGACTCGTTTCACGTTTCTGTATCGATGGTCAACCTGTCCGTCTCGCTGTTCATCTTCATTACCGCTGTGATGCAGATCATTGTCGGCTCAATTGTCGATTTTAAAGGAGCGAGGTTTGTGATGATGGCGAGCATGATCGTAACGGTCATCGCCACAATCGGCTGCGCCGTCGCCCGGGACTTTGGCCTGTTTCTTTTTTTCAGGGTGCTGCAAGCTTTGGGGACGGCTGCGCTTCCATTAATTGCGGCAACCACAATCGGATCTCTGTTCCAGGGAACGAAGCGGGGCAGTGCGATGGGGACTTATCAAATGCTACTTTCCCTTGCACCGGCAGCGGCGCCTATTCTCGGCGGTTTTATCGGGGAGCGCTATAATTATCCGGGGATTTTTTGGTTTTTGACGGTCTTGTCTGTTCTGTTGCTTTTCGGAAATGCGTTTTGCTTTCCGCAGAGCCATGCGGAGAAAAAGACCAATCTCAGCGCGGGCAGCCTGTTGTCGCATTATAAGGACATTTTCAAAAACAGGACGGGAAATGCCGTTTTGATATTAAGCTATCTTCTTTTCTTTCTTTATTTTTCAGTGATCGTATATTTGCCGATTTTGCTGACTGATCATTATCACCTTGATCTGCAGATCGTCGGCTTGCTGTATTTGCCGATAGCCGTCAGTACGGTTGCCGGCAGTGTGCTGTTTAAATGGATACAAAAGAGATTGTCGCTCGGACGGCTGTTTCTGATCGGCAATCTGACCGCCGCGGGCAGCGTCGTCTGTTTTGGTTTTACCCACTCGTTTTCACTTTTCGCCATGTCGGCAGCCCTTGTTCTTTTCGGTGTTACGATGGGGCTGATCCCGCCGCTGTTCTCGACGATGATGGCAAATGAATTTGAGGAGAATCGCGGCAGTGCGATGGGCATGTTTAATTTTATCAGGTATACGGGAATGGCCTGCGGTCCTGTTATATCAGGCGTGTTATTAGGAATGTCATCTTCTGTTTTCGTTTTCGGCTGCTTCGGCATCGTCTATGCCGCGGCCGCTCTTTTGATGATCGCGGTCATGCGAAAAGCAGCTCACACAAAGACGCTGCAAGAACCAAACAAAAAAGCTGCCAGGTCTTAAAGCCGGGCAGCTTTTTTGATTACAGATCCGTTCTCCACATTTCTTCTTTCACTTGTCTTTTCTCAGACACAAAGGAGAACATCGTCAGCGTCAGCCCGCACATGGTCATAAGCGCACCGCCTGTGGCAAGGTATGTGTAGGACTCTGACGCATTAAGAATGAGTCCGCCGATCCATGCCCCGAGTGCGTTGGCCAAGTTAAATGCAGCGATGCTGACAGAGGTGGCGATCGTTGTTCCGTGTTCAGACGCAGCCACGACCTTTGTTTGCAAAAGAGGTACTGTTCCGAACGCGCCAGCTCCGAATAAAAATGTCACGATGATGGCGCCGGCAGGATGTCCGCTGACAAAAGGGAAGGCCGCAAGAATCGCCATGAGCGCGACCATCACGCCGATCATGGAGCGGGTTAACAGGTGAAACGGCACCTTTCCGGCGTAGAAATTGCCGACGACTCCGCCAAATCCGTAGGCGAAAAGGGCGGCTGTAATGCCGAGGCTGCCAAAACCGGCAGAATGCCGCAGCATCGGTTCAATAAACGTGTAGGCGATGAATACGCCTGAATAGCCGAAAATCGTGATAGCAAAAGAAAAAAGAACTTGTTTATTTTTAAACACATCCCATTCATGGATCAATTTAGGGACGACTTTCGGTTTTCTGTGCGGCACCGTCAGCCAAATGCCGGCGAGGCCGATCAATCCGAGGCAGGCGATCATCAGAAAGACGATCCGCCAGTTGAAAAGGTCGCCTAAATAAGAACCGAACGGAACGCCGAGCATCAGGGCGATGGTCAAGCCGCCGTTCATTGAAGCGGCAGCGGCGGCCCGCTTTTCGGGCGGTACCATTTCGCTGACGAACACCATCGTCGTTGCAAAAAATGCACCATGAATGGATGCGGATAGGATTCTTGAGATCAACAAAACGGTGAAGTTCGGTGCCAGGAAACTGAGCGCATTCGACAGTACAAACACACTCATCAAGCCGAGCAATACCGGTTTGCGCGGCATTTTTACAGATAATATGGTGACGATCGGCCCCGTCAGACAGACGCTTCCCGCGTATGCCGTTACCAATAAGCCGGTAGACGAAATCGGAACAGAGAGATCCTTTGAAATGGAAGTCAATATACCCATAACGACGTACTCTGTAAAGCCGATAGAAAATGTGCAAATCATAAAAATTGCGATGATCAGTTTGACTGGTGCGTGCAGTGTTTTTTTCATCCTGACCCCTCCTTTTAAAAAACATGAGTTTATATATTAAAAGATTAAAAGCCGATTTTCAACCGTTTGTAGCGGGTCAATATGTTCCCCAAACGGTATGCCGGCGGCACAAAAAGCGCCATCAACATGATGCCAGCGCTTTCTTAAAATCTGACATTTTATTTTCACAATCAAAGGTTAAAACATTCCACATTCCTGCCCCCGACGAACGCTTGCTGTTGGGGGTTTTTTATTTATAGACCGATTGGAACAGCTCTATCATTCCGAAAAAAGCGCTTACAAAGCAAAACAAAATATGTTACTCTTAAAACAAATGTATTCAAAAACAAACAAAAACGGAGTGATACGTATGGTGGATTATTTATGGTCAGAAACTGAGGCTGCATCGCTGCGTCCGGGTCTTGACGAACTCGTCTACCGTTCCAACCTGATCGGCTCTGACCGCTCGGTCTGCAACTGGGGCGGGGGAAACACATCGATGAAAACGACGGAAAAGGATTTCAGGGGCAGGGACATCGAGGTGATGTGGGTGAAAGGCAGCGGCTCGGACTTGGCGACGATGTCAGCGGGTCAATTTACCGGGCTGAGGCTCGATGATATTCGTCCGCTGATGAAACGGAGCAGTATGACTGATGAAGAAATGACGGCATATTTGTCTCATTGCATGATGGACGGAAAGCACCCGCGGCCGTCGATCGAAACGCTTCTTCATGCTTTTTTGCCGTTTCCGCATGTCGATCACACCCACCCAGATGCGATCATCAGCATCTGCTGCGCTGATAATGGAAAAGAGATCGCAGAGGAGATATTCGGCAGCCGCTTTGTATGGGTGCCTTATGTCAGACCGGGCTTCGCTTTATCGAAGATGATAGCAGAAGGTGTGAAAAACAACCCGAATGCAGAGCTTGTTTTAATGGAGAAGCATGGACTCGTCACATGGGGAGAAACGGCGAAAGAAAGCTATGATCAGACGATTGCCATGATTCGCGAAGCGGAAGCATACATTAAAAGCCGTTCAGAAGAACATCAGCCGTTTGGCGGACAGATGGTCGAGCCGCTTGCACCGGAGGAGCGGAAACGGATTTTAGCCGATATCTTGCCGATTATCCGCGGCGCTGTCAGAGGAGAGAAACGCATGCTGCTCACCTGGTGCGATGCTGACGATGTACTCGAATTCACGAACAGCAGGCGCGCTCCGTCGCTTTCACAGGTCGGCGCCGCTTGTCCGGATCACCTTGTGCATACAAAGCGGACGCCTGCCTATATTCCGTGGAATCCCGCTGAACAGGACAAAGAGAAGCTGGTCGAACAGATCAAAACCGAGATTGCTAGGTTTAAAGAGTCATATGCCGCCTATTTTCAACGAAACCGGCGTGAAGGAGACGAGATGTTTGAATCGGCGCCGCGCGTGATGCTAATCCCGGGAATCGGTATGGTGGCAGCAGGTAAAAGCCTGGCGATGGCAAAGGTCAGCCGAGATTTATACCGGCGGGCGATTGCTGTCATGAAGGGAACGGAAGTCCTTGGAAACTTTGTATCTCTCAATGAGGAAGAATCCTACAATGTTGAATATTGGCCGCTTGAGCTTTATAAATTAACGCTTGCTCCGCCGGAAGCCGAATTTTCCCGCAAGATCGCATTTGTGACGGGGGGAGCGGGCGGAATCGGCAGCGAGACCTGCCGCCGCCTTGCTTCAGAAGGTGCGCATGTTGCGGTTGCTGATATTAATATGGAAGGCGCAGAAAAAACAGCCGCAGAGATTAATGAACAATACGGGGCTGAACGAGCTTCCGCCGTCCGCATGGATGTGACGAAAGAAGAGGACGTTCAGGCGGCCTTCGAGGAAATCGCTCTGAAATACGGCGGGATTGACATCCTCGTCAACAATGCGGGGCTTGCGACATCCAGCCCGCTTGATGAAACGACGCTCGAAGAATGGAATTTGAATATGAATGTACTCGGAACAGGATATTTTCTCGTCGCCAGAGAAGCTTTTAAGCAAATGAAAAGACAGGAGTCAGGCGGCAGCATGGTGTTTATCGGCTCGAAAAATTCCGTTTATGCAGGCAAAAACGCTTCGGCATACAGCTCTGCAAAAGCGCTTGAGGTTCATTTGGCGAGATGCATCGCCGCAGAAGGCGGACCGTATGGAATCCGCGCGAATTCAGTGCTTCCGGATGCGGTGCTTCAAGGCTCGGCCATCTGGGACTCCAAGTGGCGCGAAGAAAGAGCCGCCGCCTACGGGATTGAACCCGACCGGCTTGAAGAGCATTACCGCAAACGTACGACTCTTTCCGTCAACATTTATCCCGCCGACATCGCCGAAGCGATCGCTTATTTCGCTTCAGAAAAAACGGCAAAAACGACGGGATGCATGTTGACGGTTGACGGGGGAGTGCCGGCCGCATTTTCAAGGTAATTGGAAAGGAGCGGCTTCGGCCGCCCTTTCAGAAAACAAAGGGGGAAAAGGGAGATGAAGGGCGAGACCCATTGGATCATACCGGACGGTTTTATTCCTCCGGAAAGTTCCGGAAGCTTGACGAGCCATGAAGCGATTTGTGTTTTAAATTGCCATGAAGAAGACGCAAACCTTGCGATTACAGTATACTTCGAAGACCGTCCGCCGCTCGAAGGCATTCCCGAGACGGTTCATGGCAAGAGAACGAAGCATATTCGCACAAGTTCTTTGCATCGATCAGGAGAACGCATTCCTGAAAATGTTCCTTATGCGATCGAGATCGCAAGCGATGTACCTGTGATCGTCCAGTACAGCCGGCTGGACACAACCCAGCCGGAACTTGCGTTAATGTCAACCATGGCATATCCGTTAAAAACAAGGGGGATGGGTGTACATGATGAATGACCGGGCTTACGCTTTATTTGAAGAACAGCAGAAAGACAGGGGCATCAGCCTTTCTGAAGTAAAGGGAAAATTGAAAGCGCTTAAAATCGAGACGCCTTCATGGGGATACGGGGACTCGGGCACGCGCTTCAAAGTGTTTCAGCAAGAGGGCGTACCGAGGGATCCGTTTGAAAAAATGGAGGATGCATCAGTCGTTCACAAATTAACCGGAACCTGTCCTTCCGTCGCCATCCATATTCCGTGGGATCAAGTTGATGATTACGGAAAGCTGAAAGCGCACGTCGAGCAGCTTGGCCTTGCCGTCGGCGCCGTGAATCCGAACTTGTTCCAGGACGATGACTACAAATTCGGAAGCGTCACAAACGTTAAAGCGGACATTCGCCAAAAAGCGACCGAGCAATTGCTCGAATGCGTCGATATTGCAAAACAAACAGGCTCCAGGGAAATCAGCCTCTGGCTTGCTGACGGGACCAACTATCCCGGTCAGGGCGACATCAGAAAACGGAAAAACTGGATGTATGAGTGTCTGGCTGAAGTATACGAAGCGCTTGACGATGATATGCGGCTCTTGATTGAATACAAGTTTTTTGAGCCGGCTTTTTATCATACAGACTTGGCGGATTGGGGGATGGCTTACAATTTGGCGCAAAAGCTCGGGCCGAAGGCTGAGGTGCTCGTCGACACCGGCCACCATGCCCAAGGGACGAACATCGAGCACATTGTCGCTTATTTGCTTGACGAAAAACGTCTCGGAGGCTTTCATTTCAACAGCCGCAAATACGCTGATGACGATTTGATCGCGGGCGCGCACAACCCGTACGAACTGTTTCTCATTTTTTATCAAATTTTGGACGCCAGCCGCGATTCCGACCCGAATGTCCGGAAGACGGCCGAACATATTTCGTATATGCTTGATCAATGCCATAATCTCGAACCGAAAATCCCGGCTGTACTGCGCTCGGTCATGAATGTGCAGACTCAATTTGCAAAAGCGCTTTTGATCAACTTCGATAATGTGAAGAAAGCGCAGGAAGATCATGACGTGCTTGCCGCAGAGGCTGCGATCCGCGAAGCATTTGAAATTGACGTCAAACCGCTCCTTTACGCCGTGCGGGAGGAAATGAACGTTCCGCCTGATCCGCTCAAGGCTTATGCGGAAAGCGGGTATGTGGAAAAATTCCTGGCGCGAGGCAAAGGCGGTGCAAGCTGGTGACGATTCTCGCTTTTGATCTTGGTGCGTCGAGCGGCAGAGCTTATGCAGGTCATGTGGACGGCGGTCTGATCAAAGCGGAGGAAATTCACCGTTTTCCAAATCAGCCCGTTCAGGCGGGAAAACACCTTTATTGGGACATTCTCAGGCTGTATCATGAAATCAAACAGGGCATTTTAAAGGCGAAAAACGGCTGCGGACGAATCAGCTGCATCGGCATCGATTCCTGGGCGGTTGATGTCGGTTTTCTCGATAGGAACGGAGAGCTGCTGGGGAACCCTTATCATTACCGAGATCCTTATACGGACGGAATGATGATGGAGGTGCTGAATGAAATCGGAAAAGAAGAGCTGTTTTCCAGAACCGGTATTCAGTTTTTGCCGTTCAACACCATCTTTCAGCTCCGGGCGCTGAAAAATGCGAATTCTCCGCTGTTGGAACACGCGGAAACGCTTTTAATGATTCCTGATTTGCTGCGCTATTTTTTAACGGGCGAGAAAAAAAGCGAGTTTACAAATGCGACGACAACTCAGCTGTTCAACCCGAAAACGTCTGACTGGGATTGGGAGCTCATCAGCCATCTGGGGCTCCCGGCCAATCTTTTTCCAAAGGATATAGCAAAACCCGGAAGCGAAGCGGGGAGGCTGTCACAATCAGTGTGCAGCGAATTGTCGGTGCCTGCCGTACCGGTCATTGCCGTCGGCGAACATGACACGGCTTCTGCAGTTGTCGGCGTTCCCGCTGAAACGGAAGACTTTGCATATTTGATTTGCGGCACCTGGTCGCTGATTGGAACTGAACTTGACACTCCGCTGATGTCAAAACAGGCGCTCGATTGGAATTTTACAAATGAGGGCGGTGCAGGCGGTACATTCCGCTTTTTAAAAAACATTATGGGATTGTGGCTGTTCCAGCGCTGTCAGGCGGATTGGGAAAAAGACGGGATCAGCTATTCGAGCGTCGAGCTTGTCAAACTTGCCGGACAGTCGGAAGCATTCAGGTCGGCGGTTGACCCGGATGACCCGATGTTTCTTAATCCAGTGCATATGCCTGAGGCGATCAGGGAGTACTGCCGTGCAACGGGACAGCGCGTTCCGGAAACGCCCGGACAGGTGATCCGCTGCGTGCTGGAAAGTCTTGCATTTAAATACCGGTTCACGCTTGAACGGATTGAAACATTGACAGGAAAAGAATATGACGGACTTCACATGGCGGGCGGAGGGATTCGAAATGAACTGCTGTGCCAATACACGGCGAATGTACTGGCCAGAAATGTATGGGCCGGACCGGCAGAGGCAAGCGCCATCGGCAACATTGCCGTACAGGCCATCGCGCTCGACATGTTTTGGGATATTCAAAGCGCCCGAAAAGCGATCAAAGCTTCCTTCCCTCAAAAAACGTATGTACCGGAAGATACAGAAGCGTGGGAGGCGGCATACCGCCGCTATACAAGTCAGATTCTCGGCGCCGCTTCCCGCTGAAAACATTTCCTGTATCGGCGCTGATGCGCTATCATGAAAGTAACAGTGACTTTTACCAAAAAAGGAAGGAAGTAAACGGATGCTTGTAGCTGAAAGACACCAAAAAATCGTCGAGCTTGTCAATCTGCGCTCGAGCGTACGCGTCACAGAACTGAGCGAGCTTTTTTCCGTCACGGAAGAAACGATCAGGCGCGACTTGGAAAAGCTTGAGAAGGAAAACAAGCTGAAAAGAAGCCATGGCGGCGCGGTCAGCGTGCAGACTGAAGAAGCAGAGGTGCATTTTCGCGAGCGCGAAATTACAAACGTAAACGAAAAAAAGATGATTGCATTTGAAGCCGTCAAGCATGTGAAAAGCGGGGAACGGATTATTCTTGATGCCAGCACGACGGCGTGGTACATGGCAAAAGCGCTTGAAAACATCCCGCTGACCGTCATCACCAATTCAGTCAGAGTCGCGATTGAACTCAGCAAAAAAGAAAAGGTGACGGTCATTTCAACCGGCGGGATGCTGCTGCCGCAATCGATGTCATATGTCGGCCCTTTGGCTGAGCGCTCCCTTGATATGTATCACGTCAACAAAACATTTCTGTCTTGCAAAGGCGTCGACCCTGCGAGCGGCTTGAGCGATTCAAACGAAATGCAGGCGTTGTTGAAAAAACGGATGATCGAGATTGCGGACGAAACGATTTTGATGGCGGACAGCAGCAAATTCGGAACCCGTGCTTTTTCGCAAATCGACCGCCTTCATGACGGATACAGGGTCATCACAGATTCAGGGATTGATAAAGAAAACCTTGCCCTCTTGCAAGACATAACAGAGAACATCACGATCGTCAGCTGAAATCAAGCTCCTCAAGCACTTGATTTTAAAATCAGGCGCAAATGGGATAAAATAGAAGAGTAAAAAAGGAAAGGAGATGTTTTTGATGGCGAAAAAGATTTTGATCGTAACGGGCGACGCAGTTGAAGCGCTGGAAGTGTATTATCCTTATTACCGCTGTCTTGAAGAGGGCTATGAAACGACGATCGCCGCACCGAAAAAGAAAAAGATTCATACGGTTGTTCATGACTTTCTGGATTGGGATACATACACCGAGAAGCCAGGCTATTTAATTGACGCGCATGCTTCATTTGATGAGATTGATCCGTCCGAATACGACGGCATCATCATTCCGGGCGGACGCGCACCGGAATTTATCCGGATGTACGACTCCCTGCTGAAAATCGTTGCTCATTTCTTTGAGGAAAATAAACCGGTCGGCGCGATTTGTCATGCGAGCCTGATTTTCACAAGCCTGAGAGAACATCTGAAAGGGCGGGAGCTGACGGCTTACATCGCCTGCAAACCGGAAGTCGAAGCCGCGGGCGCGACTTATGTTGAGGAGAAGCTTCATGTGGACGCCAATCTGGTCTCAGGCCATGACTGGTCCAATCTGCCGGAGTTTATGAGAGAGTTTTTTAAAGCGTTAAACAAATAATATGCAGGGACGACCCCGCAGCAGTTTGGGGTTGTCTCTTTTTTTAGACATGTTCCGCTTCGCATTTTATAATGGTACAAACGGGTAACTTGGACAAAATATAATGGAAAGAGAGGTGCTCCGATGTCAGCAGATCATCATGAACACACATTAAATCCCAAAAGTTCTAAAGGAAAAGAACAAATCACAAACCGCTTAAAGCGGATTGAAGGGCAGGTCAGAGGCATTCAAAACATGATTGAAAATGACCGCTACTGCGTCGATATTCTCGTTCAAATCTCAGCTGTGCAAGCCGCGATGCAAAAGGTGGCTTTCAGCCTGCTTGAAGATCATACCCACCATTGCGTCGCAAACGCGATTAAAAGCGGTGAAGGCGAAGAAGCCATCGAGGAGCTGCTTGATGTGTTTAAGCGTTTTTCAAAGTCGTGAACGAAAAAAGAGAAAATCGTTTTCTTGAAATACCCTACAGGGGTAAGGTAATATAAAACCGATCAATATCATCAAACCATAGGAGGTTTTCAATATGGAACAAAAAACACTGAAAGTCGAAGGCATGTCTTGCAACCACTGTGTTCAGGCAGTAGAAGGAAACGTCGGAAAGCTTGGCGGAGTAGAGTCCGTTAAAGTGAATTTAAGCGAAGGCAAGGTCGAAGTGTCGTTTGATTCAGGCAAAGTATCGCTGAAAGAAATCATCGATACGATCGAAGATCAGGGGTATGATGTCGCAGGCTAATGTATACCTATAAGGGGTATATAAGGAGTGAAGGATATGGACGGACAAAAAGAAGCCACCCTCCAAATCTCTGGCATGACCTGCGCCGCCTGTGCGGCGCGGATCGAGAAAGGGTTGAAAAGGCTTGACGGCGTTCAGGATGCAAATGTGAACTTGGCGCTGGAAAAATCAAAAATCGTTTATGATCCGGGGCAAATCGAAGTCGGACAGCTGGCTGAGAAAGTCGAATCGCTCGGCTATCAAGTTCCAGCGGAAAAAGCCGAATTCGCAATTTCCGGCATGACGTGTGCGGCTTGCGCCAACCGGGTGGAAAAGCGCCTCAACAAGCTGCCGGGCGTCAAAAACGCCGCCGTCAACTTTGCCATAGAGACTGCGGCAGTCGACTATCATGCCGGTGCGGTTTCGCCGGAGGAAATGATCGAAGCCGTTGAAAAGCTCGGCTACAAGCTCGAGCTGAAAAAAGACCGAACTGCGGATGGAGCGGCGGAACAAAGAGAAAAAGACATTCAGCGTCAAACCGGCAAATTTATTTTTTCAGCCATTTTATCTTTTCCGCTGCTCTGGGCAATGGTCAGCCATTTCAAATTCACGTCATTTATATGGCTGCCGGGGATGTTCATGGATCCCTGGGTTCAGTTCGCCTTGGCGACACCGGTTCAATTTATCGTCGGGAAACAGTTTTACACAGGGGCTTATAAAGCGCTGCGGAACAAAAGCGCCAACATGGATGTGCTGGTCGCTCTCGGTACGTCTGCCGCCTATTTCTACAGCTTGTATTTAAGCATTGAAAGCCTCGGCACGAACCGGCATCCGGACGGCCTTTATTATGAAACAAGCGCCATCCTCTTAACTTTGATCATTTTAGGAAAGCTGTTTGAAGCGAAAGCGAAAGGGCGCTCATCCGAAGCGATCAAAAAGCTGATGGGGCTGCAGGCAAAGACAGCGACCGTCGTCAGGAACGGCGAAGAGATGACCGTGCCGATTGAAAACGTTTTGGCAGGCGACATCATGTACGTGAAGCCCGGTGAAAAAGTACCGGCAGACGGAGAGATTGTCGAAGGGCGTTCTGCGCTGGATGAATCGATGATCACCGGTGAAAGCATCCCTGTTGACAAGACGGTTGGAGATCCGGTTATCGGTGCTACAATCAATAAAAATGGATTTTTAAAAGTAAGAGCAGAAAAAGTAGGCAAAGATACTGCGCTGGCGCAGATTATCAAAGTCGTGGAAGAGGCGCAAGGTTCAAAAGCGCCGATTCAGCGGCTCGCAGACCGGATTTCCGGGGTTTTTGTACCGATTGTCGTGGCGATCGCGGTCATCACATTTTTCGTCTGGTATTTGGCGGTTAGCCCCGGCGAATTCGGCACGGCGCTGGAAAAGCTGATTGCGGTGCTTGTGATCGCATGTCCGTGCGCGCTCGGTTTGGCAACACCGACATCGATCATGGCCGGATCGGGCCGTGCGGCTGAATTCGGAATTTTATTCAAAGGCGGCGAACATTTGGAGACGGCTCACCGCTTGGAGACGATCGTGCTTGACAAGACGGGGACGGTCACAAATGGAAAGCCTCAGCTCACAGATGTGCGCCCTGAACCATGGATCGATGAAACATCGTTTCTCAAGCTTATCGGTGCTGCGGAAAAAAGCTCTGAACATCCGCTTGCAGAAGCCATTGTCGAAGGCGTTAAAAAGAGAGAGATAGAACCGGCCTCAGCAGACAGCTTTGAAGCGATACCCGGCTATGGTATCGAAGCCGCAGTCAATGAAAAACGGATTTTGATCGGCACAAGACGGCTGATGGAAAGCCGTAATATTGACATTCAAGAGGCGCGCAGCGAAATGGAAGAGCTCGAAACACAAGGAAAGACGGCAATGCTTGCCGCCATCGACGGTCGGTTTGCCGGGATGATCGCCGTCGCCGATACGATAAAAGACACGTCGAAAAGAGCGGTGAAAAGGCTGCATGATATGGGGCTCGATGTCGTCATGATCACCGGGGACAACCGGCGGACGGCAGAAGCGATTGCTGCTGAAGCCGGCATTCAGCATGTCATCGCAGAAGTTCTGCCTGAAGGAAAAGCAGATGAAGTGAAGAAAATCCAGGCAAAAGGCAAAAAAGTTGCGATGGTCGGCGACGGCATCAATGATGCGCCGGCACTGGCGGCAGCCGATATCGGAATGGCGATCGGAACGGGGACTGACGTCGCCATGGAAGCCGCCGACATCACCTTGATCCGCGGTGATTTAAACAGCATCGCCGATGCGATCCTCATGAGCAGGCTGACGATCAAAAATATTAAACAAAACCTTTTCTGGGCGTTTGCCTACAACAGCATCGGCATTCCGTTCGCGGCCGTCGGGCTTTTGGCTCCGTGGATCGCAGGTGCCGCAATGGCGTTCAGTTCGGTCTCGGTCGTTCTGAATGCACTCAGGCTGCAAAAGGTGAAGCTTGATTGGAGGAATCCGTCTTGAAGGATAAGACAGTGCTCGTTTGGACGGTTTCGGCGGTTGTTTATGTAGGAATTGTCATGCTCGTATACAGCATATTGGCCGCTCAGGAACCGATACCCGATGAAAAGCCTCATGACGGTCATGCTTTAGAAGAGCATGCCAAATGATTTGATAAAAAGCCGGATGTTAAAGAACATCCGGCTTTTTGTATTAGTATCTGTTATTGCTCATACACATCAAAATCTTTTCCTGAACGATTTCTTTCATGGCTTCTTTGGCGGGGGTCATATATTTTCTTGGATCGCTTGCATCGGTGTGTTCATGCAGATAACGGCGCAGTTTATCTGAAAAAGGAATTTTTAATTCAGTCGCGATATTTACTTTTGCACAGCCGAGCTTGATGCACTTTCTTACATCTTCTTGCGGAATTCCTGAGGCGCCGTGCAGGACGAGCGGAACTGAAACCCGTTTTTGAATCGCGGCCAGCCGGTCAAAATCGATATTGGGTTCTTTTGAGTAAAGCCCGTGGGCTGTACCGATTGCCACCGCCAGCGAATCGATTCCGGTTTTCTCGACGAACTCTTTTGCTGCATCCGGATCGGTGTAATAAGCGTCAGCTTCATCCACGATTAAATCATCTTCCTGTCCGCCGAGTCTTCCGAGCTCGGCTTCTACAGTGGCATCTTTTTGCCGGGCATATTGTACGACGCTCGCTACAATTGCGGTATTTTCGGCAAATGGACGGTGCGAAGCATCAATCATCACAGATTTTGTCCCTAATGATAAAGACTCGCGAATATCATCAATCTCTTCATGATGATCGAGATGGAGGGCGACCGGGATTGAGCAGCGCGCTGCGGCTGTTTCTGCAATTGCTTGAATATAGTCGCGGCCTGCATAGCTGAAGGTTCCGGGAGTAGCCGCAAGAATCACGGGGGACCTTAAGGCTTCAGCCGCTTCTGTCACGGCTTGCACGGTTTCCAGGTTGTGAATGTTAAAGGCCGGCACCGCATAGCCGTTTGTCTGTGCGTCCAGCAGCATTTTCTTCGTATTTGTCAGCATATCGATTCCTTCTTTCTGATCAAAATTAGGATATATAGCTCGAAAAGGTGTTCAGAATGTCATCAGGACTCGAGGCTTCAAGCAGCTGCTGCCTCGCATCTTCGTGAACAAGCATGCGAGACACCGATGATAATAGATTGAGATGTGTGCTGCCTGCCTCGGCATCTGGTATCAATAAAGCAATGATAAATGTGACAGGGTTTTGATCAAGCGCGTTCCATTCGATTCCCGTCTGGTTTTGAATGATGATGACAGATGCTTCTGTGATGTCCTTCAGTTTTGCATGGGGAATGGCAAAGCCTTCAATGAAGCCGGTCGTACTTTCAGCCTCTCTTTGTGCCAATCCGTGGATGACCGCTTGTTTTGTTTGGGCGGCTCCCGATTCATATGCGATCTGAGCCACCCGGTCAAACGTTTCCGCTTGGGAAGATAACGTTTCTTGAAGATAGATGTGCTCTTTTTTGATTAAAGCTGCTGTGCCCATGTTTGATCAGCCTTTCTGTTTTTCATATGTCCGTTTTTGATAAAAGCCGTATAAGAAGGCGCCGATAAGCGATCCGATGATAATCGACAACACCCATTGAAAGGCTCCTGTGACAACGGGAAGTACAAGGAATCCGCCGTGCGGGGCAGGTACTTGAACTGCAAATGAGTATGTTAATATCGCCGATACCGAAGAGCCGATCATCAAAATCGGAATGACAGGGATCGGTTTTTTTGCGGCGAACGGGATAGCACCTTCGGTAATATGAGTGGCGCCGAGAATAAAATTGACAAGCCCTGCGTTTCGGTCCTGCTGGCTGAAATATTTGCGGAAAAGCAAAGTGGCAAACGCAATGACGAGCGGCGGTGTGATGCACGCGGCGGAAACGCCTGCCATGAAATATTGGTTCCCTTCAGCGAGAAGAGCAGTGCCGGTGACATAAGCGGCTTTATTGACCGGACCGCCCATGTCAAATGCGCTCATACAGCCGATGATCAAGCCGAGAATGACGGGGTTCGCCCCTTGAAAATCGGCTAAAAAGTCCTTCATCCCTTCATTGATGGCCGTCATCGGCTCGACGAGGAAAAACATGACCGCACCGATCAGAAAAATGCCGATAACCGGATAAAGAAAAATTGCTTTTAGCCCTTCAAGGGACTGAGGCATTTTTTTAAGTGCATACGAGAGACCATAAATGATCAGTCCCGCCAAAAAACCGGATACGATGCCGCCCAGAAAACCCGCTCCACCCGTGCTGGCGATCATGCCGCCGATAAAACCGACAATCAGGCCGGGGCGTTTGGCCATTGAATCGGCGATATAGGCGGATAAAATCGGAACCATCAGCTGGAAGCCGAAGGCGCCCGTTTTATTCAGCAATTCGGCAAAAGCGTTGTAGCTTGGATGTTCAGGATCTGCTGAATGGATACCGAATAAAAAGGATAGTGCTATCAAAACCCCTCCGCCGACGACAAATGGGAGCATGTGGGAAACCCCGTTCATCAAATGTTTATATATTTTACGGCCGATGGAAGCGGCTTCGCCTGTTTGGGGTTCATCCTCTGTTTTTGCCGTTGTTTGTCCGCGGTAAATCGGCGCTTCGCCGTTCATCAGCGCCCGAATTAAAGATTCGGCATCACGGATGCCCCGCGCAACCGGGACGTCAAGGACGCGTTTGCCTGCAAAACGCTCGGCGCCTACATCCTTGTCAGCTGCGACAATGACTCCGTCGGCTTGTTTAATGTCCTCTGGCGATAGTTCGTTTTGAACACCGATTTGTCCGTGTGTTTCGACTTTGATTTCTACACCAAGTTTGGCGGCGGCCTGTTTTAAGGCTTCTTCAGCCATAAATGTATGGGCAATTCCTGTTGGACAGCCGGTTGCCGCGATGATTTTGAACTTTTTCATAAGAAAACCCCCTTTATAAATGAGTGATTTGAATTTGTGAAGCGGTTTGATCGAGTTTTGACACATCTCCGAGTCCTTTCGAGAAAGCCGTCAAAGATCCGGCGGCAGAGGCGTGTCTGAGTGCTTCAAGAACAGAACAGCCGAGCTCCTGTTTTCCGACGAATACGGCAAGCATGGCATCGCCGGCACACGCGGTATTGACAACTTTGCCTTTGGCGGCGGTCGCTTTTAAGGTTCTTTGGCGGTCCAAATAAAGGGCGCCGTCTTTGCCGCGGGAGATGAGAACCCTTTCAGCGCCGCGGTCGAGAAGCTCCTTTCCGTAATGGATGATGTCTTCTTCAGACAGCGCTTTCTTCCGGCTGAAAAAAGCGGCAAGCTCCTGTTCATTCGGTTTAATCAGGTAAGGATGGTATGAAAGACAATCTAATAGGACGGGAGAACTGATATCCAAGATCAATTTCAGTTTGTTTTCGGCGGCAATCTCGGAAAGCGAAAGGTAGATGTCATCGGGGACTCCTCTCGGAAGACTGCCAGAAACAAATAAAAAGCGGCCGGACGGAATTTGACGGATTTTGTTGATCAGCTCCTGTTTTCGGCTATCAGATATAAGCGGACCTTTGTTTACGATTTTGAATTCCCGGGTGGCGTTAATAAAAATATTAATTCGTGAGATGCCTTCGACTTCGACAAAGTCTGTGACGATTTTTTCATTGAGCAGTTCATTTTCAATAAAACGCCCGGTAAATCCGCCTGTAAATCCAAGCGCGGTATTGTTAAGGCCGAGGCGCTTGAGCATAAAAGAAATATTGACACCTTTTCCGTTTGGCTGATAATCTTCATCTTTAGTGCGGTTGACGACATCGGGTAGCAGCTCGTCGGTTTCAACGAATAAGTCGACCGCGGTATTCATCGTGCATGTATAAATCATGCTGTATCCCCCCTTTATCTGTGGCTTCACAGACATTATGTCACAGATAAAAGGGGGGATGTTTACAGGTTGTGTAAAGGTTTTCAGCTATGAGCGGTGCGGATGACGTATGAGTCCAGCATGATGCGGGAGAGGACTTGCAGAGGGAGGCGAGAGCGGACTTCATAATCGGGAAAAAATGATTGTTCACCTTTAAACCCGACCAGTACGATCTCTGATAATTTCGCAAGACGCGAATCGATCCTTGTTGTTAATGTAATGGTGGAAATGGCTTGTAATTTGAAATTTTGAGCGGCTTCAACAAGCTCTTCTGTCTCGCCGTTCAGGGAAACAAAAAGGCCGATGTCTTTTTTGGCCAGTGTTTTTGACTTGCCTCTGATAATATTCGGGTCGCTGTGCATCTCGCAGTTTTTGCCGAGCAGCTGAAGCTTGATCGTCATCTCGGTCCCAATCATTTCAGACAATCCTCTTGCGAAAATGTAAACTTTTTCGGCATTGCTGATTTTTTGAATGGCATCTTCGATCAACCCGATATCAAGCATTTTAATCGTATCCAGAACTTCTCTTTCATTCTTTAGCACGGCCTGTTTAATTTGGCTGTCGATATCATCCATCAGCGGAGCGTGCCCGAGGTGGTGTTTTTCTTTTAATGCGTACTTAAAAGAAGTGTAGCCGTCATAACCGAGCTTTTTCATTAACCTGACAATCGTGGCTGTTGAAACATTTGCATCCTCGCTTAATTTTACAATCGATAAAGTGGCGATGAGATCTAAGTGCTGATAAATGTACTCGAGCAAATGCCGTTCTGAATCGCTGAGCGACTGATATGTGTCAGAAGTCATTTGAAACACGCTGTCTTTCATATTAAAACCCCCTTTTATAGTCATATTGTATCAGTTTAGCAAGGGGGGAGGAGAAAAAATAAACGTTCCCGACATAACAATATCCGGCCCGAGAGCCGGATATTTCAAGTTAAGAAGCGATTTTTCTGCATGCTTCCGCACATGCAAAGCAGCTTTCAGCGCAAAGCTGGCAGTGGTCATGCTTGTGCAGGCTGCATTCATTGCCGCAAGCTTCGCAAACCTTTGCGCAAAGCTGGCAAATGTCTTCGGCATACGGGCTGTTGCGCGTCATTGCTTGAAGTGCGAATCCGCACATCTCCGCGCATTCCCGGTCAAGCCGGATGCATTCGGCCATCATCCCTGCGTCTTCTTCCATCAGACATTTGTCAAAGCAGTGATTGCAGGCTTCAAGGCATTCCCGGCAGGCTTTGATGCATTCCTCATAGACAGATTCCACGACATACACTCCTTTTTCTGCGTTTTCCCTTCGTTGTACCCTGCTTTAAAAGCGGGAAAACATACGAAAAACTGCTGCACATCGTGTACAGCAGTTCGTCGGTTATTCGGCGAGGCCTTGATGGATCCGGTCAAGGTTTTCTTTCATCATCTTATAATAGGAATCTCCCGCTTCACCGGGCTTTCCGATCGAATCGGTGAAGACTTTTGCTTTAATCGGCACGCCCGTTTCCGCTGACAGGCTTTCCATGCTTCGCGGGTCAACGCTTGTCTCCACGAATAAGGCCGGGACGTCCTTTTTTTTCACCGTGTCGACGATTTTTTTCATCTGACCGGGAGTTCCTTCATTTTCGGTATTGATTTCCCAAATATACTGCGCGTCGACGCCGTAGGCCGATGCGAAATATTTAAAGGCCCCTTCGCTCGTCACAAGGACGCGGCGCTCTTTCGGTATATCTTTAAAGCGGTTCACCGCTTCATTATGAAGCTTTTGCAGCTTGCCGATATAGGCTTCCGCGTTTTTCTCGTAGTCTTCTTTATGGTCGGGATCATTTTTGATCAGCGCATCTCTCGCGTTTTTGGCATATTGAATCCCGTTTTCTATATCAAGCCATGCATGGGGATCTTCTTCCGTTTCTTTACCTTTGGCGGTGAGATGCTTTGGCTTGACCCCTTTGCTCAGTTTGTAGACAGGGGCGTCATCGCCGTCTTTTTCAGCTGTTTCCAGCAGCTTGTTAAACCAGCCGTTTCCCGTCTCCAAATTGAGGCCGTTGTAAAAGACGATATCGGCGTCCGTCGTTTTTTGCACGTCTTTAGGCAGCGGATCGTATTCGTGCGGGTCTGTTCCGACAGGTACAATGCTGTATAAATCGATGTGATCTCCTCCGACTTGTTTGACGATGTCATAGAGAATGGAGTAGGTGGTGACGACCTTCAGCTTTCCGTTTTCTTCACTGCTGCTTTTCGATGAGCAGCCGGCGGCGGCAAGAACAAGAATCAATGCCGCCGCAATGGCTAATGTTTGCTTCCATTTCATGTTTTGTTTTCCCCCTTTATATTGTGGTTATGATTGAAGTGCTGCCCGTTTTCTTCTTGATTTCAAAGCTTTCCAAAGCACGCCTTGTTTCGGTGAAAATGTAAAGGAAAGTCCGAACAAAATCGTAGCCACGAGCACGATCGCCGCTCCTGAGGAGAGGTTGTACGTATAGCTTAATCCAAGACCGACGACCGCAGACAAAGCGCCGAGGAAAGCGGACAAATAGATCATCACCCACAGCCGGTCCGTTAATAAATAAGCGGTTGCGGCAGGCGTGATCAGCATCGCGACGACGAGGATAATGCCGACGGTCTGAAGCGATGCGACCGTGACCATCGTTAAAAGCGTCATTAAAAAGTAGTGAATCAGCCGGTTCGGCAAGCCGTAGACGGCCGCCATCGTCGGGTCGAAAGAGGTGATGAGCAGCTCTTTGTAAAACAAAAAGACGGCGGTAAGAATAATGACTCCGATGACGAGCGTGATCCACATGTCGGATGAACGAACGGCCAGCACATTTCCGAATAAGATGTGGTACAGATCGCTTGAGCTTTTGACAAGCGTAATCAAAATGATTCCGACGGCGAAAAAGGCCGTGAAGACGATACCGATGGCCGAATCGTTTTTAATCCGGCTGTTTTGGCTGACATAGCCGATTCCGAGAGCCGTCAGGATGCCCGTAAAGACGGCCCCGAAGAAAAAATTGACGCCGAGCATATAAGAGATGGCGACGCCGGGAAGGACCGCGTGTGAAATCGCATCTCCCATCAGCGCCATTCCCCTGAGAATGATAAAGCAGCCGATGACGCCGCAAATGATGCCCACCATAATCGATGTGAACAGCGATTTTTGCAGAAACGAATATTCCATCAAACCATGGATAAATTCCATCAGATCGCACCTCTTTTCGATTGCAGGAACGGAAGCTGAGATTCGTAGGCTTTCATCATCACGTCGGGATTGAGGATGTCTGAGACAGGGCCTTTTTGAATCAGCTCTTTGTTCAGCAAAATTAATTCATTGAAGTAGCTGTCCGCTTTGCTCAAATCGTGATGGACGACAAGAACGGTCTTTCCTTCATCACGAAGTTCCTTTAAGATGCTGACGATCATTTCTTCGCTCGTCACATCAATTCCGACGAACGGTTCGTCAAGACAGAACAGCTCTGCTTTTTGGGCGAGCGCCCGGGCGAGAAAAACGCGCTGCTGCTGCCCGCCTGACAGTTCACCGATCTGGCGCTTGCCGTATGCTTCCATCCCGACTTTTTCTAGACAGTGATATGCCCAGTCTTTATCGCGTTTTTTCGGGCGTCTGAAAAGGCCGAGTTCAGGATACGTGCCGAGGATGACGGTGTCGAGGACATTGATCGGGAACGTCCAATCCATATCATTCCGCTGCGGAACATAGGCGATTTGTTTGCGTACATCTTTGAGCGGTTTTCCGAGCAGACGGACGTCGCCTTTATCCTTTGGAATCAATTGGAGCATGGCTTTTAACAGCGTTGATTTTCCTGCGCCGTTCGGTCCGATAACGCCCGCCATCATTCCTTGATCAAGCGAGAAATTGATATTGCGGAGCGCTTCTGCGCCGTGATAAGAAACATATAAATCTTTTACAGTAATCGCGGGTTTCATAGGTTCATTAACCCCTTTCTATGTCTATATGAAAGTTAACCTGATACAATATTTTTGTTGCGGTAATATTTTATTGCCTTATGACATTTTTTTTACCTAATGCAACTTTTGATTGAATTCTAATATATCATTCCTAAGTTGTAAAGCGCTAAAATTGCTGAAAAACGGTAAAAGCCATGCAGATCAAGCTGCATGGCTTTAAAAAAATTTCTTCTGTGCCGGTTTATCGTTCAAATTGAAACGTATCGATTGCGACTTTCCCTTTGAAGACAAAGTAGATGCGATGGGTGCCTGCCGATTTTCGGACGGAAGCTTTTATCGTTTTCCAGTTTTGCAATCCGGATGTGTCAGGCACTTTTAACGAACCGATTTGCTTTCCTTTTTGAGGATGATCGAGGATGATGCCAATTTCGCCGCCGCCTCTGCTTGCAACCTTTGCTTTTATCCTTTTTTCGCCTTTGATGCGGACATCATGGAAGGCAATCCACGCGTTTGCTGTACTGCTTTTTACCGCATCGCCGCCGTATTTGGATTTTTCGGTGATGAGCACGCCTTTGTAGTCGTCGTAGTTTTCAGCGTTTGTCTGCCGCCGCAAGTTCCGTTCTCGAATCGTTTCACCTTGGACGAAAACCCGCTTTGTCTTGCGGATGTCCGCCGCCGAGCTCCCGACCGATATTTTGTATGCGCCTCTTTCAACGGCAAACGTTTCGCTCGTTACATCCCAGAAGGCAAGGTCTGTCTGTTTCAGCTTGAATGTCACGGTTTTCGTTTCTTTCGGTGCCAGCTCCACCCGCTGAAAGTTTTTCAAGTCCAGATTCGGCTGTTTAACCCGCGTTTTAAACAGGGGAGAAGTATAGAGCTGAACGACTTCATCTCCTTTTCTTCCGCCTGTGTTGGTGACGTTGACGCGGATCGTGACGGAGCCGTCTTTTTTGATGCTGTCAGAGGAAACGCTTAAACCGCTGTAGCGGAACGCTGTATAGGATAACCCATGGCCGAACGGATACAGCGGCTTGCCATCGAAATATTTATAGGTTCTTTTCCCTTTGATGATATCGTAATTCATCATATCCGGCAGTTCTTTGACTGACGTGTGCCAAGTTTGCGTCAGCCGTCCGCCGGGATTTTCATCTCCAAAGAGAATGTCCGCCAATGCGCTTCCCGCCTCCTGGCCTCCGTGAGCGGAGTATATGATCGCAGGAATGTGCGCTTTAGCCCAGTTGAGAGCGAACGGATAGCTGCTCGTTACGACAAGCACCGTATTGGGATTGGCTTTAGAAACAGCTTTCAGCAGATTTTCCTGGGCCGGAGGGAGTGTAATATCTTTTCGGTCTTCGGTTTCCCGGCCGTTGATGTAAGGATTGTTGCCGACGAACACGACGGCTTTGTCCGCGGCTTTTGCCAGTCGAACCGCTTCATCCGTACCGCTCTTGATGATCGCCTTTGAAAACTTTTCCGCTGCTGTCGCCGGTTTTTCGGCAGCGGCTGTTAATGTCCCGTCTTTTCCGGCGGTGAGATATTTGCCGTTTGCCGTATTTTTGATGGCGAATGTCCCGTCAGGCTGTTGTTCAAACTGGAAAGTTTCTTTGACGGTCCAGCCGTTCGGCTGTTTCTGATCAGCGATCAGCTTGCCGTCATCCTGAAGCGAGACATAGAGACCGTTCGCTTGGGCGCGGAGGGTGAAAATGCTTTCTCCCCAATCCGCCGCATCGAATGCCGCGCTTTTCTCAAGCTTGTCAGCTGATGCTGTGAGCGGTTGTTTGCCGTCCCGGCCTGCGGTTACAAACTTTCCTGTCAGCGCGGATTTGAACCCGCTTTGTTCCAGCCCTTCGGCAAAGGAGACGCGGTCTTTGCCGATTTTGTCCGCGATTCCGTCAAGCGCGGTTTTCCGATAAGGCATCGTTCCGCTGTACCAATCTTCGTAAAGCGCATTTCCAAATGGTCCGATAACTGCGATGTTTTCATTTTTCCGGGCATTGAAGGGCAGCAGATTCCGGTCGTTTTTCAGTAAAACGATGGCTTTTTCAGCCGCTTTTTTCGCAAGCTGCCTGTGCTTTGGACTGTTGATGACGTCATCTGTCAGGCGGCTGTACGGATTGAGTTCGTCCGGATCGAATTCGCCCGTGCGAAAACGGATGCTGAATGTGTTGGCCAAGGCTTGATCGAGGTCTTTCTCAGACATAAGGCCTTTTTTTAAGGCACCGGTTAAGGCGGTTTTCGTCAGCTCGAGATTTTCTCCCTGATCTGTAAAGTTGTCAATGCCGGCTTTTACGGCGTGGGCATGCGCTGTTTCGTGGCTGTCATAATACTTGTGGTCAGTGACGATTCCTGAAGGATCAAAGGCATCGCTGACGATGAAGAAATCGTCTGAGGCCCATTTTCGTTTGACTGTGCTGTTGAGCAGCGGGCTCAAAATGGCCGGTTTATCGTTGACAGAATTGTAGGCCGGCATCAGGCTGTACGCGGCTTTTGCGGAAATTGCTGTTTTGAAGGGCTTCAAATAATACTCGTTCATGTTCCTGGGATCAATGCTTGAGGAGCTGAATCCCCGGTCTGTTTCGTTGTTATAGGCAAGAAAATGTTTTAAGGTAGGAACTGTTTTCAAATAGAAGGGATGCTCACCCCTTAAACCGGAAGCATAGGCGGTTGCTATTTCCCCGGTTAAAAAAGGGTCTTCGGAATAGCCTTCTTCATTTCTTCCCCACCTTGGGTCCCGCAGCAGATCGACGACCGGCGCCCAGACATTGACGCCGTTTGCCGCGGGATCAAGGTGGTGGAAGCCGCGGACTTCATCGCCGACCGCTGAGCCGATTTGTTTGATTAACGAGCGGTCCCATGTGTGCGCAAGCCCGACAGCCTGCGGGAAAACGGTCGCTTCCCCGAGCCAGGCAACGCCGTGAAGCGCTTCTGTGCCCGTTTTAAAAGCGGGAATGCCGAGCCGGGGAATGGCAGGCTGATATTGATGCATCAGCGACACTTTTTCCTCAAGGGTCAGGCGTGAAAGCAAGTCGCTGACCCTTTTTTGAACAGGGAGACCCGGATCTTGAAAGGGATATTCATATTGATCAGCCCGGGTTTTAGCGGCCGCGGGCTGAGGCGGATCGAAAGCGGCGGCGGAAAGGATCGTGCACATTGCCGCCAACATGATGGTGCGGATCGTTTTCAGCATCCTGATCACTCCTTTTTAGAAAAAAATGAAGACATCCCGGTCCTTTTCTTTTGGCTGAATCGCTGTTCCTTCCTGAAGCGCTTCCGCTGCGCCGTTTATGACTGAAGTGACAGAAAGACCGCGGATGAGCAGCTTCCATTTCTTTTGGACGCCTGCTGTTTTCACGGTAATCGTATTTTCATGCCGCGAAGCTCTGACTGTCATTGCTTCGCACTTTTCATTGTAAATCGTCTGTTCGGCTGTGCAGCCGTCTTTTAATTGGTAAAGGCAGAACGTCACATCGTCGAGATAGTCATAATCAGGTCGCCCGGATTCCTGCCCGAGCGGCAGCAGCGTGTTTTCCCTGACAAACAGGGGAAGCCCCATATACCCGTACTGTTCTTCTTTCCATTCTCCGCCTTCCGTCTCTTTTCCCGTCAAAAGGTGTGTCCAGGTGCCTTTTGGCAAATAATAACGGACAGCGCCGTTTTCCTGAAAAACGGGAGCGACGAGGAGCCTTCCGCCGAGCATGTACTGTCTGTCAAGCCAGTGGCAAGTGTTGTCCCCGGGAAATTCGAGGAGCATCGCCCGCATCATCGGAATGCCTTCATCATGCGCTTCATGCGCGGCGGCGTACAAATAAGGCATCAGCCTGTGCTTCAGTTTGACAAAATACCGCATGACATCGGCCGCTTCTTCGTCAAACAGCCACGGAACGCGATATGATTCGCTCCCGTGCAGGCGGCTGTGCGTCGACAAGAGGCCGAATGCGGTCCAGCGCTTATACAAATCGGCTGTTGCCGTGCTTTCAAATCCGCCGATATCGTGGCTCCAGAAGCCGAAGCCTGAAAGGGAAAGCGACAGGCCGCCGCGAAGGCTTTCAGCCATTGAATCATAGCTGGCAAAACAATCCCCGCCCCAGTGTACGGGAAATTGCTGGCCTCCGGCCGTCGCCGACCTTGCAAACACGACCGCTTCCCGTTCGCCGCGCTTTTGCTTCAACAGGTCAAATACGGTTTTGTTGTATAAAAAAGAATAATAATTGTGCATTCTGTCGGGGTCTGATCCGTCAAAGTAAACCGCGTCTCTCGGAATCCGTTCTCCGAAATCGGTCTTGAAACAGTCGACGCCCATGTCGAGCAGGCTTTCAAGTTTTGAACAATACCAGTCACGCGCTTTTCGATTGGTGAAGTCGACGATTGCCATGCCGGCCTGCCACCGGTCCCACTGCCACACATCCCCCCGGCTGTTTTTTAAAAAGTAGCCGTTTTCTTTTCCTTCCTGAAAAAGCTTCGATTTTTGGGCGATGTAAGGGTTGATCCAGACGCATATTTTCAACCCCTTATCTTTCAGGCGGCTGAGCATAGCTTCAGGCTGCTTAAAATATCGTTCATCCCATTCGAAATTGCACCATTCAAATTCTTTCATCCAGAAGCAGTCAAAATGAAACACGCTGAGCGGGATGCCGCGTTCGGTCATCCCGTCGATGAAACGTGTCACGGTTTCCTCAGAATAGTCGGTTGTAAACGATGTGGACAGCCAGAGGCCGAAAGACCAGGCCGGGGGAAGCGCCGGTTTTCCCGTTAACGACGCATAGCGTTTCAAAACATCCTTCGGTTCAGCACCGCTAATGATAAAATAGTCAAGCGTTTCCCCTTCGACCGAAAACTGCGCTTTGGATACGACTTCAGAACCGATTTCATACGAAACGAGCTCGGGATGATTGACAAAAACACCGTACCCTTTGTTTGACAAATAGAACGGCACATTTTTATACGCCTGCTCCGTGCTTGTGCCGCCGTCCTGATTCCAGATGTCTACGGTTTGGCCGTTTTTCACGAATGCCGTAAAACGCTCGCCGAGACCGTAGATCAATTCGCCGACACCGATGTTTAGCTGTTCCCTCATAAAGGTGCGCCCGTCATTGCTCGTGATATAGGCGAGGCTATTCGATTCGCTTGCGGTCAGGCTCTGTCCATCACGTGAAAATTGGTAGCGCCAACCGCTTTTGCTCACCTCAACGCACAGGCTGCCGCTTTGGAAGGTCAGCGCATCATCTTGTTCGGAGATAACCGGCTCAACGTCTGTCATATCCAGCTGAAACTCGGGCTTGCGAGGCGTTTCCCCTTGAAAATGGGACACTTGCACACGGATCACGTCTTCAAGAGGACTCGAAAATCTGACGGTGAGCATGCGGGTGTCCAGCGTGTCCCCGCGCTTTTGAACCGCTTTGACAGGCCCGTATACAGTCAATGATTGCTGATCAATCATTCGGTCGTAGGCTTCTTTTGGCGTGTTGATGTGATATCCTTCGCGCGTCAGCCAGTAGCCGTCTGAAAATTTCATGATCGAAAACACCCTTTCTATTTTTACTTGATGGATCCGCTGATCAGACCTTTAACAAGCTGCTTTTGAAGCAGTATAAAAATGATGATGACAGGCAAAACCGATAAAACGGCAAATGCCATCAGATCATTCCACTGGATTCCGTATTGGCTGATCACATTGTAAATGCCGGCCGTCAGCGGCCACAGCTCCTGATTTCGGTTGAATGTCATGCTGTAAATCAAATCTCCCCATGCGAAAAAGAAGGAAACCGCTCCGCTGACGGCAATCCCGGGTACGCTGATAGGCAAAATAATGCGGATGAATGCGGTAAAACGGCTGCAGCCGTCGATTTTGGCCGCATCCTCAAGGTCCTTGGGAATCCCGAGAAAAAAAGTTCTGAGCATTAATACCGAAAAAGGAACGCCGAGCGTTGCTCCCGTCAAAATCGGTCCGATATACGTGTTTAATATGTTCAGCTGATTAAAGGCGATAAACAGCGGAGTCAAAACAACGGTGGCAGGCAGCATTTGCGTGATGAGAAACAGTAAAATGAACATTTTTTTGCCCTTGATCCGAAAGCGCGCCAAGCCGTAGGCGGAAGGAACGGCCAATATGAGAACGATGGCGGCAGCCGCCCCGGAAATCAGCAGGCTGTTCAAAAAGTATCCGGCGATGCCTGAAGTGAACACAGCTTCGAAGCCGGCCGTCCGGAATGTCTCGGGCCACAATAAAGGTGGTGTTTTAAACAATTCTGCCTCGCTTTTGAAAGCTGTGGCGATCATCCAATAAACGGGGAATAAAAAGCCGGCCGTAACGAGGACGCCAATAATGTTAAAGAGCCATTCCTTTTGCTTCGTTTTCATGACATCACCTCATCTTTTTTGATCAGCCGCAAATAGACAAGACTGACCAAAAGAAGAATGAAAAACAGGACATTGGCGCTTGCTGCGCCCATGCTGAATTGAAATTCGTCAAAGGAGTAGCGGTAGCTGACGGTTGACAGGACTTCAGTGGCGTGCACGGGGCCGCCTCCAGTCATCACAAACACAAGGTCGAACACTTTGAACGTATAAATGAAGCCGAGCATCATGACGACGGTGATCACCGGCCGCAATAAGGGTAGGGTCAGATGAATGAATTTCTGAAAAGCATTGGCGCCGTCAAGGCTTGCGCTTTCATAGACGTCTTCCGGAAGGGAGCTGAGACCGGCGGATATGAGCAGCATATTAAAGGGAATGCCGACCCAGATGTTGGCGATAATAACGGACCAGATGGCAATCTTCGGATCTGACAGCCAGGGGATTGGATTGTCGATCATTCCCCATGATATGAGCAGCTGATTGAACACGCCTTCATTTGAAGCCATCATAAACTTGAATAAAAGCGCCGTAACCGTCAGCGGAATGAGCCAGCTCACCATCATCAATCCCCTGAGAAACGGGGCAAGCCGAAATTTCATGCTGAAAAACAAAGCGAGCAAAAAGCCGATTGCAAACTGAAAAACGACGCTTCCAGCCGTGTAGAGCAGCGTGTTTTTTAAAGATGCCCAAAATACTTTATCCTGGGCAAGCCGCTGATAATTGTCGATTCCTATAAAGCTGATATCCTTTGATGCTATATTTGCAAGCGACACGTTTTGAAAGCTGAGAATTATGTTGTAGATGAGAGGATAACCGATAAGGGCAAGCATAAAAAGAACGGCCGGGAACAAATAGAAGCACCCTTCCCATTTACGAATGATGGCTTTGATCATGTCAAAACTCCTTCGTGCGCTTAAAGCTAGTTTAAGGCGTTGATTTTTTGTGCGGCCTCATCCAGCGCTTCTTTCGGCGTTTTGCTTTCGCTCAATGCTTCCTGCAGGGCCGTCTGTAAAGCTTCCGAAATTTTCGGCCAGTTTTTCGAAGGGCCGCGGGCTGATGCAATCTCCATGATTGGAATAAAGGCTTTTAAATTGTCATCTGTTTTCCAATGACTTGATGATTCGAGCAAATCCTTACGCGGCGGGAATACACCTGTTTCCGCTGTCAGTGTTTCGAGCCGCTCCGGATCGATCAGCCAAGTGATGAAATCCCAGGCGCCGTCGGTGTTTTTTCCTTTAACGACTGCCATATTTTCCCCGCCAAGGGCGGAAGCGAATGTTTGATCCTTCGGGATGAAGGTAATCCCGTAATGTAAGTGACCGGCTTCTTTCAGCCGTTCAATATTCCAGGAGCCGTTGATCATCATAGCGAGCTGACCTGCTGCAAACTGTCTGGCCAGATCATCCTGGGTGGCGTTTAACACTTCCTTGCTCATTGCGCCTTCTTTGACCAGATCCGTTAAAAACTGCAGGGAAGAGGCTGCTTCTTTTGAATGCAGCTGTTTTAAATCTGCTCCGGAAGACAAAAGGAACGGATAAAATTGAAAAGCGCTTTCCTCTGATTTGACGGCTGACAGGGCAAATCCTTTCGTTTGGCCTTTGCTCGTTTTTTTCGCTGCTTTTTTCAGCTCGCTCCACGTTTCAGGCGGCTTGGAAATCCCTGCATCCTTCAAGAGGTCTTTGTTGTAAAACAAAGCAAGCGCATTGCTTGCGAAAGGGATGCCGTAGTACTTCTCTTCATATACGGCTGATGAGAGCGGCCCCTCATAATACCGGTCAGCCTGCCCCCATTGCTCGACTTTCTCTGTTAAATCTTCGAGCACGCCCATGGCGGCGAATGAGGCATTGTCGACATTGTCAAGGAAAACGGCGTCAGGCATGGCATTGCCGGCTGCTCCGACAGACAGCTGCTTTTTCACTTCATTAAAAGGAATGTACTCTGTTACGACTTTGTACCGATCCTGAGACCGATTGTACTGGTCGACAAGTTCATGATAAAGTTCCTGCTGTCTGCCGGTGAAATAATCCCAGACTTTGATTTCTTCCGCATGCTTTGCGCCGGCGTTGGTGCCACTTTTGCAGCCTGCGGAAAAAACGAGAAGAAGGGCGAGGCAGATGATCATCAGACACGATTTTTTCAAAAACGCTCACTCCTTATGAAAAAAAGCTTGTTAGTTTAATAGCTAAACTAAGTATATTTGGGCATCGCTTCTAATATGCCAGCAGAGTTTCGCAGGCGCGAAAGCAGGGTAAAACGCGGAAACAGTCCGGTGCGTATGATAACAAAGATCGATTGACACATTTTTCGAATGAAGCATATAATAAGGATAAATAATATATGCGTATATGCTCATATATAAAATAAAGCCCGGCGCTGAAAAAGAAAGGTGAGAGAGATGGAAAAGGTGAAGCAGGAATACATGTTAAACGGTCTCGACTGCGGCAATTGCGCACAAAAAATTGAGCATGAGATAGCCGGTATGAAAGGGATTGAAGCGTGTTCAGTCAATTTTGCAACAAGCACGCTGACTGTCAAAGTCGACCAAAACAGCGGCGAAGACATTTCTTCAAAAATAAAGAAAAAAGTAACCGAGATCGAACCGCACGTCAACGTGAAGTTGAAGGAAGGGACAAAACAGGCTCCATCCGAAGGTGATGGCCGGTTTAAAAAAACGATCGCAAGACTGGCTGCAGGCACCGTTCTCGGCGCAGCAGGCTTTCTGCTTCCCGGCGGTACCGCAGCTGAGTGGATTCTCTTTTTCCTTGCTTACCTCATCATCGGCGGTGATGTCGTATTAAGAGCCGTCAAAAACATCTTTCGCGGCCGGGTTTTTGATGAGCACTTTTTAATGACGATCGCCACTCTGGGTGCATTTATCATTCAGCAGTATCCCGAGGGCGTGGCGGTTATGCTGTTCTATCAAGTAGGCGAGCTGTTCCAGGGAGCCGCGGTCAGCCGCTCCAGGAAATCGATCAGCGATTTGATGGACATCCGTCCCGATTATGCCAATCTTCAAACGGAAGGCGGTACGGTCAAAGTATCTCCCGATGAGGTTAAAGCGGGCGATATCATCATCGTCAAGCCAGGAGAGAAAGTCCCGCTTGACGGCAAAGTGCGAGCGGGCAAATCGCTTGTCGATACGTCCGCATTAACCGGGGAATCCGTTCCACGAGAAGCCGCACCCGGCGAAGAGGTGCTGAGCGGATTTGTCAACAAAAACGGCGTGCTTGAAGTGAAAGTGGACAAAGAATACAGTGAATCAACCGTTTCAAAGATTCTTGACCTCGTCCAGAATGCCAGCAGCAGAAAAGCGAAAACAGAGAACTTTATCACCAAATTCGCCAAGTACTACACGCCTTTTGTTGTCATAGTCGCGCTTCTTCTCGCTTTTGTCCCGCCGCTGATCATTTCCGGAGCCGCGCTGTCGGATTGGGTGTACCGGGCCCTCGTCTTTTTGGTCATTTCTTGTCCGTGCGCACTTGTCGTTTCCATTCCGCTCGGCTTTTTCGGCGGCATCGGAGCGGCGTCAAAAGCAGGTATACTCGTAAAAGGCGGCAATTATTTAGAAGCGCTCAATGATGTCAAATATGCCGTTTTTGACAAAACAGGCACATTAACAAAAGGCGAATTTGCCGTTGTTAAGCTGTCGCCGGCAGGCCGTGTCAAAGAAGAGGAACTGCTTGAATATGCGGCGCTTGCCGAACATTTCTCAGGCCACCCGATCGCCGAGTCGATCCGTGAAGCATACGGGAAGGAAGTCCAAGCGGATCGCATCAAAGATTACAGCGAGACGGCCGGCTTCGGCGTCAGAGCGGTTGTAGACGGAGCCGTCATTTTGGCCGGCAATGCCAAGCTCATGAAGAAATTCGGCATACAGTATCAAGAGGAAAGCGAAATCGGTACCGTTGTTTATGTAGCCGCCGGCGATACGTTTATCGGCTCGATTGTTATCGCAGACGAAATCAAAGAGGATGCCAAGCGTGCGATCTCTGCTTTGAAAAAAGCGGGGATTAAAAAAACGGTGATGCTGACGGGTGACGCGAAAGAAACCGGCGAGGCGGTCGGCGCGGAACTGTCCATTGATGAAGTGCATGCGGAGCTTCTTCCACAGCACAAGGTGGACCGCATTGAAGCATTTGACAAGCAAAAGCTTCCAAAAGAAAAGCTGCTTTTCGCAGGAGACGGCATCAACGATACGCCGGTCTTGGCGAGAGCGGATATCGGGGTTGCCATGGGAGGCCTTGGCTCTGATGCGGCAGTCGAAGCGGCTGATATTGTGATCATGACGGACCAGCCTTCAAAAATTGCGGAAGCCATCAGCATTGCCAAGCGGACGAGGGCGATTGTCTGGCAGAATATTATCTTTGCGCTCGGCGTTAAAAGTGTTTTTCTCATCTTGGGTGCTTTCGGCATCGCAACGATGTGGGAAGCCGTCTTTTCAGACGTCGGTGTTACCCTTTTAGCCGTTTTAAATGCGATGAGGGTTTTAAAAGTGAAAGAAATGTAACTTTTTTACCACCTAATGAACTGGAAATTCCTTTTTTAGCATCTTCACGAATGCGGCTTGTCTTGTTAAAATGAAAGAGGTTATCAAACTGGCATACTAAAAAATAAGAATAATGAGGTGTCTAAGTGAAGAAGAAACAGCAGTCACCGATGAAATTTGCAGTGATTATGACAGTCGTGGTCGTTTTTCTGATTGGCGCACTTGTCGTACTCAACAATCAAACCCAAAATGCTTCGCAAACCTTTGATGACAAGCCTTCAACTGAAGGGCAGCCGCTTCTTGGCAACAAAGATGCGACTGTAACGATCACAGAATTCGGAGATTACAAATGTCCAAGCTGCAAACAGTGGACTGAGACCGTCTTTCCGGATTTGAAAAAGGATTACATCGATAAAGATCAAGTTAATTTTTCATATATTAACTTCGTCAATGAACAGCACGGCAGAGGCTCTGAATTGAGCGCCCTCGCTTCCGAGCAAGTATGGAAGGAAGATCCGGCTTCATTCTGGAAATTCCATGAAGCACTGTACAAAGCGCAGCCTGACAATGACACGATGGAAAACGAGTGGGCGACGCCGGCAAAATTGGCAGACATCACGGAAGCGAATACGAAAATCAAACGCGATAAGCTCATCAGCAGCTTAAATGACAAAACGTTCTCTGAGCAATTAAAAACGGACAATTCGCTCATCAGCAAATACAGTGTAGACTCGACGCCGACGATCTTTGTCAACGACGTAAAAATCGACAAACCGTTTGATTATGACAAAATCAAAGAAACGATCGCCAAAGAGCTGAAAGGCCAGTCTGATGAAAAATAAACTGCTTTTTCTGTACGGCGCCTGGATCGTCTCATTAACGGCGACACTAGGCAGCCTGTACTTCAGCGAAATCCGTAAATTCATTCCTTGCGAACTGTGCTGGTATCAGCGGATTATGATGTATCCGCTCGTGCTGATCCTTGGAATTGCGACATTTCAGGGCGATGCCCGCGTGAAAAAATACGTGCTGCCGATGGCGGTGATCGGCGCAGGCATTTCCCTGATGCATTACATGGAACAAAAAATTCCCGGATTCAACGGTATTAAACCGTGTGTCACAGGAGTGCCTTGCTCAGGGCAGTATATCAATTGGTTCGGTTTCATCACGATTCCGTTTCTCGCCCTTATCGCATTTATTTTGATTATCATTTTTATGTGCTTTCTCAAGGGGAAAGACGAGTAAAAAGAGCATTGTCTGACAATGCTCTTTTTTTTTTACATGTTCAACAAAATGAATGCTATAATATTTGGAAATTATTAAATGGATAAGGATGATGAGGATGGAATTTAAGATTCGTAAAATGAAAAAGAAAGACATCCGACAAGTGCAGCAGATTGCCAAAACAAGCTGGAATCACACTTATGAAGGGATAATCCCTTTCGATATTCAAGAGAAATTCTTAGAGAAAGCGTACAATGATGAGATAATGCAGCAGCGTTTGGAACACTCGTTAATGCTCGTTTCAGAAGCGGACGGAAAAATCGTCGGCTTTGTTAACTACTCATTTGTAAGAGAAGGAGGGGAGGCCTATCTCGCTGCCATTTATTTAGCCCCGGAATACCAAGGAAAAGGCATCGGAACCGCATTATTGGAAGAGGGGCTAAAACATTTGGAGGGAGTAAAAAAGATCTTTGTAGAGGTTGAAACAGAAAACCGTACCGGAAAAAACTTTTACAAGGCGAAGGGTTTTGAGGATGTCTCCGAATATGATGAAGAATTTGAAGGGCATATCCTCAAAACGGTCCGAATGGCCTTGCGCGTATAATGCCCGCTTTCACTTCGTGACTTGGACATAGTAGTATAACAAGACCGCCATAATGAAGGCGATGGCTATTGTAAGCAATTTATGTTTTGTCTTTTTCAGCATACCGGGCCACTCCTTTCCAAATGTTTTGCTTTCTCAATCACGTCTTTAATGAATGATTCTTTTCCTTCTGTGTACGAGGTGCGGTCATATGGAAAGCGCCGCGCCAAGGTTTTTTTCAATGTTTCATATTCTTGCCGCTCGGCGGAGTGCTTTCTTAAATAATTTCGGAATCTCAGCTGGTTTTTCCATTCTTCGCTTTGAAAAACATATACGTGCAGATGGTGTGTGCCCGCCCTCCACATTCCCTTTCGAAAAAAGCGCCTGGCAGGGAAGGCTTCGTGAAATACGTGCTCATAACCGAGCTGCTCAAGCGGTTCGATCCAGGCTGAAGCTTCGCTGAGACTGTTGACGCCGGCCATCAGATCGAGCACCGGTTTTGCCGCAAGACCGGGAACAGAGGTGCTGCCGATATGTTCGATAGCGAGAACTTTTTTTCCGAGGACATCCGTGAGCCGCTGTTTTTCAGCTGCAAATTCCTGAGCCCACCCGGCTTTCGCTTTTTCGATGATGATCTCCTGTTCCATGTTTCCACCCCTTTAAAAACGTCTTTTTATATTATAAGATATTTTGATTCAGAGAGGGTTGATTTAAAGGTTGGAGAAGTTATAAAATCAAAAAGATTGAAGTTTAGTATGGAGGACACCTTAGATGGCTTGGGAAGTGTTGAGCATCATCGGCACCGTCGCTTTTGCGATCAGCGGAGCGATCGTTGCAATGGAAGAAGAATATGATATTTTAGGAGTTTATATATTGGGGATTGTGACGGCGTTCGGCGGAGGGGCGATCAGAAACCTGCTCATCGGAGTTCCGGTGTCCGCCTTGTGGGAGCAGGGGAGCCTGTTTCTAATCGCTCTTGTTTCGATCACGATCGTTTTTTTGTTTCCGAAGCTCCTGTTAAAGCACTGGAGCATCTGGGGGAGCTTTTCAGACGCGATCGGTCTTGCCGCATTTGCGATACAAGGAGCGCTTTATGCCGTTCACATGAACCATCCGGTCAGCGCGGTGATCGTTGCGGCGGTCTTAACAGGAAGCGGCGGCGGAATGATCCGGGATCTTTTGGCCGGAAGAAAGCCGCTCGTGCTGAAAACCGAGATCTACGCCGTTTGGGCCGCTTTGGGCGGATTCATTATCGGCATGGGCTGGGCGGAGAAGCCGCTCACGCTGTATATCCTGTTTGCTTTGCTGGTCGCATGCCGCGTATGTTCGTACATGTTTAACTGGAAGCTGCCGAATCGTTCGCTGCGGTCCCACAGCTGAATAGAAAAAAGCCGATTTTTCGTTGATTGAAAAATCGGCTTTTTATATTGATTTGACCAAAGGTTATATGATAAGATGAAGTGTATTTTAACATAAAATTTCAAATATTATAGTATTATCCATCTTTATTTTATCATGAATCTTTTTTGATGTCAAATCTTTTTAGGGAGTGGTCAGCGTGCAGGAAAACGGTCAGGAATGGCTGGAAGAGGAAAAACGAATCCGGCTTGTTTTAAAGGAATTGGATCAGAAGCTTCATTCTCTAAAGGGAAAGACCGGCGGATTGAAGGAGGATATCATCGATTTACGGAAACATTTCTGGAGCGATGTCACCGTAAACTTGGCCGATGAAAACGAAGCGGTTGAAACATTTTTTAGCATTAAACAGCAGGCTGAGTTTTTGGCTGAAAGGGAAAGGAGTCATAAGCAGTTTTACAACGAGTTGAAAAACTTGTTAAAAGTGAAAGAATCGCCTTATTTCGGCCGTGTAGATTTTTTGGAGGACGGCGAAGAAAACGCTGAATCCGTCTACATCGGACTCGCCTCTTTAATGGACGAAAAAGAAGAGCGGTTCTTGATTTATGATTGGAGAGCACCGATTTCCAGTCTGTTTTACAACTATGGTCCCGGTGCGGCTCAATACGAAGTTCCGGACGAGACGGCCAGGGGAACGATTGAGCTGAAAAGGCAATTTCTCTTCAAAAACGGCCGGCTGAAAGCGATGTTTAATACGGATATGGCGATTGGAGATGAAGTTCTTCAGGAAGTCCTGGGGCAGCAGGCAGATATTCAGATGAAAAGCATCGTCGCCACAATTCAAAAAGAGCAGAATCAGATTATTCGGAACGAAAGAAGCCGCTTTTTAATTGTTCGGGGAGCGGCTGGCAGCGGAAAAACGTCGGCGGCATTGCAGCGGGCTGCGTATTTGCTGTACCGCGGTCGCGGGCAGATCGAGTCGAGCCAGATGCTGCTATTCTCTCCAAACCTGCTTTTTAACAGCTATGTCGCCAATGTTCTGCCTGAGCTCGGAGAGGAAAACATCCAGCAGACGACATTCCAGGAATTTGTGGCGCGCCGCCTTGGAAAGCAGGTTTCGTGCGAGACTCCGTTCGATCAGCTCGAATATTGTTTAACGGCTTCAGACGATGAGGAGCAGCGCATCCGGATGAAATCAATCGAATTGAAATCAGGTCTGGCCTTCAAAGGCATTATCGATGATTATGTCAAATGTTTGGCAAAAGGGCGTCTGGATCTGGTGTTTAAACATATCGCCTTTCGCGGAAAAAGGATCATTACAAGCGATCAGGTGCGGGAATTTTTCGCGGCCCTTGATCATGCAGATACGCTGTCCAACCGGATTGAAAAAACGGGGAAATGGCTGTTACAGCTGCTGAACAAATACGAACGCCAAGAAAGAAAAAAAGACTGGGTCATCGAGGAAAGCGAGCTGCTGGATAAAGAGGAATATTTAAAGGCCTATAAACGTCTTCAGGAAGAACAGCGATTTACGGAGAATACGTTTGACGATTATGAAAGGGAACAAAACCTCCTTGCCGCTATCATTGCCGAAAGGGAGTTCAAACCGCTCAAGCAAGCGGTAAAAGCGTTCGGCTTTATTGATTTTAAAGGAACGTACCTTCAGCTTTTTTCCGGGCGCTATACCCCGCAAACCCGTCCTGATGACTGGCAAAGCACTTGCACATTCACCCGGAAAAGCTTTCGTTTTGAGAAGCTGCCTTATGAAGATGCCGTCCCTTTTTTATATATGAAAAACCAGCTAACAGGCGGGAGAAAAAACAGGGCAATCCGCCATTTATTCATTGATGAAGCCCAGGATTACACGCCTTTTCAGCTTGCTTTTTTGAAGAGCCTGTTTCCCGCGTGCAGCATCACAATGCTGGGAGACTTAAACCAGGCGATTCTTGCCCATGCGTATCACGATAAGACGCTCCTGTCGGGAGGCGTGTTTGAAGGCGAAAAAACGGAGATCATCACCTTGAAGCGCAGCTACAGGTCGACGAAAGAAATTGTTGAATTGACAAAGCGCATCATCGAGGGAGGCGAAGAGATCGAAGCCTTTAACAGGAACGGCAAAAAACCGACTTTGACAATATTGGCCGACCTTCATGCACACCATAAACAGATGGCTTCCCTTATAACCGCCCTTCAAAAAGAAGGACTTGAGACGATTGCAGTCATCTGTAAAACAGTCCGGGAATGCAGGGATGCGTTCCGGCATCTTCAGCAGCATACAGAGCTTAAACTGATCGATAAAGAAACGAGAACGTTTCAAAAAGGCGTGATCGTCATTCCCGTCTATTTGGCGAAAGGGATCGAATTTGATGCCGTCGTCATTTATGACGCTTCTGAAAAACAATACAAAAAAGAGAGAGAGCGGACTCTGTTTTATACGGCGTGCACGAGGGCGATGCATGAGCTCCATCTCTTTTCCCTTGGAAAGGAAACGCATTTTTTAAACGGTGTTTCAAATGATATGTATACGAAAAGAGAGTGACGGTGTCACTCTCTTTTTTGGAGAAACCATTGTTTCCATAAGTTTTTTTATTTACAAACTTTTCTACACTAGGCTGAGTCTGTGGCAATCTTCTTCATATTCTGGCAGGTTAAAGAGTTTGTCATCTTAAACAAAAATGAAATGATTTCCAGCGTATATAGAGGAAAGTGGTCTGGCTAAATAATATAAAAGCTTTTATTCATCAAATCGCTTCTCTTTTTCTTGAGGATATATAACATATTTTCTATTTTCATTTTACATGCAGGAGATTACGAAATCGAAATCGTTAATTAAAATCTGTTATATTAAATTTTATAGTTCTGTATCATAATATAAAGCTTTTTAAAATTGGAATTTGATGATTAATTTATTCTGTAATATATTATATATAGAGTCTGTTATATATAATGACAAACTCCCCTGCACGAAACGGCATATTCATTTGAAGAGGATTTATTGGGAGGGAAATATTTCATGTCAAACCATTCACCGATTACCCCTGATTTAAGTGACAGCGGCATTCGCTATTTTCGGGCTTATAAGGAAAGCCTTGGTCTTTGGCCAGTTCATTACAAAACTTTCTACGTATCTACCCGTTTCGGCCAAACGCATATTATTGCAAGCGGACCTGAAGATGCCCCGCCGCTTGTATTGCTTCACGGCGCATTATTCAGTTCCACTATGTGGTACCCCAATATCGAGGATTGGAGCAGCAAATACCGAACATACGCAATTGATATCATAGGTGATAAGAACAAAAGCATCCCTGCAGATTTATGCGGTACGAGGGCGGGTTACGCTGATTGGCTTCTCGAAGTGTTCGACGCTTTGGGGATAGAGAAGTCGCACATGGTTGGTCTTTCGCTTGGCGGGCTTCATACGATGAATTTCGCTTTACGTGCGCCAGAGAGAGTAGAGAGCGCAGCGATCCTTAGTCCCGCGGAAACATTTTTGCCGTTTCATCACGATTTTTATCAATACGCTCTTAGCCTCACAGAGCCTGATGGAGTAGAGAATTTCTTAAATTGGATGATGACAGATCGTAATGTGTTACACCCGGTTTTTGCAGAGCAGTTTCATGCAGGCGTAATGTGGCAGGATGGATTAAGACAGCCAAGGCCTAACGCTGACGGATTTCCGTATGTTTTCACTGACGACGAATTAAAATCAGTAAAAGTCCCTATTCTATTATTGCTGGGTGAACATGAAGTCATCTATGACCCGCAATCAGCCTTACATCGCGCCTCAACATTAGTTCCAGGTATTAAAGCGGAAATCATAAAACAGGCAGGTCACGTTTTATCAATGGAAAAGCCTCAATACGTAAATGAACGTATATTACGTTTTTTCAGTAAATAAACCACAGTTTTGTTGTCCATTTCATGGAGATGCAGCGGCTTATACGAGCGGTCATACAAACTTTTTTCAAAGGCTGAGAGTGACGCTGTCACTCTCTTCTTCCATCATATATATCAGTTCTGACATCCAGCACGTTGTTGTTGATGGACACATGGTATTTGTCCTGCCATTCGATTTTGACATGTTCTTCTTCGTATCCCCAATAGATGTTTTTTCGTTCACCGGTGGCAACCGTTGTCAATTCCCCTCTGACGGAAGGGGAGTTCGTTCCCCCGCCTTTATTCACGCTATACAAATTCAGGTTGTATGCTTGATTCGGCGAAGCGGAAGACTGAATCCAATTTCCTTTCGGCAGATGATTCATCGAGTAAAAATGCGTATACACGATATATCCGATGGGAATGCCTGACACAAGCAAAACAGCCAAAATAGCAAACAAGACGCTTCGGCACGGTGGCTTCCTCTGCTCTTCTATTTCTCCGTCAATATAAAGCTCCAATTTTTCTCATTCCTTGGTGAAAATTGTTTTTTATAGTTTAAGGAAAAAATCGTATTCTGTCTATTTTGAAGCAGGGTTAACCAAAGAGCGCCGCCATCTCATCCATCACAAACCCGATTTCCTCCTTTGTATTGTAAAAATGCGGGGCTATTCTGATGACGTTGTTTCGCGCTGAGACGATGATATGCTTTTCACGCAAGAGAGCTTCCATACGGCCAGCCTCTTCGGCATACACCGAGATCAGGCTTGTTCTGTTATGTACGGTCTCGGGGCCTATGATCTTCAGGCCTTTTTCCGCCCCGTATTGCAAAGAGAATGCCGCGAGCTCCCGCAGGTAGTGCTCGATCCTGTCGGGCTCTGCTTCAAGCAGCAGCCTCAGTGCCGCGTCTGCCGCGTAAATGCTGATAAATGACGGTGTCCCCGACTCGAAGCGTTTCGCACCTTCCGCAAAGCATGAATCTAAGGCAAATGGTTTGTTCCTGCCGAACCAGCCGGCCGTCTTCGGCTCAAATTGTCCGCAAAGTTCGCGTTTCATATACAAAAAAGCCGTTCCGGGAATGCCGAGCATGTACTTGCGCGTCCCCGCCGCAAGGATGTCGATATCCATGTCTTTGACATGAATCGGAATGTGTCCGGCGGTTTGATAGGCGTCGACAAATAAAAGCGATCCTTTTTGATGAACAATCTCGGCAATCTGTTTTACATCTTGTTTAAACCCGTTCTGATAGCCGGCATGGGGTACACAAGTCAAGAGCGTCTGATCGGTAACGTCTTTTTCGTATTGTTCCAAGTCAATCATCCCGTCTTCGCTCTGAATGATGATGAGGTGATCTTTGAAGCGGTCTTGCGCAAGCCAAATTTGGCCGACGGCAGGAAAATCGATATCCGTGAAGGCGATCTGCCTTCGGTGTGGTGGCTGCGGCAATGAAGCAGCGACAGCCGCCACTGCGTCAGATACTGACGGCAAAACGGCTATCTCTTCTTTTTCGGCACCGATCAGCCGGGCGAATTTTTCCTTGGCTTCATCCATCTTGTCGAGATGCGCTTTCCAGTCTGCACCGGCTGTTAAAAGGCCGTTCTGATACTCATCAACCGCTTTGGCAACAGGCAGAGCCAACGCGCTGCCGGAGCATGCGGCAAGGTGAACATGACCAGACAATATCGGAAATAAAGAACGGTAAGTGTGGAATGGATGCTTCATGATATCCCTCCTCATTAAAGCTTCGAGCGGGCCTGAAAAAATCCTCTTTTTCACAGTTGAAATTAAGCGGGCAGAAGCCTCTTTAAGCGAAAGAACAACTGCTGCAGCTGTTTGAAAACTGTCACATTTTCGGGAAGCTTTCTTCCGTCAGCATCAAAAGCTCCCATGCTCTGGTGAATCATTGTTCAGTGCGATTGCTTTCTTTCATCGTCTGATTTATGATTCAATTAAAGCAATTCAAACAGATGAAAAGGAGCCGAGAGGATGAAACATTACGGTGCAATAGAAGCAGGAGGCACAAAGTTTGTTTGTGCAGTTGGAACAGAAAAAGGAGAAATCATTGACAGGCTGACGATCCCGACGGAGACTCCTGAAGAGACTATTGGAAAACTGACTGATTTCTTCAGCAAGTATCAGCTCACATCAATGGGAGTGGGCTCTTTTGGACCTATATCCGTTGCAAAAGATAAAGAGGATTACGGATACATAACCAATACGCCGAAATTAGCCTGGAAGGGGTACCCGTTTATTCCCGAGTTGAAAAAAAGGCTCGGCATACCGGTTTCGTTTACGACTGATGTAAACGCTGCCGCGCTTGGCGAACTGACAAAAGGAGCGGCGCAAGGATTGGAAAGCTGCTTGTATATTACAGTCGGTACAGGAATCGGAGCAGGAGCGATTGTCGGCGGCCGGCTTGTGCAGAGCACGCTCCATCCTGAAATGGGTCACCTTCTCATTAGACGGCATCCGCACGATACGTTTGAAGGAATCTGTCCGTATCACAAGGACTGCCTTGAAGGAATGGCATCGGGTCCGGCGCTTGAAAAGCGCTGGGGGAAAAAGGGCAATGATTTGGCTGAAAACGAGGAAGTTTGGGAGATTGAAGCCGACTACTTAGCGCAGGCTCTCATGCAATATATCTTGATCCTGTGCCCTGAAAAAATCATCATGGGCGGCGGTGTCATGAAGCAGCAGCAGCTGTTCCCGCTGATTCGCAAAAAGCTTGCCGAATATATGAACGGATATGTTGACCTGCCTGATCTTGAAGGATACATCGTACCGCCGGGTCTCGGCGACGATCAGGGAATCACCGGTGCGCTCGCTTTGGCTTATGAAGCCGGTTGAGCAAGTTGTTTTGTAAAATCCACCCAGTGTGAGATAATAACAGCGGTGCGTTTAAAAGCATGAAAAAAAGAAAGGTGGTCGTTCAAAATGGTAAGCAGTTTAAAGGATACTGTGACATTACATAACGGTGTGAAAATGCCATGGTTCGGACTTGGAGTTTTCAAAGTGGAAGAAGGCAGCCAAGTTGTAGAATCTGTGAAAGCAGCCATTAAAAACGGATACCGGAGCATTGACACAGCCGCTATCTATCAAAACGAAGAAGGCGTCGGCAAAGGGATTAAAGAAGCAGGCGTTCCCCGCGAAGAGCTTTTCATCACGTCAAAGGTTTGGAACAGCGATCAGGGATATGAAAAAACATTGGCGGCTTTTGATGAAACCCTTCGAAAACTCGGTCTTGACTACCTTGATTTATATTTGATTCATTGGCCTGGAAAAGACAAATATAAAGATACGTGGCGCGCGCTTGAAAAGCTGTACAAAGACGGCAGAGTAAAAGCGATCGGCGTCAGCAACTTCAATGTGCACCATTTGGAAAGCTTATTGGAAGATGCGGAAATTAAACCTATGGTCAATCAGGTTGAGTTCCATCCGCGGCTGACTCAGGCTGAGCTCAGGGACTACTGCAAAAAGCAGGGCATTCAGGTGGAAGCATGGTCCCCGCTCATGCAGGGAAAACTCCTCGATGATCAAGTGCTGACTGACATCGCTAAAAAATACAACAAATCCGTCGCTCAAGTCATCCTGCGCTGGGATTTGCAAAATGAAGTCATTACCATTCCGAAGTCAATCAAAGAACACCGCATTATTGAAAATGCCGACATATTTGACTTTGAATTAACAGCGGAAGATATCGAAAAAATCAACGCTCTTAACAAAGATGAGCGCGTCGGTCCCGATCCTGACACAATGGTTCACGGATTCGAATAAGCATAAGAAAATCCCGGGTTCATAAAAACCCGGGATTTATTATTTTTCATGAATGGCCAAGCGGCCTTTCGCTTGTTTCCTTCTGCTGCCGTCGAGCCGTCCGCGGCGGTGCTGCTTAATAAAGAATGAGAGAACCAATCCGATTCCCGACAATGCGGCCGCGGTCATAAACGCCAGATTGACGCCGTGAATCATCGCTGTATCCGAAGACGGACCGGCAGGATCGGCCAGCGCACGCTGTGCCATGATGGTGATGAGAACAGCCGTCCCGATCGATCCGGACATCTGTCTCATCGTATTGTTCATGGCCGTTCCGTGAGGAATCAAATGGCGCGGGAGCTGGTTCAAGCCGGCTGTTGTAACAGGCATGAGCACCATCCCCATGCCGACCATCCGAATCGCATAGACGACAGACAAATACGCAAAAGGCGTCGTCTTTGTCAGATGGGTCAAGAGCAATGTGGTCACGAAGATCGCCGTCAAACCGGTGATGCTCAAGATCCGCGCGCCGATTTTGTCAAAAATTCTTCCGGTAATCGGAGACATCAGCCCCATCACGACAGCTCCCGGAAACAGCATCATTCCCGATTCCATCGCCGTGAAATGGCGCATATCCTGCATATACATCGGCACGATCGTCGCCGCTCCGATCATCGACATAAAGACGACCATCCCGATAATCGTCGCAAGTGTAAACATCGGATATTTAAATACCCTGAATTCCAAAATCGGTTCTTCCAAATGGAGCTGCCTCCAAATGAACCAAAACAGCGTAACGCTGCCGACCGCGAAGCCAGCCAGCACGTCCGCACCCGTCCAGCCCGCAACACCGGCGCTGCTGAAGGCGTACAAAATGCCGCCGAAGCCAAGTGAAGACAAGATGATGGAAGTAACATCCATCTTAGGTGACGTCTGTTCGGTGACATTTTTTAAAATAAAGTGTGCGGCAATCATGTCGATAACGGCAAACGGAAGCAACAGATAAAACAATACTTCCCAAGGGTAGCGGTCGACGATCCAGCCTGACAGGGTCGGTCCGACAGCGGGAGCGAAGGCAATTACAAGCCCGACCATTCCCATCGCTGATCCGCGCTTTTCTTTTGGGAAAATCAATAAAAGCACCGTCTGCATCAATGGCATCATAATGCCCGCGCCGGCCGCCTGGACGACGCGTCCTGCAATCAGTGCCGGAAAGCTGAATGACAAGGCGCAGATCAGAGTCCCAGCCGTAAATAAAGACATTGCCGCCATGAACAGCTTTCTCGTCGTGAATTTTTCAATTAAAAAAGCCGTAACTGGAATCATGATCCCATTCACGAGCATAAAAACGGTCGTCAGCCATTGGGCAAGCCCCGGCGTAATGTTTAAGTCCCTCATGATCGGAGGCAAAGCCGTCGTCAATAGCGTCTGATTCAAAATGGCGATAAAAGTCCCCATAATCAAGACGGCAACAATCGGCAATTGATTTGTCTTATGCTGTGTTTCACTCATATTAAAACCTTCTTATTTATCATTTTTTATAACACTTTATGAAATAATCGGTACTCGAAATAACTTCTCTTTTTATTTAGGGTAACGAAGGAACTGCAAAACCGCAAGTTCATTTTTAACATTCGGTATATAATACCCAGCTGTCCCTCAATTTAAACAGCCCCTTTAAGCCGGGGGAATCCGGCTTAAAGGGGACGGATTATTTTTTATAAAATCTCAGCAAATCACCGTTAATAATCTTATCGGAAAGGGAAAGCTCTTGATTCGCCTTCTCTATGAGCGGACCGCATTTGTCCTCACTGTCGTTGATCATGTCCCCGGTTTTTTTGCTGTAGCACGTATTTTTCGTGTAGATATAATCATCTGTTATAAAGCTGCCGTTTCTTAACACAGCGAAAGGCATTCTTTCGTTCGAAAACAGGTCATTACCGAATTGAATCATGCCTTTTGTATCAATTCCGAGCAAATGGAGCAATGTCGGTTTGACATCAATTTGGCCGCCTGTTTCAGATATCGTTTTCGGGTCTTGATCCGTTACCCCCGGAATGTGGATAATCAGCGGCACACGCTGCAGCTGAACGGTATCGTAAGGGGTGATTTCGTCTTTGCCCAAAAATTGAGCCAGCGCATCGTTGTGCGCTTCTGATATGCCGTAGTGATCTCCCATGAAGACGATCACGGAATTGTCGTAAAGGCCGTTTTTCTTCAATTTTGCAATGAAATGCTTCAATGATTCGTCTTCATAGCGTACCGTCGTGACATACCGGTTTAAAATCTCACTGTCCGAGTCGTATTCATCGATCAGCTTATCCTTATCATCAATTTGAAACGGAAAGTGGTTCGTCAATGTGATCAGGTTGCTGTAAAAGGGCTGCGGCAAGTCTTTCATCAAGTCGGCCGATTGCGTTAAAAACTCCTTATCCTTCAGCCCCCAGCCCGTTGAATTTTCAGGTGTCACATGAAAATGGGAGACGTCATAAAAGCTGTCGATGCCAAGGGCTTTGTACATGACGTCCCTGTTCCAGAATTTTTTATGGTTGGCGTGGAAAACCGATGTTCTGTAATCGTGGTTTGCCAGTGTTTTATACATCGAATTGTACGCATTTTCGCTCTTCGTAAAAAACACCGAGCCGCTCAGAGACGGATAGAGCGAATTGGCGACAATGAATTCCGAATCGGACGTTTTTCCCTGTTCGGTCTGCTGATAAAAATGGTCGAAATAATAGCTTTTTTGAATGAATTTGTTTAAGAACGGTGTGATTTCCTGCCCGTTCACCTTTTCATTAATGACAAATGTCTGAGTGGATTCAAGCGTTACAAAGATGACGTTTCGTCCTTCGGCAATCCCGAACATATCTTGGTTCGGTTTGCTGTAGTCAGCGTTTGTGTAGTTCTCGATCGTTGCCAGGCTGTTTTCATCAGCGACAGCTTTTTGTGTCAAATTAAAGGTCTGTGAAATGCCGTCCAACAGATGAAACTGATATAAGCCGATGTTTTTTACAAGCACTTCCCTGTCGTAGGAGTAGCTTAAAAACTTCGGCTGATCCAGCTCCGACAGGGCGAGATTAAACAGTACCGTGCCGGCGGCTGCCGCGTAGTAGATCTTAACGGCTTTAGCGGAAAGCTTTTTGCCGGTTCTAGTGCGCGTTTTTGCCAGCCAGACCAAAAGAACCAAATCCAGAAAAAGCGCGATGAAAACCGGATTGAACAGCTCCTGAAAACTGCTCCCAAGCCCCCCGAGGTTTTTTGCCTGGAACAGGACGGGAACAGTGATGAAATCGATGTAGAAACCATAGAAAATACTGTTTGCAATCAAGATGCCCGTCAGGACGACATTAGCCCCGATTAAATAGAGGCGCTGCGTTTTTTCGCGAAAAAAGAGGCTGATGCCGAGTACAGGGATGAGAAAGCTAAGCGGGTTGATAAACAGGATCAATTCCTGAAGTGCGTTGTCGATTTGTAAATTAAAGCCCAGCTTGTAGATGAAGTACGTTTTCATCCACATAAAAAATATGGATAGGCATAAAAACCACTGCTTTTTAAAAAATTGTTCTTTCATATAAATAGCTCCTCACATATAATCCCCGCAGGTAAACAACACCAAGATAAAACGACTGAACAAAGCATAATACAGCAATCGGTCAAACCGTCCCTTTCGTCAGGCGATCAAGTTCGCAATAAAATAGCACGAAACAACGGTGAGCACAGTCAGAACGCCTTGTTCCGCCTTCCCGCCGGTTTTAATATAAAGGGGCAGCCGAACCTTAATGGCGGACGGAAAGAAAAGTTTGATGCCGTTTACAGTCCCGGCATCAAGGAGCAGATGGCTCGCCATTCCGGCCATCAATCCGACAAAAATGCTCTGATCTGTAAAATATAAATGTGCCGCAAATGCCGTGATGAGCAAAAAGAGCAGGCTGTGTGTAAACGTCCTGTGCCCGAAGACAGAACTGACCACTGCTGATAAAATCGGTAGCCTTCTGCCGATCTTGCTCTTTGTATGGCAAATATCCGGAATCAATGCTCCGATAACGCCCGAAGCTGTCATGAACACTGGATCATATCCGTAAAAATAAGCAGCAGCCGTGCAAGAAGCGACCCCTCCCATGATGTGTGTTTTTCCTGTCATATCGCTTCTCCTTTAAGACCTATAACAATTTCCTAATGAAAACTATATCAAGAGTTCTGGCGGCCTTCAAGACAGATGGTGGCAACTTGTCAGGCAAAAAACGCATTTTCCTGAGGCAATCAGCATGTTTACATCTAGAATATGGTGTTTTCAGTTAAAAAACACATTCAAGGTTCTGCATAATTTTAAAGTGATAAGCCAAATTAAAATTGTACCACATTTTTAAAGAGGTGATTCATTTGGGTATTTTCTTCAATAAAGATAGAGGAAATAAGGAAAAGGACCAAAACGCCGTTCGGGGGGCGCTTGAAGATGCAGGACAAGCGCTGAAAGGAGACCCTTTGCAAGAGGCGGTCAACAAAAAGAAAAACAACCGATAAATGACAGATGGAAGCGCCGTCTTCCATTCTGCAGAAGGCTGCCGAAACAGGCGGCCTTTTGGCGCGGCTGTCCGTTTTTCCATCACTTCCCTTTGACAGATTAAAATTTCTCTGGTAACCTCTTTTCAGAATATGTGATAAATCCTCACTCTTAACTCTTAGTGAGGTAGAGGTTGCGCGGATGATGAGTCGCATGTGTGAGGCTGATGGGGCCGATGATCATATGCAAAAGGCATCAGCGCCGAAGCATAAGGAAGCCATTCATTCTTTATGCTGGGTCTGCATTGAATAAGTGCAGGACTGCCGCGGGTTTTCCCGCGGAGGGCTATCCGGAGATCAAGAGTGTATGTTTAACCAAAGCATGGACTTTTGTTCATGCTTTTTTTATTTTGAATGATCTCACGGTCTGGTCCGGCATATTTTTTATAAAATGCTCGGAGGTTATATCTTATGGAACAGACAAAAAAATGGGGCTTCTGGCTTCTTACCGCTTTTGTTGTCGGCAATATGGTCGGCTCAGGGATTTTTATGCTCCCCAGCACACTCGCCCAGACGGCAAGCCCGTTCGGCGTAACGGCGGCATGGCTGGTGACGGGTGCGGGGGTGCTGATGATCGCCCTTGTATTCGGTCATTTATCCATTCGCCGCCCGGATCTTAAAGCAGGTCCGCAAAGCTATGCAAGAGCTTTATTCTCAGACCCTAAAAAAGGGAATGCGGCAGGTTTTACAATGGTATGGGGGTATTGGGTGGCAAGCTGGATCAGCAACGTGGCCATCATTACAAGCCTTGCAGGCTATTTGACGACTTTCCTGCCGATCTTAACTGACGGACGCGAGCTGATTGAACTCGGCGGCCACCCCGTTACACTCGGCCAGCTCTTGACATTTATCGTATGTACAATCTTGTTATGGGGGACGCATTTCATCTTAGTCTCCAGCATAAATGGAGCGGGCAAACTGAACTTTTTAGCAACTTTTTCAAAAGTGCTTGGGTTTGTCCTGTTTATTGTTGCAGGTTTGTTCGTTTTTCAGACGGCTTTATTCGAATCATTTTATTTTCCAATCGAATCAGAAGGCAAAAGTATTGGGCTGGGCGGACAGGTTCACAATGCGGCGATTTCAACGCTGTGGGCGTTTGTCGGCATCGAGTCTGCGGTAATCTTATCAGGGCGCGCATCATCCCAGCGCGATGTCAAACGCGCGACGATTACCGGATTGTTAATTGCGCTCGGCATTTATATGGTCATCACTTTAATAACGATGGGCGTCATCCCGCACGATCAGCTCCAGGCCTCGGATAAACCGTTCGTTGATGTGCTGCACGTGATCATCGGCAGCTTTGGCAGCGTAATTATGGCGGTCTTGGCAATCGTTTCTTTGTTTGGATCGATGCTCGGCTGGATTTTAATCGGCGCAGAGGTTCCGTATCAGGCGGCAAAGGCCGGTGATTTTCCTGCTTTCTTTGCGAAAACGAACAAAAAGGGAAGCCCGGTTAATTCATTGATCGTCACAAACGTGATGTCGCAGATCTTTATTTTCTCAACGGTTTCGGGAACGATCAGCGAGGCCTTTACGTTTTTAACAACGTCGGCGACGCTCGCTTACCTTGTGCCTTATCTTGTAGCGGCTGTTTTCAGCTTGAAGCTCATCCTCAAAGGGGAGACATACGGTGAACTGAAAGGTTCAAGAACAGGGGACGGCATCATCGCTTTGGCTGCTCTGGTGTATTCTTTATGGGTCATCGTTTCAGGTACGTCTGACTTAACCACCTTTATCTTGGGAATCGGGCTGTTTTTCGTCGGTCTTGCGATCTACCCGTTCGTCTACAAAAAGTTCAAAAATAATCAAGTGTGATAAAGTTCTTTGCCAGCCGGGTCTTTTAGCAGAAGATCGGCTGGCTTTTTGATTCCCGCCGAAATTTTTGATTAAAATTTCCGCTTAGGCCTGTTATACTATAAAATGAAAATGATAATCGTTATCGGTTAAAAAGATCGAAAGGAATGGCATCGAGTGAGCTCTTGCAAAAACATACATCGTATCAACAGCGCGGATGGCCCTGATGAAGAACAGAAACCGATCAGCCGTCCGCTTGGAGCTGTTTTTGTCCTGGCCGGCGGAATCATGCTACTGCTGTTTGGCGCCGCATTATCGATTGCGCTCGGTGCGGCTGATATAAAGCTTGGAACGGTTTGGGACGCCATTTTTCATTTTGATGCGAAAAATACGGCCCATCAAATTATTCAGGAACTCAGACTGCCAAGGACGGTAAGTGCGGCTCTTGTGGGCGCCTGCTTGGCGGTTTCCGGAGCCGTGATGCAGGGGATGACGAGAAACCCTCTCGCATCGCCGGAAATTATGAGCGTCACGCACGGGTCAGCTTTCGCAATTGCTGTCGCGTTTGCTTTTTTTCCGGGAACCTCATCGGTCGGGCTGATGATCTGGTCGTTTGCCGGCGCGGGTCTTGGAGCGGGACTCGTTTTTGCGATCGGAATGTTTTCAAAAGGCGGTCTTACGCCTGTAAAGCTGGCTTTGGCCGGTACGGCTGTCGGCACATTTCTGAGCGCTCTTTCTACGAGCATTGCGATCCATTTTGATGTGGCGCGCGACGTCAGTTTTTGGTATGCCGGAGGTGTCGCTGGCACGAAATGGCTCAGCATTCAGTTGTTGGTTCCGGCGGCAGCTCTCGGTTTGGCCGTCGTTTTTGTCATCGCCCGTTCCATTACGGTTCTAAGCTTGGGAGAGGAGCTGGCGAAAGGGCTCGGGCAATATACGAAGACGGTGAAAGCGATCGGAATCGTGTCGGTTGTTCTGCTGACGGGTGCCGCTGTGTCCGTTGCCGGGGCAATCGGTTTTATCGGATTGATCATTCCGCATATTACCCGCTTTCTGGTCGGGGTTGATTACCGCTGGATCATTCCATGCTCAGCGGTGCTTGGCGCCGTCCTGCTGATCTATGCGGATATTGCGGCAAGGCTGGTCAATCCGCCGTTCGAAACACCTGTCGGAGCAGTCACGGCGCTTGTCGGCGTACCATTCTTTCTCTATCTGGCCCGCAGGGAAAGGAGTGGACTGTAATGCTCAAGAAAAACAGCAGACGGGCGGCTGCGGTGATGCTCGTCATGGCCGTGCTGACGGTCGCCGTGTTTTTACTAAGCATGAACATGGGAGAAATCCGCATCGCCCCGCTTGATACATTGAAAACACTGTTCGGTTTCGGAACGCCGCAGGATGAACTTGTATTATTTGAATTCCGTTTGCCGCGCATGGTCCTCGCCATGCTGATCGGTGCGGGAGTTGCTGTCTCCGGAGCCGTCTGGCAGGGGATATCGCGGAATGACCTGGCCGATCCGGGGATATTGGGCATCAATACGGGAGCAGGTTTTGCCGTTGTGCTGTTCATCTTTTATTTTCAGGGGAATGTTGGAAATCTGCAAAAAGGATTCGTTTTTTCCCTGCCGATTTTTGCATTTTTGGGAGCCTGCTTTGCAGTCGTTTCCATCTATTTGCTGGCGTGGAAAAAAGGCTTGAATCCCATTCGCCTCGTTCTGGTCAGCATCGGAGTGAATGCGGCGTTTTCGGCGGCCATCTTAATGCTGCAGCTGAAAATGGACCCGAATGACTTTATGCAGGCGGCTGTTTGGCTGTCAGGAAATATATGGAGTTCAAACTGGAGCTTTGTCTCGGCCGTGCTGCCCTGGATTGTCGTGCTGCTTCCTTTTATTCTCTACAAAGCGCGCTATTTAAACGTGCTGAATCTCGGTGATCAGCTCGCAACAGGGCTTGGAACGGCAGTTGAAAAGGAGCGGCGCATACTGCTTCTGTCGGCAGCCGCGCTGAGCGGCGCGTGTGTAGCGGCTGGAGGGAATATTACGTTTCTCGGTCTTGTGGCTCCGCATATTGCCAGAAGGCTTGTCGGGCCGAAGCATCAGCTTTTAATCCCGGCTTCCGCGTTGACCGGAGCATTGCTCTTTTTGCTGGCGGATTTAATCGGAAGGATGATACTGGCGCCTTCGGAAATTCCCGTAGGGTTAGTCATTGCCGCTTTAGGCGCGCCGTACTTTATCTATTTGCTCATGAAAACAAATTAAAGAAGGGAAGGGTGCAAGGTGTCTCTTTCAACAAACAACCTGGGGATCGGCTACGGAGAACAGATGATAGTCGAAAGCTTAAACCTCCACATACCAAAAGGAAAAGTAACGACCATGATCGGTCCGAACGGGTGCGGCAAGTCAACCATATTAAAAACGATGGCACGCATACAGCGTTCTAGAACGGGCGCCGTTTATTTAAACGGCAAAGCGATCCACCAAATGTCGACGAAAGATATAGCCAAACAGATGGCGATTCTTCCGCAGACCCCTGAGGCGCCAGGCGGTCTGACCGTATATGAGCTCGTTTCTTACGGCCGTTTTCCTCATCAAAAGGGAATGGGCAGGCTCTCGGCCGATGACCGCCGCATGGTTGAATGGTCTCTCGAAGTGACAGGAATGCTGCCTTTTTATGACCGGCCGATCGAAGCCCTTTCCGGGGGACAGCGCCAGCGCGTCTGGATTGCGATGGCTCTTGCCCAGGAAACGGAGCTCTTGCTGCTCGACGAACCGACAACCTATTTGGACTTGGCGCACCAGCTTGAAATTCTGCAACTGCTGGAAAAGCTCAACAAAGAAGAAGGCCGAACGATTTTGATGGTCATTCACGACCTCAACCATGCCGCCCGCTTTGCCCATCACATGGTGGCGCTGAACTCCGGTGCAATTGTCAAAGAGGGCGCTCCACATGAAGTCATGACATCAGAGGTATTGAAAAAAGTGTTTCAGATTGATGCGGAAATTATTTTAGACCCGCGCACAGGAAAACCGGTGTGCCTGACTTATGATCTATTGAAAAAAGAAGAGGATCAGAGGCTGGCAACCGGCTGACAGACATCAGACGATGTCTGTTTTTTTATTCCATGATTTCGTAAAGTAAAAAATCATTTCTAAAAAAGTTTATTTTTACTTTAAAATCAGAAAACGGGTGCCGATAAAGATATAATAGATGGTAAGATGAGGATATCAAAACATGATATAGACAGAAAGGAAAGAAGGATTTTGGAAAATGCGACAATTTTGATTGTGGATGACGAAGACGCCATTGTTCAAATGGTCAAGCGCGTCCTCACGAAGGAAGGATTTTCAGAAGTGCTGACCGCGAGCAGCGCAGAAGAAGCGCTCGACATCGTGAAAAAGGATACCGTGCACTTAATACTTCTCGATGTCATGATGCCGGGACAGACAGGATTTGATGTATCCCCTGAAATCAGACGGCACACCAACGCCCCGATCTTCTTTTTAACGGCGAAGACATCGGACCTCGATAAACTGTCAGGTTTTGCCTACGGAGCCGATGATTATATTACAAAACCTTTTAATCCTCTGGAGTTAATTGCCAGGATTAAAGCGCATTTAAAAAGAACGTATATACATAAAGAAGTCGCAGCTGCTTCGGTATCTTCAGCCTACGAATATGAACGGTTTACATTTCATCCCGATTTTGCGGAGCTGATCGTGGACGGAGAAACGGTCAGCTGCTCCGCACAGCTTCTCCAGCTTCTGCAATATTTTTGCGATCATCCGAACAGAGTGCTTTCCAAGGACCAAATTTATGAAAAAGTGTGGGGCGTTCCATCTTACGGAGACAGCAACACCGTTATGGTACATATCAGAAAACTGAGGGAGAAAATCGAAAAAGACCCGAGCAGCCCCGAATATATCGTCACGATTCGCGGTCTTGGCTATAAGTTCGTTCCCAATCCTGCAAGAAAAGAGAGCGAAGGATGAAGCTGAGAGGAAAGCTCGTTCTCCATTTTGTCAGCCAGATTTTCCTGATTCTCGGTCTTGTCCTCGCCACTCTGCTGTTATCCTTCATCTTTTTCGCTCTCCGGTTAAGCGAGAGCGAAGCGGATACAGGCTTGGCAAAAGCCACATCAGACACTTTTGAAAGCTGGGTCAGTGTGGATGACAATAATAATTGGCAGATTGAAGATATCTTGAAATCGGCTATCGACAAACAGGGAGGCTGGCTTCAAATATTAGACGGTAAGGAGAAAACCGTTTATTCCTACCGCCTTCCTTCGGAAATTCAGAGGGAGTACCACAGGGAAGACCTCGTATCAGTCTTTGACAAAAAAAGAATCAAAAAATATCAAGTCAACTTCTGGTCTGCCAATTTCAATGGTGAAGACTACGTGATTCTATTCGGATGGGAGTCGAAAAGCGATACGATCCTGTCCTATTTGGAAAAGGAAGAGAAGGATATGGCGGACCTTTCTTCCTATAAAAAAAGCACGCTTGATTTCATTAAGAAAAACAAAGGATCGGTTTATCTGTTCAGCGAAAAAGGGAAAATGTTGAACTCGCTCTATCAGGACATAGATTACAGCCAGGGCATCACTGAGCTGGAACTTTTAAAATACGGATCGAAGCCATGGAACTACGAGCACGAGTTTTCATACAGGCGTTTAAGCGCGACAGAATGGCTGATTGCCGCTACCCCGAACCCGATTTATAATCCGGATCATGAGTTCAACAGGACGATGATCGGGCTCGCTTTAAAAATCGTTCTGCTCGTGATCGGCGTTCTGATCGTATTGATGTCTTCCATGACGATTTGGTATTCTTTCAGATTCGGCATGCCGATCATCCATACGATTAAATGGATCGTCAACCTTTCAAAAGGGCGATTTGAAGAGCCGAGAAATCGGAAAGGCCGCCCGCAAAGCCGGAACAAAAAAGGGAAGCGAAAACAGCCGTACCGGTTGTTCACAGAAGTGTTTGAATCGATGGAGCAGCTGACGGAAACGCTGAAAAAAGACGAACAAAGCCGCAAGAAAATCCAAACGACTCGGGAGGAATGGATCGCGGGGCTCTCCCATGATTTAAAAACGCCGCTCAGCACGATTTACGGCTACAGCATGATGCTGGAGTCTCCAAACTATGAGTGGTCAAAAGAAGAAATCCGTGAAATCGGCCAGGCAATGAAAGAAAAATCGGACTACATGTCACAGCTCATCGAAGACCTGAACTTGACGTACAGGCTGAAAAACGACGCCTTGCCGATTAAACGCCAGACAGTGAGGCTTGTGCCGTTTTTAAAAAGCTTCGTTGAAGAGTTTAAGCGCCATTCGTTTTCGGAAGGGTACAACGTTTCTTTTGAATATACGCAAGAAGATACCGAGTTTGCGATAGACAGAGGCTGGTTCAGAAGAGTCCTGGAAAACCTCCTTGCCAACGCCGTCAAGCATAACAAAAAAGGCACTGACATCAAGGTGATCCTTGAAGAAACCAAGCAATATATTATTCTTAAAATTCAAGACAACGGAAGAGGCATGGACTCGGAAACCGTCTCAAATTTATTTAACCGCTACTACAGAGGAACGCATACAAAAGATGCGACAGAAGGAAGCGGTCTCGGCCTTGCGATTTCTTTGGAACTTGTCCACCTTCACGACGGCTGCATCGCCGTTGACAGCCGGACAGGCCGCGGGACGGAAATTACGATGGAATTTAAGAAAAACCCTAAAACCGCCAAATAAGCGGTATGAAAAAGAAGAAGCCAAAGGTTATTGCCTTTAGGCTTCTTTTATGTTGAGAAAATAATGGAAAAGAAGGCGAGGTTCGTATAAAATAAGATTAAATGTTAACGTTCACATTGTATTGCAAAAAGAAATGTTCACGTTAACATTAAATAAGGAAAGGTGGGGATTTTATGAAGCCGTTTTTGAATGACGATTTTCTTTTAACGAATGAAACGTCGAAAGTGTTGTACCACCAGTATGCTAAAGGGATGCCGATCATCGACTACCACTGCCACTTGAACCCAAAGGAAATTTACGAAAACAAAACGTTTAAAAACCTGACCGAAGTATGGCTGTACGGGGATCATTACAAGTGGAGAGCAATGCGGGCCAATGGAATATCCGAAGAGTTTATTACAGGAGATGCGTCAGACGAAGAGAAATTCAGCGCCTGGGCAAGAACGGTTCCGATGACGATCGGAAACCCGCTTTATCATTGGACCCATTTGGAACTGAGAAGGTTTTTCGGCATCGATGAACGGCTTGATGAAAAGAGCGCGCCGCATATTTGGGAGCGGGTGAACAAACAGCTGACCGGAGAAGGGTTCGGCGCCAGAGACTTGATTGAAAAATCAAACGTTGAAACGGTTGTCACGACGGATGATCCGGCAGACAGTCTTGAATATCATATGAAGCTGAAAGATGAAGACTTTAATGTAAGCGTTTTACCCGGATTTAGGCCAGACAAGGCGCTGGAAATCAATCAAGAAGGCTTTGCCGCCTGGGTGAGCAAGCTTGAAGCAGCAAGCGCTATGAAGATAGGAAATTATGACGATTTTTTGAAAGCGCTTAAAAACAGAATTGACTTTTTCCATGAACTAGGCGGACGGATATCGGATCATGCCATCAATCAAATGATGTACACGGAAACAGATGAAAGCGAAGTGCGTCCGATTTTTGCAAAGGTGATGAACGGAGAAGCCGCCTCGCCTGAGGAAGAGTGCAAATTTAAATCCTTTACCCTGCACTATTTGGGAACATGCTATGCGGAGAAGGGCTGGGCGATGCAGCTTCATATTAACGCCCTCCGAAACAACAGCAGCAAAATGTACCGGAAGCTCGGGCCTGATACGGGATATGATGCGATTAATGATCAGGACATCGCAAAGCCTTTGTGCAGCTTTCTCGATTCTCTTGACCGAAAAGACGCGCTGCCAAAAACGATCTTGTATTCTTTAAATCCGCGAGACAACGTCGTGATTTCAAGCCTTTGCGGAAGCTTCCAGGACGGCCGGATACCGGGGAAAATCCAGCATGGCACCGCCTGGTGGTTCAACGATACGAAAGACGGCATGCTCGAACAAATGAAATCGCTCGCCAACATCGGACTATTGAGCCGTTTTATCGGTATGCTGACTGATTCGCGCAGCTTTCTTTCCTACACAAGACATGAATATTTCAGGCGCCTGCTCTGCGATGTCATCGGCACATGGGTTGAAAAAGGAGAAGCGCCGGATGATATCGAGCTTCTGGGACGGATCGTCAAAGGGATCTGCTACGAAAATGCAAAACACTATTTCCAGTTTGAAGTGAAAGATCGTTTGAAAGCATAGAGTCACAAAATGGCTAGCAGAGGAGCTGCTTTTTCATGGAAATATCGACGAACAAACAAACCGAAACAGTCACCGTCACTCAAGAGAAATTAAGTTTAAAAGAAAAGGTTTCTTACGGTTTTGGAGATTTTGGGAACGGATTTATGTTTGACCTTGGACAGCTCTATCTTTTGAAGTTTTTTACGGATGTTGCCGGTATTCCGGCGGCAGCGGCCGGCGGCATTTTTCTTGTGAGCAAACTTTTTGCCGCTTTTGTCGATCCGATTGTGGGAACATCGATCGACTACAGGAAGAATATCGGGCCGAAAGGCAAATTCAGGCCGTATTTGCTATACGGAAGCTTTGTGCTCGCGATTTTGACGATATTGACCTTCATCTCGCCGAATCTGTCACCGACGGGCAAACTCATATACGCTTATGCGTCATACATGCTTTGGGGCCTCGGCTATTCCTTTGTCAACATCCCTTACGGCTCGCTCGGGGCGGCCATGACGCAAAATTCGGTGGAGCGGACTTCGCTTGCTTCCTTTCGACAGGCCGGCTCGCTGGGCGCCCTGTTTGTGACGAGCATTGTTGTCATTCCGATGATCGTCAGGTTTGACAACCCTGCGGTTGCCTATCCGGTCGTCATGGGGCTGATGTCTTTTCTCGGTGTGTTGTTTTTCTACATTTGCTATAGAAACTGCCAGGAACGGATTGTCGTAAAAGATGAGAAGTACAAACAGGAAAAAGTGACATTCAAAGCAATATCAAAGACGTTTTTTACGAATAAACCGCTCCTTACGCTTATATTCATGACCATTTTTACGATTTCAGCCTATAACCTTAAATCTGCGATGCTGATTTATTTCGCACAGTATAACCTCGGCAACGCCGAACTGATGGCCTACATGAACTTTATCATCATCGGCTCATCCTTTATCGGCGTCATCATGCTGCCGAAGCTCGTGAAGCTGTTCGGGAAAAAGCATACCGCTATTTTGGGGCTCGCGGTTTCCGTCTGTGCGGATCTGATCAATTTTTTCGTACCGGGCAATGTCTTTGTTTTTACGATTCTCGCCAGCATCGCCTTTATCGGCATCAGCATTCCGAACGGTATCACCTGGGCATTTGTATCAGACGCAATCGATTATGGCGAGTGGAGAACAGGGGAACGGAAAGAAGGAACGGTATACTCGCTGTTTAACTTTTCGAGAAAGCTGGCTCAGTCGCTCTCCGGCTTCCTGTCGGGGATCGGTCTCAGCATTATCGGCTATGTGCCGAATGCGACCCAAAAAGCGGGGACGCTGCTCGGCATTAAAGCGATACTCCTTTTGTATCCTGCAGCGGCGCTGACGGCGGCCATTCTCGTTCTCGGCTACCTGTACCGTCTGACAGATCAGAAGCATGCCGAAATGATCGCGGAAATCGAAGCGAGACCATAGCGGAATTTCATTTTCTAAAAAGCGCTTTTGATATGGTAAACTGATGGTAACAACAGCAAGAAAAGGCGGGTAAAAAAACAATGTCAGTAACGATTAAAGATATCGCCAGGCTGGCGAATGTATCGCACACCACAGTATCCAGAGCGCTGAACAATAGTCCGCTGATAAAAGAGAACACGAAAAAGAAAATACTCGACATCGCAGCCGAAATGAATTATAAACCGAATTTTAATGCGAAAAGCCTTGTTACGCAAAAGTCTTTTACGATCGGTCTGTTTTTAACAAGCCTGACAGACGGGACGTCTTCAAGTTTCTTTGCAGACATCCTGCGCGGCGTCAACAAGGTGATCGATGAAAACTATAATATGGTTGTCAGGGGGATTGACGATTATCATGATTTGTCATCCATTCACCGCAACCGCTATGACGGCATGATTTTAATCAGCCAAAGCGAACAGGATCAGGCTTTTATTGAGCACGTCCTCAAACAGAATATTCCGGTCGTCGTGCTGAACAGAAAAATCGAAGGGCACTCCGTCGTCAATATTTTGGCGAATGAACACGAGGGCGCTTTCCTCGCTGCTTCATACTTGATCAAAAACGGCCACAGACGGATCGCCATGGTGCAGGGGAAAGAAAGTTTTAAATCGTCTCAAGAAAGAAAAGGAGGCTTTCTTCGAGCGCTTCGCGACTCAAATCTTGACATGCCCGGCGAATACCTCGTTCAAGGTGATTATACGATGCAAAGCGGCTTTCGTGCGGCTGAAACGCTGCTGAAGCTGAAGAACCCTCCGACTGCCCTGTTTTGCGCCAATGATGATATGGCGATCGGCGCGATGAACGCCCTTTATGCAAACGGGAAACGCTGTCCTGACGATATGTCGATCATCGGCTTTGACGATAGCGGATTTTCGGCGTATACGACACCGTCATTGACGACGGTAAAAAAACCGACGGAAAAAATCAGCATGCTTGGTGCGGAAAGCCTGTTGTCACTGATCGAAAATCCGCAGGCAGAAGGCAGGCAGACGCTCATCGGCACGGAGCTGATCATTCGCAATTCAGTTAAGCATCTATAGCATCATTTTTGATGCGCTGTAAAATGTGAACGTGTGCAAAAATGAGGAGGGAATTGAAATGGAGAGGCTGTCCAAACGGATAAGGTCTAAGCCGAGCCGTCCCGAACGGATTTTGCAAATCGGGGAAGGTAACTTTATGAGGGGGTTTATTGACTGGCAGATTCATAGATTGAATGAAGAAACCGATTTTAACGGCAGCGCCGTCGTTGTGCCTCCGCGCCGCGGCTCAGTAACGGCCTTTCAAGAACAGGATGGGCTTTACACGCTTTATCTTGAAGGCTTCAGGGAAGGACGGGAGGTTCGCGATTCTGCTGTCATTACAACAATCAGCAGAGTCGTCAGCAGCTATGAACACTATGATGAATTTATGAAGCTGGCCGATCTGCCGGATTTGCGCTTTGTCTTTTCAAATACGACAGAGGCCGGCATCATATATATCGAGGAAGACCGGCTGTCCGACCGTCCGCAGAAGAGCTATCCGGGGAAGCTGACTGCGCTGTTATACAGACGCTACCTGACTTTTCAGGGAAGCAGGGAAAAAGGCCTGGTGATCCTCCCGTGTGAGCTGCTTGAAGATAACGGGAAAAAACTGAAAGAGATTGTGCTGCGCTATACGAACGAATGGGCGCTTGAACAGGGGTTCATCGATTGGCTTGAGGAGTCAAATGTGTTTTGCAATACGCTTGTAGACAGGATCGTACCGGGATTCCCGCAAGAAAATGCACACCGGCTTGAAGACGCGGCCGGCTATCGCGATTCTCTGATGGTGACGGCGGAGCCGTATCATTTGTTCGTGATTGAAGGGCCGAAATGGCTTCCAGACGAGCTTCCGCTTCATGAGGCCGGTCTGAATGTCGAGTTTGTCAAAGATGTGACGCCGTACCGGCTGAGAAAAGTGAGAATCTTAAACGGCGCCCATACCGCGATGACGCCGATCGCTTATTTGGCAGGCCTTGAGACGGTTCGTGAAGCGGCTGAAGACGAACTTATCGGATCATTTGTGAAAGAGCTGATTCAGCGTGAAGTGCTCGAGACGATCGATATGCCCGGCAGTGAGCTTGACGCCTATGTGGAAGAGATTCTCGACCGCTTTAAAAACCCGTTTATCCGTCACAAGCTGATCGATATTTCCTTAAATTCCTTTGCAAAATTCAAAGTCAGAAATTTGCCCGTCTTAATGGAATATGCGGAACGAACTGGCAAACTTCCTGCTCGAACCGTATTTGCTTTAAGCGCTTTAATTTATTTTTACCAAGGAAAACGGGAAGATGAGGCCATTCCGCTGTCTGACGACGATGAGGTGCTGGCTTTTTTCAAACGGCTCTGGACAGAAGAGACAGACGTTTCAAACATCGCGTTCCATGTTCTCGGGTTTGAAAAAGTATGGGGGCAAAACCTGAACGACATTTCCGGGTTGACGGACAAGACGGCTGAATATTTAAGGGACATGAAACAAACGGGAATGAGGAAGGCGCTGAAAAAAATGATGAACAGCCAAATGGCTGAGCTGGGGGACATGTGATGAAAGACTGCTTGATGATCAATTCTCAAGATAATGTCGGCATTGCGTTAAGAGAATTGCAAACCGGTGAAACGGTCACTGCAGGAGAACGGGCCATCGTGATCAAGGAAACGATTTTGAAAGGCCATAAGTTTGCTTTAAAAGACATCGCTGAAAATGAAGACGTCATCAAATACGGCTTTCCGATCGGGCACGCCACTGACATGATTCAGACGGGGGAGTGGGTGCATACAAAAAATGTGAAAACGAATTTGGGCGGTGTCGAAGAATACAGCTACAAGCCGAAATTTACGGAAAACCGCTATCAAAAAGAACCGCTCACATTTAAAGGCTTTAAACGAAAAGACGGAAAAACGGGAATCAGAAACGAGCTATGGATCGTACCGACTGTCGGCTGTGTAAATGGCATTGCAGAGCTGATCATCAAGGAATTTAAAGCTGAGGTCGGCTCTATCGTCCCTTTTGAAAGCGTTCACGTATTAAAGCATCAGTACGGCTGTTCACAGCTTGGCGATGATCATATCAACACGAGAACGATGTTGGCGAATGCCGTCAAACACCCGAATGCAGGCGGTGTCCTTGTGCTGGGACTTGGCTGTGAAAACAACAGCATCCATGAATTCCGCGAAGCGCTCGGCGATTATGATCACAGCCGGGTCAAGTTCCTGCTTTCTCAAGAAGTATCAGACGAAGTCACGGAAGGCGTCAAACTGTTAAAAGAAATTTATGAGCATGCAAAAGGTGACCGGCGTGAAGATGTTCCGATTTCTGAACTGAAGATCGGTTTGAAGTGCGGCGGATCTGATGGATTTTCCGGCATTACCGCGAATCCGCTGCTCGGCCGGCTCTCCGATTTTCTGATCGCCCAAGGGGGAACGGCGGTTTTGACAGAAGTGCCTGAAATGTTTGGAGCGGAAACGCTTTTGATGGAGCGGGCTGAAAATGAGGAAGTGTTTCATAAAATCGTCCGCTTAATCAACGATTTTAAACAGTACTTTATCGATCACAGGCAGCCCGTCTATGAAAACCCGTCTCCGGGCAACAAAGCAGGCGGCATTACGACATTGGAGGATAAGTCGCTCGGCTGTACGCAAAAAGCCGGCACTTCAAAGGTGACGGATGTTCTGGAATACGGGGACGTTTTGAAAAAGAACGGGTTGAACCTGCTGAGCGCTCCGGGAAATGACCTTGTTGCTTCATCCGCACTGGCCGCTGCAGGGTGTCAAATCGTTTTATTTACGACAGGGCGGGGCACGCCTTTTGGCACCTTTGTGCCGACGATGAAAATTTCGACAAATACAGCGATTTATGAGGCGAAGCGCCACTGGATCGATTTTAATGCGGGAAGGGTGCTCGAAAACCGGTCAGAAGATGACGTTTTGAAAGAGTTGACAGCATATTTGATCGAAGTCGCGGGCGGCAGGCAGCTGAACAATGAGATAAACGATTTCAGGGAGCTTGCGATATTTAAAACAGGCGTTACATTGTAAAGGGGGCGGTAACGTGAGTCTGCAGAAAATAAAAGACGAGATTCTAAAGACGCTGAAGGTTCCGGTATTTCCTGATCGATCATTTGATGTTACAGCGTTTGGGGCTGACGGAAGCGGAAAAAAGGATGCGACGGGAGCGATACAAAAGGCGATTGATCAAGCCCACAAAGCAGGCGGTGGAAGAGTAGCAGTTCCTGAAGGCGTGTTTCTTTCCGGTGCACTCAGACTGAAAAGCAATGTGGAGCTTCATCTTGCACAAGGAGCGGTGATCAAATTCAGTCAGAACCCGGAAGATTATCTCCCCGTTGTGCTGACGAGGTTCGAAGGCGTCGAGCTCTATAATTATTCACCGCTCATCTATGCTTACGAAGCCGAAAATATTGCAATAACCGGAAAGGGCACGCTTGACGGCCAAGGTGATGACGAACATTGGTGGCCGTGGAAAAGGGGAACGAACGGCCAGTCTTCACAGGAAAAAGACCGAAATGCTTTGTTTGAAATGGCTGAGCGCGGTGTCCCGGTCACTGAGCGGCAGTTTGGAAAAGGGCATTATTTGCGGCCGAACTTCATTCAGCCGTATCGCTGCAAAGATATTTTGATTCAAGGTGTCACCGTTTTGAATTCGCCGATGTGGCAAGTTCATCCCGTGCTTTGCGAGAATGTGACAGTGGACGGAATCAAGGTCATCGGACACGGTCCGAATACCGACGGAGTCAACCCGGAATCGTGCAAAAACGTGGTGATCAAGGGCTGCCATTTTGATAATGGAGATGACTGCATCGCCGTCAAATCGGGAAGAAACGCCGACGGCCGAAGGATCAACATGCCATCGGAGAACATTGTCATTGAACATAACGAAATGAAAGACGGGCATGGAGGGGTCACGATCGGAAGCGAAATTTCCGGCGGCGTGAAGAATGTCATCGCCGAGGGAAACCTCATGGACAGCCCGAACTTGGACAGAGCCCTCCGCATTAAAACGAATTCGGTGCGCGGCGGTGTTCTTGAAAACATCTACTTTCACAAAAATACGGTCAAAAGCTTGAAGCGCGAAGTGATCGCCATCGATATGGAATATGAAGAAGGGGACGCCGGAGATTTCAAGCCCGTCGTCCGCAACATTGATGTTGAGCAGCTGGAAAGCATGGGCGGACAATACGGGATCAGGGTGCTGGCGTACGATCATTCTCCAGTCACCGGTCTGAAAGTGACTGATTCCGAGATCGACGGCGTCGATATTCCGATGGAACTGAAACATGTGAAAGACCCTGTTTTTTCGAATCTGTATATTAACGGAAAACGCTATGATTCACACGAAGTCTAAACAGAGATCCTCTGCAGACATGCAGAGGATCTTTCTTTTAACGCGGCGGCGCATCAGCGGTTTCGTTTTTGACCGAGGAAATCAGCAGTTCCATAAACACCCGGCTTGCAGCGCATATATGCTTGTTTTTACGGTAAACGATGCTGATTTCCGTCGTCAAATCCGGCATTTGAATCGGAATCGTCTGAATGGATTTATTTCCAATATCATCGAGATAGCCTTTCGGCAAAATGGTGGCGCCAATGCCTTTACCAACCATGTTCATGATCGATTCCATCGTTGTCATTTCCATGACTGGCCGAGGTTCGAATCCAAACGTGCGGCACTTTTCGTTGATCAGCTGCCGCAAAAAATACGTCTCAGGCAGCAAGATAGATGGAATCTCCCTTAACACGTCAAGTGTGACAAACTGCCGTTTTGCAACCGGATTGTCAATAGGCACTGCGAGGGCGAGCTGCTGGGTAAGGAATGGAACGGTTTCCAGATCACTGTGTTCCACCCGCTGGGCTACAATGCCCAAGTCGAGCTCATTTTGCAGCAGCCGCTCGTAAATATCTCCGGTTCTCAGCCCTAAAACAGACAATTCAATATTGGGGTAGCTGCGGTGAAATTCGATCACGGTCCGGGGAAGCAAATAATTAACCACGGTCAACAGCGCCCCGATTTTTAGCGTTCCCCTCTTTAAACCTTGGAGCTCGCTGATTGCGTCTTGCGCCTGTGACAGTTCATGAAAGATATTGTAACAGTGCTGAAGCAGAATCTTTCCCGCTTCCGTCATTACGGTGCGTTTGCCTGAACGGTTAAACAAAGGCGTTCCGATTTCATGTTCAAGCAAACGGATTTGCTGGCTCAGCGAGGGCTGAGCGATATTCAGTTTTTCGGCGGCACGGGTAAAATGAAGCTCCCGGCACAATGCCATGAAATATTCCAATTGCTTTAGCTCCAATGCTTTTTCCTCCTCTCCATTATAAAAAACAGACGAAACTCAACGATAGGTTTAACCTATTGTTTTTATAATAACGATTGAATGGTTTTATGATAAGAGGTCGATTATACTTAAATCTCAAAAGAGATGTGCAGCGTTGCTGTTCGGCCGCTGCCGTCTGCAGGACATTTGAATGTAAGAGGTGATATGAATGGAATATGCCGATATCCTTTCGATCAATGTAGGGAAGCCAGAGGCAATTCAGTTTCAAAATAAAGCTGTGTCTACCGGAATATACAAGAAGCCGGCAAGCGGCCCTATCTTCCTGTCATCTACTAATTTTGCGGGGGACGGGCAGGGGGATCTCGTTCATCATGGTGGCGCGGAAAAAGCAGTGTGTGTCTATCCGTATGAACATTATCTCTTTTGGGAAAAGGAACTGCAAAGAAAGCTGGAATACGGAGCATTTGGCGAAAATTTAACGATCAAGGGTCTGCTGGAGGATGACGTTCATATCGGCGATATCTTTCAGCTGGGTGAAGCTGTTGTACAGGTGAGCCAGCCAAGGCAGCCTTGCTATAAACTAACCGTAAGGTACGGTATGCCCGATATGATACTGAAGGTACAGGACACCGGATTTACGGGTTTTTACTTTCGCGTGCTGAAAGAAGGGTTCGTCTGTAAGGATCGTGGTCTGAAACGAATCTCACGCCACCCTAAAGGCATCACGATTTCTTACGCAAATCGCATCAAGCATCATGAAAAGAACAATATTGAGGGCATCAAAAAACTTCTCGAGGTGGAGGAACTGTCGGCAAATTGGCGGGCATCATGTTTAAAGCGGCTTAACGGTTTTGAGCCGGATGACCGCGAAAGGCTGACGGGAGGTCTGGAGAAGAGATCTTAACCCAAAAGGAAAAAATCCTCTGCCGATCGGCAGAGGATTTCTGTTAAATGGAGCGGATAATTCCGCCTTCCACTCTTTGAGCGGAACCGTTGATGGCCGCAGCTTTTTCGGAAGCGAGATAGACGATCGTACTCGCCACTTCTTCCGGTTTTGCATAGCGCTGAATCAAAGAAGTCGGCTCATTCACTTTGAAATAGTCTTTGACAAAAGTGTCTAAATCGGTTTTCTCCTGAGCTGCTGCACCCTCCATATAATTGGCGACGCCTTCCGTCCAGGTAGGTCCCGGAAGGACGGAGTTGACCGTCACATTTGTCCCTTTCGTCATTTCGGCCAAACCTCTTGATAAACTGATCAGAGCGGTTTTCGTCATTGAATAAGGGATCATCTGCGGAAGCGGTTTGATGCCGGCTTCGCTTGCCAAATTGAGAATCCTTCCCTTATTACGCTTCAGCATGGCCGGCAGAAACGCGCGGCAAAGCCTGACTGCGCTTAAAACGTTTACTTCAAAATATTTGAGCCACTCTTCGTCTGTCACCTCTGTGAAATCCTTCACTTCAAAGAAGCCCATATTATTGACGAGGACATCAAGCTCCCCGATTTTAGCGGTTTTTTCGACCAATGCCATGCTTTCTTCAGGAGCGGATAAATCAGCGGCAATGCCGTGAACGTTTCCGTGCCGGGAAAGTTCCTCAACGACTGACTGGACTTTTTCTTCTGTCCGTCCGTTCACGATGACTTCGGCCCCTTCCGCCAAAAAGGCTTCCGCCGTTGCTTTTCCAATACCTGCAGTAGAACCTGTCACGAGGACGAGTTTGTCTTTTAGCTGTAAATCCATATGCCATCAATCCTTGTTTTAAGAGTTAAGATGAAAAAACATCTAATGAACAGTATATCGCAGCTGGACACCTCGGTCGAAAATCGTGCTTGACGTTTTATTGTTCCTTGTTTTTTAAAATCTTATGAATATCTTCCATCGGACGGAGCCAATTCTTTTTCATCACTTCAGCCGCCAATTTCGGATCGTTTTTTTCAAAAGCGGCGATGATTTCCCAATGCTCGGCGGCGGACTGCAGTTTCGGAGCAGACGGCCGATTGAAAAACACATACTTCATCCGTCTGACATGAAGCTGCAGTACAGAGGAAAACTGAAGAACATACGGGTTTTTAGCCGCTTCTGTAATCAAATGGTGGAACTGTTCGTCCAGTTCGGCTGCATCGTGGTTCCGCTCTTCCTTAAACGCGGCTTCGTATTGAGCCGCGAGTTTTTTGAGCTCGGCGATCTCTTCTTCAGTCAAAAGCGGCGCGGCCAGTTCCGCCGCCAGAGCCTGAAGATGTGCGAGCGGGGGATAGACGGCCAGCGCATCATCGGGATGAATGAGCGTGATCTTTGTTTCTTTTCCCGGCTTCATTTCAACAAAACCTTGGGATTCGAGGAGCTGTAGCGCTTCTCTGACCGGTGTGCGGCTGACGCCGAGCGCTTCGGCCAGATCGGCATCCGTGACTTTTTCGCCGGGTTCAAGTGTTCCGTCGACAATCCAGCGCTGCAATTGGTGAAACGCTTTTTCCTTTGCTGAAAGTCTGACCTGCGGCGTATAGTTTTTCGGTATCGGCATAAAACCACCCTTTCTCTATATGCAATATATCGTAAATACTTTAGCAAAAACAACGTTTTTTCAGTTGAAAATCTCCTTTTCAGAATCTCATATACAGACCTGTGTCGATTATAGTATAATAATTCCGAAATTAGGACACGAATGAGTCAGAAAGGCGCTAGCCGTCAGCAGCTTAAGGGAGCCGGCGAGCCCCCCGCGAGCAGTTCGGACGGGCCGGGAGCGATCAACCAAAAGCCCCGGAATAACCGCCTGGATGATGACCGCGTTATCTGCGAAGACAGATGCGGTATAAGCGATGTGCTCTTTTTTTGTACGTTCCTGGTTTACTGCATCTTTACTGAGTAGAGATGTTTTTATTTTATCCCGAGGAGGAAGCAGAATGAAGAAGTTAGGGCTTTTATTGCTGTCACTGCTGTTGGCCGCCGGCGTTCTTAGCGGCTGCGGTCAAGCGCAAAAGCCGGCAGAACAGCAAAAACAGGAGAAGGCGGCTGAAGCGTTTCCGGTCACCATAAAAGATGCTTCAGGACAAGAGGTCAAAATTGAAAAAGAACCGAAGAAAATCGTCTCTCTGATGCCGAGCAATACCGAAATTACATATGCCCTTGGCCTGGGGAAGAAAGTCGTCGGCGTGACGGATTTTGATACATATCCAAAAGAAGTGAAAAACGTTGAAAAAATCGGGGGCATGGAATTCAACACAGAAAAAATCATTTCGTTAAATCCCGACTTGGTCTTGGCTCACGCATCGAGCATGCAGAGTGCCAAAGAAGGACTAAAGCAGCTGGAGGATGCAGGAATTACGGTGGTGACCGTGAATGATGCGGCCTCTTTTAAAGAGGCGTACCAGTCCATCGAAATGATCGGAAAAGCTGCCGGTGCAGAGGATCAAGCGGCAAGCCTGATCAAGGGCATGAAATCTGACCTGGCTGACATAAAAGAAAAAGCTGCCGGCATATCTAAAGACGATCAAAAGAAAGTATTTGTCGAAGTGTCTCCGGCTCCGGACATTTATACGACCGGAAAAGGCACCTTTATGGATGAAATGCTTGAAGCGATCCATGCGGAAAATGCTGCTTCCGCGCAGAAAGGCTGGACCAAAATAACGGAAGAAGCGATCGTCAAGCTGAATCCCGATGCGATCGTGACGACAAATGGTAAATCCGCAGTCAGCGAAATTAAAAAACGAAGCGGCTGGAACGGTGTAAAAGCGGTCAAAAATAACGAAGTATACGACGTGGACCCTGACCTCGTGACCCGTCCGGGGCCGCGATTGATCAAAGGGGTCGAAGAGCTTGCTGAACATATTTACCCTGACGTTTTTAAAAAATAACCGCTTCGCGGCATATGCCTTCAGCCTGATGTTTCTGTCGGCATCTGTTCTTATGGGAATCTCTATCGGATCTTTGGAGATTCCCATTCCTTCTATTATCAAGGTTTTTTTGAACGAATGGTTTGGTATTCAAGGGTTAAATCCCGATACGACAGAGGCGAACATCATCATGAAAATCAGACTGCCGAGGGTGGTGCTGGCCGCTCTTGTCGGCGCGGGGCTTGCTGCTGCGGGAGCCGGGTTTCAGGGGCTCTTGAAAAACCCGCTCGCAGATCCGTATACGCTCGGCATTTCGTCAGGCGCGGCCGTCGGTGCAGTGGTCACGCTGTTTTTTGGGATTCAGCTGCCGGTGATCGGAAGTTTTACACTGCCGTTTTTAAGCGTTGCCGCGGCCGTTGTCGTGATTTTTTTGGTTTTGTTCTTTGCGCGGCTCGTACACCCTTCATTGACCCTGTCTGCTTTGATTTTGACAGGAATCATCTTCAGTTCTTTTTTGGGTGCGCTTATTTCTCTCATGATCGCATTGACCGGCGATGATTTAAAACCGATCGTCCACTGGCTGCTCGGCAGTGTATCGATGAGAGGCTGGGGTTATATCGCGCTGTTTCTGCCCTTTTTTGCGGTTGGTGCTGCCGCGCTTTTGATCAGCGGGAGAGAACTGAATGTGATGACTTATGGCGAGGAAAAAGCGAGGCTCCTCGGTGTGAATGTGAAGCGAAGTAAGTATGTCGTTCTGTTGGCGGGAGCTATTTTAACTGGCAGTGCGGTTGCTGTGTCTGGAACCATTGGCTTTGTCGGTCTCGTCATTCCGCATTTTATCCGGCTTTTCTCTATTACGGATCACCGTCATCTTCTGCCGCTCTCGATGCTGAACGGTGCTTCGTTCCTTGTGCTGTCAGATCTTTTGTCGAGAACCATCATTGAGCCGTCCGAGCTGCCGATCGGTATTATTACCGCACTGATAGGAGCGCCTGTTTTCGGGTTTATTTTGATTCGGCGCTACCGGGGAGGGCGAATTCATGATTGATGTCATCCGTGTGTCCGGCGGCTACGGAAAAACGGATGTCTTACAGGACATCAGCTTTGCTGTAAAGCCGGGTGAATTTTTAGGAATTCTTGGTCCGAACGGCAGCGGAAAAACTACTTTGCTGAAAATGTTGTCGGGAACAATCGCGCCTCGAAGCGGCGAGGTGCTGCTTGAATGCCGTTCAGTCGGGGCGTACCAAACGAAAGAGCTCGCTCGCAAAATGGCGGTCCTTCCTCAAAAAACGGAGCAGGCCTTTTCCTTTACGGTGGAGGAAACGGTACAGTTTGGCCGCTACGCGTATCAATCAGGCCTTTTTCGGCAGCTGACAGCGGAAGACCATGATATCGTGAAGAGGGTGATGAAGCAGACAGACACGCTTCGTTTCGCTCAAAAATCCATTCATGAGCTGAGCGGCGGAGAGCAGCAGCGGGTGTATTTAGCACAGGCACTTGCCCAGGAACCCGAATATTTGCTGCTTGATGAACCGACGAGTTTTCTCGATTTGTCATTTCAAAAGAGTCTGCTTGATTTAATGAAACAAGAAACGGCTGCATCCAAACTCGCAGTGGTCGGGGTGTTTCATGATGTGAATATTGCGAGTTTATACTGTGACCGCCTGCTGTTGTTGAAAGATGGAAAGGCGGAAGTTCTTGACCGCCCGGAAGCCGCCCTTTCTGCCGAGGGTATCGGAAGAGTGTATGATACGGGCATCACAGCGCTGGACCATCCTCAGCGTGCAAATCCGCAGTTTACGATCAAGGCGAAAACCATCCCGGAGAAAACCGAGCCCCTCTTTTTAAAAGAGCGGATTGAACAATATTTGCCGCATGGCATCGCATTTTCGGCAGACCGCCCGCTGCGTCTTCTGTCCTCTGAAACAGGCTTTGCATGGAGACGAAAGCTTGTCTTCGCAAGCGGAAACAACTCTGGATTGCCGCATGACCTGTCAGCCTATGAACAGGAAACGCTGTTTATCCAACATGATGCTGAATTGGCTGACTGTCATATTGTGTCGGAAAAGGGTGATCTTTGCATCGTCGGTATGAAAGATACGGCGGGGCGTTTGATCATATGGGTGTTAGTTGACGGCTGTTTGCAAGATGGTCAATTTGTAACGGCGATAAGTGCTGCAGCAAATGCCGCAGCCGAGCACCATATTCCGTGCAGCGATGTGCTTGTAGCGGCCACTCAATCCGGCCGGTCAGCGTATCAAACTGCCTTTTTTACAGAAATTCAAAATAAAACAGCGGCTTGTGTGAAAGTTTTAAAAGGTTAGATTTGGGCCTGTCTTTGGACAGGTTTTTTTATTGTTTTAAAACGCATCAGCTGAAGGTGAGGTTTCATTCTTTTGTCCCGAATTCGAAAAAATGTGTTGTTAAATGAATCATAACACCTTTATAATAAAATTTGTGAAAGCGTTTTACTATTTAAATGTTTAAAAATGCAACAGAGGAGGCGAGATCACTTGAAAGTAGAGGGGATTATCCCTGCCATACTGACACCGCTTACAAAAGAACAGGCTTTTCATGCGGGCGCAGCCGAAAAGCTGGTGAATGATCTTATTGATTCAGGCGTCCATGGCATTTTTGCTTTAGGGACAAATGGCGAATTTCATTTATTCTCGCAAGAGGAAAAGCTTCAAATTGCTGAAACAGTTGTAAAAGCGGTTAATAAACGAGTGCCTGTTTTCATCGGGGCAGGAGAAAACAGTACTGAGGCGACCATTTCCTTATCCAATCAAATGGCGGATATCGGAGCGGATGTTCTTTCGATTATTACGCCATACTTTGTCGCACCTTCGCAGGAGGAATTGTATCAGCACTTCCGCACGGTCTCTGAAAATGTCACGCTTCCTGTCCTGCTCTACAACATTCCGTCGAGAACAGGCGTATCATTGGAGCCCGAAACGGTTGAAAGGCTTGCGGCATTGCCGAACATTATCGGCATTAAGGACAGCAGCGGCAGCTTCGCCAATATTAAGGCGTATCTTGAGCGTACAAAAGAACAGTCCTTTTCCGTCCTGGCAGGAACTGATTCATTGATTTTAGACACATTGAAGGCGGGTGGAACAGGTGCTGTAGCTGCCACAGCCAATGTGCTTCCGCAAACCGTTGTTTCAATCTATGAATCTTTTAAACAAGGAAACATTGAAGAGAGCGAGCGCTATCAACAGCAGCTGCAACCGCTTCGTGATACGTTTTCACTCGGTTCACTGCCGGCACCGCTAAAAAAAGCAGCAGAGCTTGCCGGCATTGCCGTCGGGCCGCCTAAAAGTCCGATTGCAGAGCTGTCGGGAGAGCCGCTGCTAAAAGTAAAAAAGATGCTCGAAGGCTACGGAATTGAAGTAAAAATGGCAAAGGAGCAGTGAGGTTATGAAGACGCTTTATCATTTTCAAACGGCCGCCCGAATTGAGGCTGGTGCACATTCACTCAATTTGCTTGGCGATCACTTAGATCAGACCGGCTTGAATCAGATTCGTTCGGTGTTTATTTTAACTCAGCCGTCGATCGTTTCTCTCGGCTATGCAGACCAAATGAAAGAGGTGCTGGCCGAAAAAGGCATCTCAAGTGAAATTAACACCGATATACAGCCGGAGCCGACGGAACAAAATATCGAAGAGGTTTTTCAGCTTTTTTCTGAAGGAGGCCATGACGCGATTCTAGGAATTGGCGGAGGCAGTGTGCTAGATGCGGCTAAAATCCTCTCTGTTCTGAAAACAAATGAAAAACCGATTTCTGCTTTGATTGGCACGAATCTTGTTGAAAAGCCCGGCGTTCCGCTTGTGCTGATTCCGACAACATCCGGAACAGGGTCAGAGGTGACGCCGAATGCGATTGTGACGTTCCCGGAGAAAGAATTAAAGATTGGTATGGTCATTCCCTATCTGCTGCCGTCGGTTGTGATTTTAGATCCGGTTTTGACGACCGGTCTTCCAAAAGCGATCACAGCTGCAACTGGAATGGATGCATTTACACACGCACTCGAATCCTATATTTCCAACAAAGCAAACCCATTCAGCGACATGTTTGCGCTTGAATCTATGAGACTGATTTCCTCCAGTATTCAGGAGGCCTACCATCATGGAGATAATCTGGAAGCGAGAGAAAAAATGCTCATTGGCGCCATGTATGGCGGAATGGCCTTGACAAGCGCAGGAACAGCGGCGGTTCATGCGATGGCTTACCCGCTCGGGGGAAAATACAAAATTTCGCACGGGGTGGCCAATTCAATGCTGCTTCCGCATGTAACGGCCTTCAATGCGGATCATGTGATTGACCGTCTTTCGGATGTGGCTGGCGTGATTGGAATTGAACCAAAGGGTTCGAAGGCAAGTCAAGCAGAGCGGGTCATACGGAAAATTGAAGAGTGGACCGCTGATTTGAACATTCCGCAAAATTTAAAGACATTCGGGGTATCAAAAGAGGATGTTCCATCGCTTGCAGAGGCGGCAGCCGACGTCAAACGGCTCATGGATAACAATCCAAAGCCGATGTCCATTGCGGAGATTGAAGCCGTCTATTTGAAATTGCTGGATATGTAGGTGCCGGGATCTGTACATGGTTTTCACCATGAGCCTGTATATGGCTCACAAACAAAGGGGGAGTTTGGGTGGATGTCTTAAGCGGTTCGATCATAACGTTTATTTTGGCAGTGATTGTGGTTTACATTCTTTTTACGACGTGGCTGACGATGCGGTTTCGCAGTAAATCAAGTTCGGAATTCAACAATGCTGCCAAAACGCTGCCGGCGATTGTTGTCGGCATTCTGCTGATGAGTGAATTCATCGGCACCAAATCGACAATTGGGACCGCTGAATCAGCTTATACACATGGTTTGGCGGCTTCATGGTCGATTGTAACGGTCTCGATTGCATTTTTTATTTTTTCCTACTTCTTAGCCGGGAAATTTTATAAAACAGGCCAATATACGATCTCCGGCATTATTAGTGAAAAGTTTGGCCGTTCGACCAAGCTAGTCGTTTCTATCATTATGATTGTAGCCCTTTTACTTGTGAATCTTGGAAACTATTTAAGCGGATCGGCGGCAATTTCGTCTATTTTAGGTTTGCCGCTGATGACGTGTGCGATCATTACAGCGATTGTCAGCACCTTTTATTTTACGTTTGGCGGAATGAAGGGCGTTGCCTGGGTGACGATTTTGCATTCTCTTGTTAAATATGCTGGGGTTCTGATCACTTTAGGGGTTGCCCTCTATTTGACAAAAGGCTGGGAGCCGATGACGCAGCAGTTGCCGGAGCATTTCTTCACTTGGGACGGCAGCATCGGATGGGGGACAATCGGCGCCTGGTTTATCGGCAACATGGGGGCGATTTTCGCGACTCAGTTTATTATACAGGCTATTACATCATCGAAAAGTGAGAAAGATGCAAAGAAGTCGACGCTGTATGCAGCGCTGCTTTGTCTGCCGCTTGCGATTGCCATTGGAGTCATCGGCGTTGCTGCACGGTATTTGTACCCGGATATTGATCCAATTTACGCATTCCCGGTGTTTATGCAGCACATGAATCCTGTGCTGAGCGCGGTTGTGGCGACATCCCTTGTGGCGTCTATTTTCGTCGGCGTTTCGACGGTTGCGCTGGCGACAACGACGCTGATCATTGATGATTTTTATGTGCCGAAAGCAAACCCGACACCGGAACAGCGCATGAAAATCACGAGATATGTTTCGATTATCATCGGTTTTATTCCGCTGCTCGGCGTTGCGCTGGCGCCTGAATTGTTAACGCTTTCTTTCTTTACGAGGGCGCTTCGGACATCAATTGCCGTTGTGGCGGCGATGGGCTTTTATTTGCCATATTTCAATTCAAACCGCGGAGCAACAATTGGTCTGACGCTTTCAGGTATTACGACGACGGTATGGTATTTGCTGGACAATCCGTTTGGCATCGATAACATGTACATCGCCATCATTGTCCCGTTTATTGTGCTCGTATTAGACCGTCTGATCAGCTCGCCTGCGAAAAAAGAGTCAAATGTGGAGGAGGAATTGTGATGAAACAAAGTGAAACTTCCCTGCCGATAGATGGGCGCATCAGAGAAAATAAAACTGACCCGGCCAGAAAGGATGCGTTTTTGCCGACAGACTGCCCGCAAAACCATGCAGCCAACCTGCTGGAGCTGGATAATGGTGATCTGTTGTGCGTCTGGTTTGGGGGAACGCAGGAAGGCATCCCTGATATATCGATTTACATGTCAAGGCTTGAAAGAGGAAGCGATGAGTGGACACAGGCAGAAAAGCTGTCAGATGATCCTTCCCGCTCCGAACAAAATCCTGTGCTTTTTCAAGAGCCTGACGGCCGGCTTTGGCTTATGTATACGGCACAGCTTTCCGGCAATCAGGATACAGCGATTGTCAGATACCGGACTTCAGACGATAGAGGCCGGACATGGAGTAAGATTGACACATTGTTTGCCGAAGCCGGGACTTTTATCCGCCAGCCGCTCATTGTTCTGGATAACGGCGATTGGCTGCTGCCTGTCTTTTACTGCATCACCTTGCCGGGCGTGAAATGGACTGGAAACCGTGACATCAGCGCGGTGAAAATTTCGTCTGATAAAGGCAAGACGTGGGAGGAAGTGAAGGTGCCGGGCAGTACGGGCTGTGTTCATATGAATATTGAAAAACTGCGCGACGGCACATTGCTTGCGCTGTTTAGAAGCCGTTTTGCAGACTCGATTTATTTGAGCCGCTCTATTGATAACGGCCGCACCTGGTCAGAGCCTGAGCCGACGGAGCTGCCGAACAACAACTCCTCCATTCAATTTACAGCGCTTCAAGATGGGACGCTTGCTCTCGTATACAATCATATGAATGCGAATGAAACGACCGAAAGAAGAGCATCTTTATACGATGAAATTGAGGATGAGGATGATACAAAAACAGGTGTTGACACAGAAGCGCGACCTGCCTTCTGGGGAGCTCCGAGGGCGCCGATGACATTGGCCCTTTCACAGGACGGCGGCATCACATGGCCTGTCAAAAGAAACATCGAAGTCGGCGATGGTTATGCGATGACGAACAACTCAAAAGACAAGCTCAACCGCGAATTTTCCTATCCGTCGATCAAGCAGGGGAAAGACGGTGATCTGCATATTGCCTTTACGTACTACCGTCAGGCGATTAAATATGTACGTGTTCCGCAAACATGGGCCTTTGCCAGCCAAGAATAAAGCCGTTTGAGCGCGCGGCACTTGATGGAATGAAGGGTATATCATTTATGATTTAAGTTCGAGAGGCTGTCCCAATCGTTTGAAGGGACTCCCTCGTGATGTGAAACGGGTGTACACGACAATTCAATTGGCGTATGACACGCTCATTCGCGCAGGCATTCCGCAGCCGAAAATCGCCGTATGCGGTATTACCCCCCATGGCAGTGAGAATGGTTTGTTTGGACATGGAGAAGGAGAAGAGAAAATTGTTCCTAGCGTTGAACGCAGGCATTCGGTCCGCTTGGCCTTAAAGCCGGTGTGAGCATTACAGTCGGCCTGCCGATGATCCGTACGAGTGTTGACCATGGAACAGCCTTTGATAATGAGGGAACCGGCAAAGCTGATCCTGCGAGTTTAGAAGAAGCAGTGAGACAAGCAATCGTGCTGTCCGTCCGGTACGCTTGAGCGGCATATATATAAAAGAAGAGCCTTCCAGTTAAGGAGGCTCTCAGGCTGTCGAGAAAATCTCGACAGTCTTATTTTTTTCCTTAAATTATCCATTTTTTCATTTTATAATAAAGAAAAGGATTGAAAAGGACGGTGTCATTCTAATGTTCTACACAAGAAATTCTTCAC